>NZ_JBHTAC010000064.1:0-40561 GCF_042663325.1 Catellatospora aurea
GGTCCCCCGCCCGGTGCCGGCATCGTGCCGGGGCAGCGCCCGCCGATGGACTCGCCGCCGCCGCCCGCACAGGAGCAGTCGAAGTTCGACAAGTTCAAGCCCGACGAGACCGGCACCGGTGCGCTGGAGATCAAGCCGGTCCGCACCGGCCGCGTGATCGTGATGGTGGTCGTGGGCTGCGCACTGCTGCTGGCGCTCGCCTTCGGTGTCCTGATCGGCGCGCAGAAGCTGCTCGGCGGCGATGAGGCCACCGCGACGTTCGGGGTCGGCGACTGCCTCAAGCAGTCCGGCGACGTCGCCGTCGCGGCCGCGTGCACCGAGCCGCAGACCTACAAGGTCGTCTCGGTCGCCGACAGCAAGGACCAGTGCGACAAGACGCAGCCGCACGTCACCGTCGACAGCAAGGTGCTGTGCCTGGCCCCGAACACCGCCGAGGGCGGTCAGCCGTCCACGGCTCCGTCGGAGCCCGCGGCCACGCCGACCCCGTGACGACGGCGTACCCGTAACGAGTGAAAGGCCCTGTGGCACTGACCACAGGGCCTTTTATCTCGCTCGCGTGACGTCACACCCGGGCAGCACACTGGCCGCATGTTGCGCGACGCCCTGCCCGCGAGGCCTGAAGCACGCCGGATGCTCGTCGGCACCCTCTTCTCCGCGCTGGGCCGAGGGCTGACGCTGCCGTTCCTGTTCATCTACCTGACCGAGGTGCGGCACCTGTCCGGCACCACGGTGGGCCTGCTCATCGGTTGGTTCGGCCTGCTCACCCTCGCGGTCGCGCCGCTGTCGGGCTCGCTGATCGACCGCTTCGGCGCGCGGCGGGTGGTGATGCCCGCGCTGCTCATCGAGGCGGTCGGCGTCGGCTCGCTGGCCTTGGTCGGCACCACCTGGCAGGCCGCTGTGGCGCTGACGCTGAGCGGCCTGGGCGCGTCGACGATCTGGGCCGGCATGAACACGGTCTTCACCTCGATCACCGGCGAGCAGGAGCGGCAGCGGGTCTTCGGCCTCCAGTTCGCCCTGCTCAACCTGGGCATCGGCATCGGCTCGGCGACCGCGGGCAGCATCGTGGACACCGCCCGGCCGGGCACCTTCCAACTGATCTACGTGCTGGACATGTTCTGCTACGCCGGGCCGTTCCTGATCCTGCTCTCCATGCCGAAGGTGGGCCGGCGGCTGGTCGAGACGCCGACCCTGACCGAGAGCGGCCGCAAGCGGGGATACGGCGAGGTGCTGCGCCACAAGCCGTTCCGCCGCCTGATGATCTTCAGTGTGCTGCTGACCGTGTCCGGATACGCGCAGCTGGAGGTGGGCTTCACCGGCTTCGCGACCAAGGTCGCGGGCGTCACCCCGCAGATCATCGGCTACTCGTTCACCGCCAACACCATCGTGATCGTGCTGGCGCAGTTGCTGGTCATCAAGAAGCTGCAGGGCCGCAGCCGCAGCCGGGCGCTGGCCGCGGTCGGCGGCGTGTTCGGCACGGCCTGGCTGGTGCTCGGCCTGGCCGGCTACATCGACGGCAGCAACATGGTGCTCAGCGCCGCGATCGTGATCCTGTTCGGCGCGATCTTCGCGGTCGGCGAGACGATGCTCTCCCCGGTCAGCCCCGCCCTGGTCAACGTGCTCGCGACGGACGAGCTGCGCGGTCGCTACAACGCGCTGTCCTCGATGGTGTGGGGCATGTCCGCGATCGTCGCCCCGGTCAGCGCCGGCCCGCTGCTCGGCGCAGGGCTCGGCGGCGTGTGGATCGTCCTGGTCGCCACGGGCACGCTCGCCGCGTCGCTGGTGGCCCTGTCGCTGCACAAGCTGATCACGCCGGAGCAGGACGGCCGCACCGTCGCCGCCGCGCCGGGTGTGCTGGAGCCGGCCCCGGCCTGATCGCGCGGCGGTAGGCCACGTCACCACCCCGCCCCTGCGCCGACGGTCCCATGATCGGGCAGAATGGCGGTATGCGGGTACGGGCGCCGGAGCTGCGCGGACGAGGCTGGTTGAACACCGGCGGCAAGGATCTCAAGCTGGCCGACCTGCGCGGCCGGATCGTGATCCTGGACTTCTGGACCTTCTGCTGCATCAACTGCCTGCACGTGCTCGACGAGCTGCGCCCGCTCGAGGAGAAGTACGCCGACGTGCTGGTGATCATCGGGGTGCACTCGCCGAAGTTCGAGCACGAGCGCGACGCGGCCGCGCTGGCCGCCGCGGTGGAGCGCTACGGCGTGGACCACCCGGTGCTCGACGACCCGGACATGGACATGTGGCAGCAGTACGCCGCCAAGGCCTGGCCGACGCTCTCGGTGATCGACCCCGAGGGTTACGTCGTGGCGAACATGGCCGGCGAGGGCCACGCCGAAGGGCTGCGCCGCCTGCTGGACGAGCTGATCGCCGTGCACGAGGCGAAGGGCACCCTGCACCGCGGCGACGGCCCGTTCGTGCCCCCGCCGCCGAGCGACACCCTGCTGCGTTTCCCCGGCAAGGCGCTGCCGCTGCCCGACGGCACCGTGCTCGTCTCCGACTCGGCCCGGCACAGCCTCGCCGTCCTCGACCAGGACCTGTCGGCGGTGCGCCGCCGCGTAGGCTCCGGCGGGCGCGGTCGCGCCGACGGCGGCCCGGCCGAGGCGAGCTTCTCCGAACCTCAGGGCATGTGCCTGCTGCCCGCCGACGTCGCGGCGCTCGTCGGCTACGACGTCGTCGTCGCGGACACGGTGAACCACCTGCTGCGCGGCGTACGACTGAGCGACCTGGCCGTGACGACGGTGGCCGGCACCGGCCGGCAGTGGCGGTCGAGCCTGGACGACCACGCCCACGACGCCCGGTCCATGGACCTGTCCTCGCCGTGGGACGTCGCCTGGTACGACGGCAAGGTGATCGTCGCCATGGCGGGCACGCACACGCTGTGGTGGTTCGACCCGGTGAAGCGGACCGTCGGCCTGTACGCGGGCACCACCGTCGAGGCGCTGCGCGACGGCGCGCTGGACCAGGTGTGGATGGCCCAGCCGTCCGGCCTGTCCGCCTCGCCCGACGGGCGCAGGCTGTGGCTGGCCGACTCGGAGACCAGCGCGCTGCGCTGGATCGAGGACGGGCAGATGCACACCGCGGTCGGGCAGGGCCTGTTCGACTTCGGGCACGTCGACGGACCGGCCGACCAGGCGCTGCTGCAGCACCCGCTGGGTGTGTGCGCGCTGCCGGACGGCTCGGTGCTGATCGCGGACACGTACAACGGCGCGGTCCGGCGCTGGCAGGACGGCACGGTGTCCACCGTGGACAGCGGCCTGGCCGAGCCCAGCGACGTGGTGCTCGACGCGGACGGCAGCGTGATCGTGGTCGAGTCGGCCGCGCACCGGCTGGTCCGGCTCGCCCCTGGCGCGGCCGGCGTGGTCGACGGCGGCCGGCACAAGGTCGAGCGGCCCCCGTCGCCGCTGGCCCCGGGCACGGTCACGCTGGACGTCATCTTCACCCCCGCGCCGGGCCAGAAGCTCGACCGCAGCTTCGGCGACCCGACCCGGCTGGAGGTGTCTGCCTCCCCCGCCGAGCTGCTGCTGGAGGGCGCCGGGGTGACCACGGACCTGTCCCGCACGCTGGTCCTCAACCCGGCCGTGCCGCAGGGCGTGCTCCAGGTCGTGGCGCAGGCGGCGACCTGCGACGAAGACGCCGAGTTCGCGGCCTGCCACCTCACCCGCCAGGACTGGGGCGTGCCCGTCGTCATCACCCCCGACGCCCCCGACCGCCTCCCCCTGATCCTCCGCGGCCTCGACTCCTGACCCACCCGGCGAAACTCTGAAGCAGTCGCGCCTTCGCCCGCCCGCTGTGGGCGCATCTCTTCAAAAGTTGCGGCGGTCAGGGCAGGAAGGGGCGGAGGGGGACGTCGGCGTACTGGAGGGCTTCGCGGACGGCGCGGGCCAGGGCGACCGCGCCCGGGGTGTCGCCGTGCAGGCAGATCGAGTCGACGGCGTGCGGCAGCACCGTGCCGTCGAGGGCGATGACCCGCTGGTCCACCGCCATCAGCAGGGCGCGGGCCACCACCTCCTCCTGGTCGGTGATGACCGCGCCGGGCTTGGTACGCGGCAGCAGGGTGCCGTCGGCCCGGTAGGCGCGATCGGCGAAGCCCTCCGCGTAGACGGGCACGACCGCGTCCCCGGCAGCGGTGGCCAGCGGCGAGCCGGGCGCGCACAGCACCGGCAGGCCGGTCGCCTGCGCCGCCTCGACGATGGCGTCGATGTGCGCGGTCGCGTGGTAGAGCGCGCCGTGGGGTTTGAGGTATCGCACCCGGACACCCTCGGCCGCGGCCAGCGCCTGCAGCGCCCCGACCTGGTAGATGATCTCGTCGCGGAGCTGGTCGAGGTCGTACTCGATGAATCTGCGGCCGAAGCCGGCCAGGTCGCGGTAGCCGACCTGCGCGCCCACCGCGACGCCCTGCCTGGCGGCCAGTCCGCAGGTGCGGCGCATGGTCGCCGCGTCCCCGGCGTGGAAGCCGCAGGCGACGTTGGCGCTGGTCACCAGGTCGAGCAGGGCCTCGTCGTCCCCGAGTTCCCAGCGGCCGAAACCCTCACCGAGATCAGCGTTGAGATCCATAGAGGAACACAGTAGTGCCTGGACGCGCCTGCGCGAGCAGCCCGAGATCGGCGGGGTGCACGACCCCGACGACCGGGTATCCGCCGGTGGTCGGGTGGTCGGCGAGGAACACCAGCGGCCGGCCGTCGCCGGGCACCTGGATCGCCCCGGCGAGCAGCCCTTCGCTGGGCAGTTCCCCGGTCACGGCCCGGGTCAGCGGCGGCCCGTCCAGCCGCACCCCGATCCGGTCGCCCTGCCCGGCCGTGTACGCAGTGCGCAGCAGCTCACCCGGGTCGGCGAACCAGTCGTCCCGTGGCCCGAAGCGCACCCGCAAGCGGATCTCCTCGGCGGGCGCGGACACCGGCACGAAGTCGACCCCGAGCGGTCCACCGCTGCTCCCGCCCCCGCCGCCTTGCACCGCCGGGCCCTGCCGTCCAGAACCGGCCGGACCCACGAGCACTGTCGTGTCCTGCCTTCCGGTCGCTGCCGCACGGTGGGACGGCCCGCCGGGCGGCGCCTGGGCATCGCCGATGCCCGCCTGGCCGACCGGAAGCACCTGCCCCGCGCGCAGCGGTTCAGGTCCGATGCCGGAGAGCGTGTCGGTGCTGCGCGACCCGAGCACCGGCGGGACGGCGATGCCGCCCGACACGGCGAGATAGCTGCGAATACCGTGGCGCGGCGGTCCGATCTCGACGCGCGAACCTGCGGGCAGCCCGAACGCGACCCCGTAGGGCACCGGGCGGCCGTCGACGGCCAGCGGCGCGGGCGCGCCGGTGAGCGCGCACCAGACGGACACGTGCGCCCGCAGGACCGCACCGCCGTAGGTGAGTTCGATCGCGGCGCAGCTCTCGGGGTTGCCGACAAGGCGGTTGGCCAGCCGCAGCGCCTCCGGGTCGAGCGCGCCCGACCGGGACACGCCGAGTTCGGCATAACCGAGGCGGCCCAGGTCCTGCACGGTGGCCAGCGGGCCCGGCTTCAGCACCTCAAGCATCGACAAACCTCACGACCGTCCCGGGCGCGAGCAGCGCGGGCGGGTCGCGGTCGAGGTCGAACAGGACCAGCTCGGTGCGGCCCACCAGCTGCCAGCCGCCGGGCGAGCTGCGTGGATAGATTCCGGCGTACGGCCCTGCGAGCGCCACCGAGCCCGCCGGCACCCTGGCCCGCGGGCTGGCCAGCCGGGGCAGCCACCGTCGCTCGGGCAGCCCGGTCAGGTAGCCGAATCCGGGCGCGAACCCGCAGAACGCGACCGTGAACTCGGTCTCCCGGAGCACCTGCGCCGGATCGACCCGCCACGCCGCCGCGACGGCGTCGTGGTCGGGCCCGTCCCAGTGCACCGGAACGTCCACGCGCGACGGTGGCCCGGACGGTGCGGCCTCGGGTGCGAGGTCCGCCCAGCGCGGCTCGCCCCGCACCCCGCGCAGCAGCACCGTGCGCGCCGCGGGCACGATCTCCTCGCAGGTCAGCTCGCCGCGCTCGCGGGCGGCGCGCAGCGCGCGGAACCACGCCGCCGGGTCGTCGACCTCCAGCAGCAGCGAGTCCCAGCCGTACTTCCGGACCAGCACGACGCAGATGTTACCGGCCTCACGCGCCTAGGCTACGCATGAGTAACCTACGGTGCCGTAGCCTAGGGGCATGACCGACACGGCCGCCCCGCGACGTCTGCGCCCCGTCGACATCGGCAAGCCACGGATGCGTGGCTGGCTGCACGCGTACGCCTTCTTCGTCGCCCTGGTCTGCGGCGTCGTACTGGTGTCCATCGCCGCGTTCCGGCCCGGCGGCATGCCTGTGGCCAGCGTGGCGGTCTACAGCCTCACCGTGTGCGGGCTGTTCGGCGTCAGCGGGCTCTACCACCGGCGAGTCTGGAGCGAGCGCGGCTACCAGCTCATGCGGCGGCTCGACCACGCCATGATCTTCATCTTCATCGCGGGCACGTACACCCCGTTCTGCCTGCTTCTGCTGCCGTCCGGCAAGGCCGCGCTGCTGCTGGCCCTGGTCTGGGCGGGCGCGCTGGGCGGGGCTGCCATGTCGCTGATCTGGCCGCACGCGCCGCGCTGGGTCTCCGCGCCGCTCTACCTGGCCCTGGGCTGGGTCGCCGTCGCCGTGCTGCCCGACATCCTGCACAACGGCGGCGTCACCGCTCTGGTCCTGCTGATCGTCGGCGGCCTGGCCTACAGCGTCGGCGCGGTCTTCTACGCACTCCGCCGCCCCAACCCGTGGCCCGAGGTCTTCGGCCACCACGAGTTCTTCCACGCCTGCACCCTGCTCGCCGCCATTTCCCACCACATCGCCATCTACTTCGCCCTCTTCGCCTGATCCCCACCCCGACCACCGCCCGCCCCGCCATCGCCCCTGCCGCAACTCTTGAAGAGTCGCGGCCGAAGACACGTGCGGTGGGCGCGACTCTTTAAGAGTTGCGGCAGGTGAGCGGCCCGGCGCGGCGAATGGCCGGCGCCGAGGCGTGGGGTCAGGCGCGGGCGGTGTGGGCGGCGATGAGTTTGGCGGTGGTGGTGTCGGGCCAGTCGGTTTCGGGCTGGTGGACGGCCAGGCCGCAGGTGCGCAGGCCGTCGGAGTCGACCTCGCCGCCGCCCGCGTCGAGCTGCGCGGAGAGCTGGGAGATGGTCGGGTTGTGCCCGATGACCAGGACCGTGCGGAACTCGGGTTCCACTTCCCGGATGAGGGCGAGCAGCTCGTCGGGCGAGCCTTCGTACAGCCGGCGTTCGTAGCGGACCACCGGCGACCCGGCGCCGGCCAGCGCAACCGCGACCGAGTGCCAGGTCTGGCGGGTGCGCCTGGCCGGCGAGCAGAGCACGAGGTCGGGCACGTAGCCGTGGTTGACCATCCAGGCCCCGGCCGCGGCGGCGTCGGCATGACCGCGGTCGGTCAGCGGGCGGTCGGTGTCGGCCAGCCCCGCAGGGCGGTCGGCCTTGGCGTGACGCAGCAGCACCAGGGTGCGTGGGCGCGTTCCGGCGCCGGACAGCGGGGCCATGTGCTCAGCTTGCCGCAAGCGTGACGGTTGCGCATCCCAACTTCGGTGATAACCGCCCGGCACCCGGCTGACCGGCGCAGACGGGAACGGCGCCCCCGCGTGAGGAGGGGCGCCGTTCACCTATTCGTGGGATGGGTGCGGGGCGCGGCCGGGGCCGCCCCCCGTGGGGTCAGAAGGAGGCCTCGTCCAGGTCCATCGCGTCGAGCGTGGCCAGCTCGACGATGCGCCGGTCGGAGCCCAGCCGTGGCAGCACCTCGCGCGAGAAGAAGCGCGCGGTGGCCACGACACCGGTGTAGAACGCCTGGTCGGTGCCCGGCTCGCCGGACAGCTTGCGCAGCGCGACCTCGGCGCGGCGCAGCAGCAGCCAGCCGACGACCAGGTCGCCGATGGCGAGCAGCAGGCGGCGCGAGTGCAGGCCGACCTTGTACAGCGCCCGCGGGTCGTCGCCCTGCGACTCGGCCAGCCAGCCGGTGAACGTGCCGAGCATGGCCTGCACGTCACCGAGGGCGGCGGCCAGGGACGCGCGCTCCTCCTTGAGCTGGCCGTTGCCGGCCTCGTTGGTGAGGAACTCCTGGATCTCGCCGGCGACCGACATCAGGGCCCGGCCGTTGTCCCGCACGATCTTGCGGAACACCAGGTCGAGGCTCTGGATCGCGGTGGTGCCCTCGTACAGGGAGTCGATCTTCGCGTCGCGGACGTACTGCTCCAGCGGGTAGTCCTGCAGGAAGCCCGAACCGCCGAAGGTCTGCAGCGACTCGGAGCCGAGCAGCTCGAACGCGCGCTCGGAGCCGCAGCCCTTGACCAGCGGCAGCAGGAAGTCGTTGATCTTCGAGGCCCGCTTGGCGGCCTTCTCGTCACCGGCGGCGGTGGCGATGGAGACCCGGTCCTGCCAGTACGCCGTGTACGCGACCAGCGCGCGCAGGCCCTCGGCGTACGACTTCTGCAGCAGCAGCGAGCGGCGTACGTCCGGGTGGTGGGTGATGGCGACGCGCGGCGCGGTCTTGTCCGTCATCTTCAGCAGGTCGGCGCCCTGCACGCGCTCCTTGGCGTAGGACAGCGCGTTGAGGTAACCGGTCGACAGCGTCGCGATGGCCTTGGTGCCGACCATCATCCGGGCGTTCTCGATGATCAGGAACATCTGCCGGATGCCCTCGTGCACCTCGCCGACGAGCCAGCCCTTGGCCGGGACGCCGTGGCCGCCGAAGGTGGTCTCGCAGGTCGTGGAGACCTTGATGCCCATCTTGTGCTCGACGTTGGTGACGAAGACGCCGTTGCGCTCGCCCAGCTCGCCGGTCTCGGCGTCGAAGTGGAACTTCGGCACGACGAACAGCGACAGGCCCTTGGTGCCCGCCGCGTGGCCCTCGGGCCGTGCCAGCACGTAGTGGATGATGTTGTCGGACATGTCGTGCTCGGCCGAGGTGATGAACCGCTTCACGCCCTCGATGTGCCAGGAGCCGTCGTCCTGCTTGACCGCCTTGGTGCGGCCCGCGCCCACGTCCGAGCCCGCGTCGGGCTCGGTGAGCACCATCGTCGAGCCCCACTTCTTGTCGACGAACAGCTCGGCCCACTTCTTCTGCTCGTCGGTGCCCTCCAGGAAGAGCACGTGCGCGAACGAGGGGCCGGAGCCGAACATCCAGACCGGCGCGTTCGAGCCCAGCACCAGCTCGGCGAAGGCCCAGGTCAGGGTGCGCGGGGCGGAGCTGCCGCCGAGGGCGGGCGGCAGGTCCAGGCGCCAGAACTCCGAGTCCATCCAGGTCCGGAAGGACTGCTTGAAGCTCTCCGGCATGGTCACGGTGTAGTTCGCCGGGTCGTACACCGGAGGATTGCGGTCGGCGTCGGCGTAGCTCGCGGCCAGGTCGACGCGCGCCATGCGGTCGATCTCGCTCAGCACGCTGCGCGCGGTGTCCGCGTCGACCTCGGCGAAGGGGCCCTCGCCGAAGGGCGTGTCGAAGACCTCGAACAGGTTGAACTCAAGATCCCGCAAGTTGCTCTGGTAGTGGCTCATTCTTCCCGCCCTCAGCGCATTCAGTTACCGACCAGTAAGTACGACTCTATTACTCGTCAGTAACCATCGGCAAGCGAACTGCCGAGAAGTTCACATCACAACCAGGTGAAATCCCCCACCCTTCATCGCACCGCCGCGCGAACCGCCGGGGGACATAGTGAATAAAACGGACACATGCAAGGCACCACGCCGGGGTGCCGCAACCTAACCGCATCGACGTCGTTCTTCCGGGTGACGCGCGGGCACCCTCGCCCCGCCGACCACAGGGGAGGAAGAAAGATGATCGAGAACCTGCGCAAGCTGATGTTCGAGCCGCGCTACCCGATCCGCTACATCGGCCGCCACCGCGCCCCGAGCGTGCTGCCCTCGCTGACGCTGGCCGTGCGCCGCAGCCGCACGACCTCGGTCGCCTAGTTCGTCGCGCCGAGTTCCCAGCTCGGCACCGGCGCCAGGGTCGGCTGCGACGGGCCCGCGTACTCCATCAGGATCAGCGCGATGTCGTCGTCCAGCCGGTTGTGCACCCATTCCAGCAGCGCCGACTCGACCGAGGCCAGACCGTCGCCGACGGTGCCGTGGCCGAGCAGCTTCCACGCCCGCTCGGTGATCGGGAAGAATTCGCCGTCGCGCCGCGCCTCGGCCAGACCGTCGGTCAGCAGCAGCAGCCGGTCACCGGGCTCGAGCCGCTCCACGCGGCTGCGCACCACCGGCATGAAACCCAGCGGTGGCGCCGGCGAGGGCGGATCAAGGGTGATCACCTCGCCGCGCCGGATCAGGATCGGCGCGGGGTGGCCGCAGTTGACGATCGTCAGCGTGCCGCCGCGCTCCTCGACCAGGCACGCGGTGACGAAGTCCTCGTCGCCCACACTGCGGGCCACGGCCCGGTCCAGGTCGGCGACGATCGCGCGCAGGTCGGCCCGTTCGAAGGCGACATGGCGGTACGAGCCCAGCACGATGCTCGCCGTTCGGACCGCGTCCAGGCCCTTGCCCCGCACGTCACCGATGATCATGCGGACGCCGTACGGGGTGTCCAGCGCCTCGTACAGGTCGCCGCCGATGTCGGCCGCAGCGGTCGCGGAGATGTACCGGCCGGCCACCGCCAGCGTGCCCACCTTCGGGCCGAGCGGCCGCAGCACCGCCTGCTGCGCGATGGTCGCGAGCTTGGCCAGCTCGGCGATGCGCTCGGCCTGCCGCTGCCGGACCACCGCCACCAGCGCCGCGATGCCGGTCGCCAGACCGATGCCGATGACGTTGATGAACGCGGACAGGTCGTCCTGGCTCATGCCGAAGAAGGCGAAGACGGTGCCGACCGCCGTCGCGACGCCGCCGGCGAGCAGCACCGCCTGCCACGGCGCGAACACCGCGGCAAGGAAGGGCACGGTCGCCATCAGGCCGACGAAGCGCGCCTCGCGGCCGTCTGCCAGCTCCACCGCGCTGATCAAGAAGAGCAACACGAAGGCCGCGCCGAGTCCGGCGCGGAATCCAGGGCTTAGCGGGCGGCCGCCCGACAGGACAAGTGGAATGCGTACGGCAACCAGCATGCCTGATCAACTCCGCCACACCGCTCAGATTGTCTCGTCGGCGGACCGCATTCTGTACGGTCGGACGAGACGCTCTTTCACGATTTTTCAGAAACTGTTTGGCTGGTTTTGGAAACAGGCAGCTGGCACCGGATCTCCGTCGAACGGAGGCACGACGGCCCTCAGGCGGTCGGCCAGGTGCGCCAGTCGAGATACGAGCGGGACGCCGTCGCTCCCTGATACCGCGAGCCGTTGACGCTGGAGCCGTGCTGGTGCTGCTTGCCCTTCAGCCGCCGCGGCCCACCCGAACGGCCGGAATTCTGCACTCCCGCGCAGGCCACAAGGGCTTCTTCGGACATCGATCACCCGATAGGGGACGCACCGCGTGTCTCGATGGCGCACTAGAACATGTGTTCGATAAAGTCCACCCCATGGCAACCTGGACCGAATTCGCCGCCGCCACACCGTGGCTGGCCTCGTCGATCCGTGCCCTGCTGCACCAGTACGGGCCGGGCATGGGCTACCTGGCGACCGTACGGGCCGACGGCGGGCCACGGGTGCACCCCGTCTCCCCCATCGTCACCGACGAGGGTCTCTACTGCTTCGTGATCGACTCACCGAAGCGGCGCGACCTCGAACGCGACGGGCGCTACGCCCTGCACGCCTTCCCCGCCGAGGACAGCGACGTCGAGGCGTACGTCAGCGGCCGGGCCCACCCCGTCACCAGCATCGCCACCGTCGAGCACCTCGCCCGCCGGCACCGGGCCGCGCCCACCCTCGACTGGCGGCTCTACGAGCTCACCGTCGAGTCGGCGCTGCTGCACCGGCACGAGGCGGGGGCCTACCCGAACACCTGGCGCGACCCGGCGGCGGGCAAGAACGGGCCGGCGTACGAACGCCGGCCCCGCAAACCGTTCCTGCAGCTCGTGGCCGCGTAGGCGAAGACGGCGGCGAACTGCCGCGGTTACCTACGTGCACGCGACCCGTGACGTCAGGTACAGTGGTGGCCGCTCGCGGGTGTAGTTCAATGGCAGAACATCAGCTTCCCAAGCTGACAGTGAGGGTTCGATTCCCTTCACCCGCTCCACGCGAAAGCCCAGGTCGGAAGCAATTCCGAGCCTGGGCTTTCGTTTACCCCAGCGTCCGCGATGATCCGGCGGGCCACCGAATCGTCGTGGCTCCGACGCCGCATCTCGCGAGGCAGCCGCGTCGAGCACCCGCTGGATCAGCTGGGTGGTCGAGATTCCTTCCGTACGCCGCACGTAAGTGAGTCTGCCGGCGGCTGCAGCGGGTCCGTATACGAACTCGGCCGCCTCGGGCGACAAGTCGTCGCCGTGTACCACGGTGGTGATCCCGTGCTCGGCAAGAAACCCTTCGGTCACCTGGAACGGGGCGTCCACGATGACCTCATCGACGTACCTGCACGACTCGATCACGGCGACACGCTCGGCAAGGGTCATGACGGGACGACGCTTGTAGGAGGCTGCGGTGTCGTCCGACAACACGCCGACGACCAGCCAGTCACCATGGCGGCGCGCCTCCCGGAGGAGCGAGACATGGCCCGCGTGGAACAGGTCTCCCACCATGTCGACGTAGACCCGCGATATGCCGGCCGCACGCACGTCTGGGTTCTCCACAACAATTCACCCTCTCCCACACCAGTTGCGGTCGCTTGCCGTTCTACCGGACGAAACCTGCGAGGAGCGCGCACCGGCAGGGCCACCGGACGATACTGGCCCCGTGCTTACCGACAAAGAATTCGACGTCGCCGCGTCGATGCTCACCGGCCGGCTGGAGGAAGGCGCATCCCTCAACGATGTGATCAACTTCCTGCGCAGCGAGGGTTTCGGACAGATCGACTCGATGAAGTTGCTCACGCATGCGGCCGGCCTCAGCCTGACCGAGGCAAAGCAGACCATCGACGCCAGTCCGGCGTGGCAGGACCGACGCGAGTCGAACGAAGCCCTCCGCCGTGATCTTTGGGAGGCAGCTCAGGCGGTGGTGGACACCGCGGATCCTGCCGCCACAGCCGAGCCGTCCACGGGCCATCAGCCGGTGTGAAAGCGAGGTCGTCCAGGCCATCGAGACATCCGAGGTGATCGACCATGCCCGTCCCCTGGCGTGACAGCGCCGACGCGTTCGCCGAGGTCTTACGGCGGCACCGCGTCGAGCCTGCGGCGGTTGCGGACGTGGCGGCCGCCTGGCAGGCGTTCACAGAGTTCTTGCAGATCGAAGTAAGCGGAACCGACGCCGACGGCGATGCCGATGGCTTCATCGTGCAGTGGGGCCGCTACCAGTGGACCGACAAGCTGCCGACGCTGACCTTCACTCGGCAGCTCGCGATCGCCACCGACAGAGACGATGACCCGTACCCGGTGTACTGGCAGCTCAGCCTGGAGATGTGCTTCGGCGACCACGCCGAGCTGGCCGGTGTGGAGGCGCTGAACACCCGGAACACCGGCTTCAGCTTCAGCGTCGTCGGGCCGGACCGGCTTGCCGATCTTGCTGAGGCGCGGGCCGAAGTCGACCAGTACCGACAACTGCGGGCCATGTGGCGGATGAGACCCGCCAGCAGCAGGCTGACCTTCGAAGCGGCCTGCTGATCTGCTCTCGCTGCCGCTCTACCTGTCCTGCTGCCGGCGCACCATCTCGGTGATCCAGATGGGGGCGAAGGGGGACGTGCAGTTCGGTGGGGTCGGGTAGTCCTTGAGGACCTCCAGCCGCTCGCCGATGTCGAGGGCGCGGGCGCGGTGCTCGGGGTGCTCGATCCCGAGCTGGGCCAGGCAGTGGTTCATCGCCCACTGCAGGCGGTCCGGGGCGTCCTTCATCTCCGCCTCGATGGCATCGAGCAGCCCGGCCAGGTCGAGGCCCTCGGGCTTCTTCGCCACGCGTTCGGTGGTCAGCGCCCAACCGGCGCTGGCGACCACGGGATCCGGGTCGGCGAACCAGGCGACCCGCAGCTCTTCGGCGTTCGGGTTCTTCTTCACCACATAGTTCACGAGCCAGTCGTGCACCTTCGGCGTGCGCGCGTCGCGCAGCATGGCGTCCAGGTCGGCGCGCTCGAACGCCTTCGGGCGGCAGATCAGCAACGCCAGCAGCCGCGCCGCAGTGTCGCCGGTGTCCCAGAGCCGCCGGGCGAGTTCCTGCTGCGTCTTCAGCCGCTTCGCGACCTCGCGCAGCTTGCCGAGGTTCACCCCGTGATCGTCGCCGTGCTTCTCGTTCACCTGGCGGACCTTCGGGTCCTCCAGCGCCGCCAGCTCCGCCATCACCTCGGCCACCGTCGTCTCGGCCACCTCAGTCTCCTCTCCGCCGCGGATGGGCTCCAGGCTACGAGGAAAGCACGTTCCACCAGGTGGTCGGCAAGCGCATGGGGCAGGCTGCCGCATTCGTCCTCAGGCCGGGGCTCGTCAGCCGCCTGCCGGTGTGGAGTTGTCGTGGCAGTAGGGGGTGGTGGGCACCCCGGGTGGCGCGGTGTCCGTGAGGAAGCCGAGCGCGAACATCGCCACGAGGGCGACCATGCCGAGGATCGCGCCGAGCGCGAAGTTGCGGGACTCCGCCGAGTCGGTCGTGAAGAACGTGGACACGGCACCCATGAACAGGATGGCGCAGGGAACCACGGCGAGGCACGCGGCGCTGAGATACCACGCCCGTGCGCAGTTGCCGAACTGTGCAGGTTGCAGCAGGAACATCAGCGCGGCCGGCGACAGTCCGACCAGGACACCCATACCTCTGCGCAGCCACTTCGACGCCCCCATTTCGGGGACGCTACGACATTCCGGCCGATTCGTGGGGGCGGCTGTCAGGCCACGGACGCCTCCAGGGCCGCCCGGATCCGGTGGAACTCCGCCTCGATCTGGGCGGCGGGCTTCTTGTAGGTGAACACCACGATCCCGACGACGGTGTCCGTGGCCCAGCCGCATACCGGGAAGTCGGCCCCACCGCCGTCGGCCAGGCCGCACTCGATCTCGGCGGCCGCACCGACCGCCTCGACCTTGACGGTCGAACCCATGGTCAACCCGGGATTACGTCGATCGGGGACGGGGCGCAGCGACTCGAACGCCGTGACCGCCGGTTCTGCCACTGACGGCGCGCAACCGGCACCCAGGGCAACGATCGCGCTGAGGGCTGCGGCGCGTACGCCGGTCCGGAGGATGGCGCGGGTCATGGCTGCTCCGATCACGAGAGGTGGCCGGAGCGTACGGGAGATCGATCGCCGATGTGCTCCCCCGCCCGGCTCAGCCTGCGAGCACCTCGGACAGGGTGGCCGGTTCGAGGCCGCGCTCGGCGAGCCCCTTGAGGATGTGCGGCAGGGCTTCGTCGGTGAACTGGGCGTTGGCCTCGGTGACGTGCAGGATGATCACGGAACCGGGCTTGACCTTCTTGAGCACCGCGTTCACGATCGGGCGCCAGTCCGTGGCGAAGGGGTCGCCGCTGACGACATCGCCGTCGACGACGGTGAGGCCGAGCGAGGACATGGCGCGCAGCGCCGCCCGGTCGTGGCACAGGCCGGGGAAGCGGAAGTAGCGGGTCTGGCGTCCGCCGTACCGCTCGATGATTTTGAAGGTCTTCGCGACGTCCTCAGTCATCGCGGCCGGCGGGATGCGCGGCAGGGTGTAGCAGTCGGCGGTGAATGCCTGGTGGCCGTAGGTGTGGTTGGCCAGTTCGAAGCGGGGGTTGCCGGCGAGGCGCTCGGTCAGCGCGGGGTAGCGCTGCACCCATTTGCCGGTCAGGAAGAAGGTGGCCGGGATCTTGTCGTGCTCCAGCATCTCGATGATCCGGACGTTGGCGTACGACTTGACGCGGCCGTTCTTGAGCTGGGCCAGCATGCTGTCGGTCATGTCCGCGTCGAAGGTGAGCGCGACGAGGTTGCCGGTGCGCGGCCCGTGGTTCACCACCGGCGGCAGCAGACCGGGTTTGGTCTGACCGGGCCGCCCCGGCCGGGCGCTCGGCGACGGGGATGGGTTCGGCGTCACCGACGGCACCGGCGTGGGCGATGCGGTGGCGCTGCCTGCGGGTACGGCCACGAAGGCCGGTTTATCCGTTTTTGCACCGCATGCGGTCAGTAGGAAGACTGCAGCAAGCAGTGCGGGTACAGCCGAGGGGAGGCGCACGCGGCAATGATCGCAGCAAGCGGGCCGTCCGCGCCGCCCCTCCCCGGAACTCAGCGCAGCAGGCTGCTCGCGATCTCGCGGCCCTGCGGGGTCCACGGCGCGGGGCGGCCGGTGCGGTCCATCTTGACCATGACCCGGCGGCCGTCGGCGAAGACGGTGCCGCCGTCCTCGGACAGGAAACGGAAGCCGTAGACGGCGCTGGTATCGCCCATGCTGTCCAGCCAGAAGTGGACCAGAATCGGTCCGGTGCCGCGTACCGGAGCGTGGTAGGTGATGGTGAACTCGCGCACCGCGGCGATCATGTCGGGGCTGCTCGGCACGCCGTCGCGGAAGCCGTAGCCGTGCTCGGCCCAGAACTCCGACATGGCCCGCTCCAGGATCAGGGCGTAGCGGGCGTTGTGCATGATGCCGACGATGTCGAGGTCGTCGATGTGGACGACAGCCCGGCGGACCGTGCCGGTGGTGGTGTCGAGGGTGGCGGTGGTCATGTCGGGCCTTTCAGTCGTACGGCAGCAGGTCGGGGTCGGTGGCGAGGCCGCGCAGGCGGGCGAGCACGGCCTGGCGGGCGTCGTCGAGGCTGCGCTCCAGCAGGCGCGAGTGCAGCAGCGCGGCGACACCGGCCGCGTCGACCTCGAAGGCCAGCCGCCGGGCGACCGTGTCGGCGGGCAGTTCGCCCAGCTCGACGGCCTCGGTGACGAGACGCTCCAGCAACGTGATCCACTCCGCGAGCACCACGGCGAGCCGGTCGGGCACGACGCCCGTGCGGCCGGTCGACTCGAACTCGGCGATGGCGAAGAAGCAGCCGCCGGGGAGCACCCGCTCGCTGTAGAAGGCCAGGCGCGACTCGTGCAGCGCGAACAGGCGGCGCAGCCCGCGGGGTCGGTCCAGGGCCGGGCCGACGACGCGGCGGGCCCACTGGTTGCGGGCGTGTTCGATCGCGGCGAGCTGCAGTTCCTCCTTGGAGGACCAGTGCGCGAAGAGCCCTGACTTGCTGACGTGCAACCGGTCGGCGAGCTGGCCCAGCGACAGGCCGTCGAGCCCGGCCTCGCTGGCCAGCGCCACGGCGGCGTCGAGCACCGTGGTGCGGGTGCGCTCGCCGCGGGCCAGCCGCCCGTCCGTTCCGGTCATGGAGCCAGGCTATTAAGAAGACCGATCGGTCGTACGGTTTTGTGAGGCGACTCACGGATTTGCGCTCGTCGCCGCAGCTCAGCCAGGCCGTGCTGATGGGAAGGGCACCTTCTACAACGCGGAGCGTTGTGAAGGTGCCCTTCCTTTCCTCAAGGGACGACGAGGGTGAGGTGGCGGGTGCCGGTGGCGATGGTGATGCGCTGGCCCCAGGCCAGGACCAGGTGGTCCGATTCGACGCCGTCGGCGAAGGCGACCAGGCGTTCGCTCTCGCTGGTCAGGGTCAGGCGCTGGCCGGAGCCGACGCGGCCCGCGGTGAGGCGTGCTCCGGTGGCGGGTGAGGGCCAGGCCTCGCGGACGAACCAGCACAGCTCGGACGCGTCCGGGCCGGGCAGGGTGTTCGCAAGGTCCCGCATCAGGGCCACCGACGCGCACCAGCCGGTGGCGCCCGTGCCGGTGCCGACCAGCACGCCTGAGGACGAGTGCCGTTCCTGCTCGCCCTGCGGTGTGGTGAGCAGGTAGCGGGAGGACTGGTGGGTCTGGTGGCCGATGTAGATCTCGTTGAGGCCGGCGAGCTGCTGGCCGTCGTCGAGCGTGGCCACGGCCATCGCGCGCGACTGCGTGGCGGCACGTCCGGCGAGCACCGCGGGCAGCAGGCCTGCCACGTCGCGGGCGGCGAACCGGGCCAGCACCCCGGGGTTGCGTTCGGGCTCGGGGTTCACGCCGAGCACCGGCTGCCCGGCGAGGTACTTCGCTGCGTTCGCGACCAGCCCGTCCTGCCCGACGGTGACCACGATGTCCTCCGGCGCGAACAGGAAGCGGGACAGGTCGTCGCGGTGCACCTGCCCGCGCCGCCAGTCCGCCGGCAGCGCCGCGCTGACCGTGGCCAGCGCCGCCTCCTGCGCTGCGTGCCGTGCCTCCACCTCGGCGATCTCCCTCCCCCGTTCCTTCAGGAAGTACGCCGCGGCGGCGCGCGTGCCGTGCCGACCCAGCAGCTCGTCGAGCTCACTGCGCCGGGAGACCACCACCACCCGTGGGGCCAGCGTCGCGCTCATGCCTCCTCCTCGCTCCGCTCGTCGTCAGCACGAGGACCAGCCAACATGATTCGCTCGCTTCGCTCGCTCATGCCTCCTCCTCGCTCCGCTCGTCGTCAGCACGAGGACCAGCCAACATGATTCGCTCGCTCATGGCTCCTCCTCGCTCCGACCGCTCAGCGGTCCGACGGGCCCGCGCCGAAGCGCGAGAGCAGGCCGGTGATGACGTCGGGCGTGACGGTGAGCTGGCCGATCTCCGGGAGCTGGCCGGCGAGTTCGCGCAGCGCCAGGCCCTGCAGCACCGCCGGCGGCAGGTCCCGGTACGCGGCGAGCTTGGCGGCCTCGGCCTCGCCCTGGGCGACACCGAGTGCCCGCACACCGGCGGCCTTGGCCTCGGCGAGCAACTGCTCCTTCTCCGCCTCGGCGGCGTTGAGCAGCTTCTCGCGCTCGGCCTTGCCCTGTGCCTCGACGAGCTGGGCGGCGGCGACGAGCTCGGCCTTGCGGCGGGTGTTCGCGCCGTTCTGCTCGACGAGCTGCTGCTCGCGCCGAGCCAGCTCGATCTTGTTCTGGAGTTCGTTCTCGGCGATGCCGCGCTCCTGCTCGACAGCCTGCGCCCGGCGGGCGAAGGTGGCCCGGTCGGCCTCCACCTGCACCGCTTCCCGCGTCGGGGTCTGCAGCGCGCGCTCCAGCTCCGGCTCCGGCCGGATCGCCACCACGCGGGCACTGACCACCTGGACGCCCAGGTCGGTCAGGCGCGGCTCGGCGCCCAGCGCGGCCGACACCGCCTCGCGCACCGCGGCGACCTCGCTCAGCGCCTCGGCCAGCGGCAGCCGGGTCAGCAGGTCCAGCGCGGGCTGCTGGGCCAGCTCGGCCAGCAGGGTGGCGATCTGGTCGAGCGGCCGGGCCCGCGCGGTGCCGAGGTAGGGGTCGATCGAGAAGTCCAGCCGGCCGACGGCGACGGCGGGGTCGGCCACCCGGTAGGTCACCGTGGCCTGCACGGTGACGTCGGTGAAGTCGCTGGTGCGGGCGTGGAACAGCAGCGGCAGCTCGCGGTCGTCGACCGGCACCTCGCTGAGCACGGCGGTCAGCGGCCGGTACCAGAAGGCCAGGCCGATGCCCTCCCGCTTGGCCCGGCCGCGGACGCTGTGGCGCACCCAGTTCGTCGGCGTGCTGCGCAGGTGGCGCAGGAAGAAGCGCTTGGACACGTCAGCCATCGTGATCGTTCTCCTTCGGAGGATTCCCCGGTCCCTTTTTCGTCAAGATGACGATAAGCTTCGTGATACATTCTCGTCAAGGTGGTGATAAATCAGGTGGCCGACTATCCAGCGTTCTCCGTCACAGCCGATCTGGTGGTGCTGACGGTGCAGGACAACGAGATGCGCGTCCTGCTGGTGCGCCGGGGCATCGAGCCCTACCGAGGGCAGTGGGCGCTGCCGGGCGGTTTCGTGCTGCCCGACGAGGACCTCGACGCGGCCGCCGCCCGCGAGCTGCGCGAGGAGACCGGACTGACCGCCCCGGTGGGCCACTTGGAACAGCTGGCCAGTTACGGCGCGCCCGGACGGGACCCGCGCGGCCGGGTGGTGACCGTGGCCTACCTGGCGCTGCTGCCGCACCTGCCCGCCCCGGTCGCGGGCAGCGACGCGGAGGGCGCGGCCTGGACGGCGCTACCGGTCCCGGAGCTGGCGTTCGATCACGCGCGCATCCTGGCCGACGGAGTGGAGCGCGCCCGCGCCAAGCTGGAGTACTCCCCGCTGGCGACGGCGTTCTGCCCACCGGAGTTCACCATCAGCGAGCTGCGCGAGGTCTACGAGACGGTGTGGGGCGCCCGGCTCGACCCCCGCAACTTCCACCGCAAGGTGACTGGCACGCCAGGCTTCATCGAGCCCGTCGGCCGCAGCATCGCCGCCGAACGCGGCCGCCCGGCCCAACTCTTCCGCCGCGGCCCCGCCCGCCTCCTCCACCCACCCATGCTCCGCCCCACCCCCTGACCCCCGCCGCCCCTCACGCACAACTCTTAAAAAGTCGCGGCCTCAGAGGGCGTCTGAGGCCGCGACTTTTTAAGAGTTGTGCGTGAGGCCGGGCCGGAGGGCCGGGTGGGAGGGGGTCAGGAGGAGGGGCGGCCGAAGCTGTGGATGGGGGCGGCGTCCATGCGGCGCATGGCGATGGGTTTGCCCGTCTGGGAGGCGTGGACGATCCAGCCGTTGCCGGCGTACATGCCGACGTGGTGCAGGTCGCTGTAGTAGAAGACGAGGTCGCCGGGTTTGAGGTCGGCGCGGCTGACCGATTTGACGGCGGCGCGCTGGGATCGGGCGTTGTGCGGCAGGGAGACGCCCGCCTGGGCCCAGGCGGCCTTGGTCAGGCCGGAGCAGTCGAACGTGCTCGGGCCGTCGTCGCCCCAGCCGTACATCTTGCCGATCTGGCGGCAGGCGAACTGGACCGCCTTGGCGGCCGGACCGCCTGGGTACGCCGTCGGGCAGGGCACGGGGGCGAGCGCGCCGGTGCCGGCACCGCTGCCGTACGCCTGGAGCCGCAGCTTGTTCAGCTTCGTGATCTCCGCCTCGATGGCCTTGGTCCGCGTCCCCTGCTCCGCCTCGGTCTTGGCGAGCTGCGCGATGGTCTCGTCCAGCGGCTGCTTCACCGCGTCCAATGCCGCCTTGGCGGTGAGGGTGTCGGCGATGCGTGCCTTCTTGTCGTGGGCGAGCTGGTCGAGCACGACGAGCCGCTTCGCCATGACACTGGCGTCACCGCTGCTGAGGAACGCGTTGACCTGGGCCAGGGTGCCGCCGCGGTAGAGCTGGTCGGCCAGCACGCCGATGCGCGTCCGGGTGGCCTGCACCTGCAGCTCCAGCGGCGCGAGCTGCGCCTCCAGTTCGGCGGCCTTCTTGCGCTGCTTGGCCAGCTTCGCCTTGGTGGCGTTGTGCTCCTCGATGACCGGTTCGAGCTTGGTCCACTGCTCGTCGATCTGCTTCTCGATCTCGGCGGGGGTCGGTGCCGCGTGGGCCTGTGCCGCGGGCGCGAGCAGGCCCAGCAGGACGACGCCGACCGTCAGCAGGCCGCGGCGTATTCGTGGTGCGCTGGGAAGCCCCGCGTGGGGCCGATTATGGCTACACACGGGGATTCACGTTAGGCAAGACCGTTACAAGAACGCAATTCCGTCGATGTCGTCGCGTGTCACCAGGGCGTCTATCCGATCGCGACGAACAGGTCGTCGAGCGTGCCGTGGAACTGGTCGTTGTTCGGGGCGACACCCTTGCCGCCGATCCGCAGCGGGGCGTCGTTGGAGATGTTCAGGTCGGCCGGGATGGCGGCCTCGCCCTGCGCCACGCCGTCCACGGTGATGCGCAGGACTGCCCCGTCACGTGCGCATTCGACGGTGTGCCAGTTCCCGTCGGCGATCCCCTGCCTCGCCTGCGCGACGTGGATGACGTTCTTGCCGTTCTGCGGGCCGGCCACGACACAGGAGGGCATGCCCTTGGCGCCGTCGACCTGGAGCTTGAACTGCGTGCCGAACTGCGAGTAGCCCTTCTGCAGCACGTTCGCGCCCTTGGCCGTCTCCTCGGGGGCCATCAGCACCGCCGCGCCCCAGCGGAACGCCCGCAGGCCGGGGTTGAGGGCCGGGTTCGCGCCTGCGTCGAGGATCGCGCGCGGGCACTGCTTGTCGTCCTTGCTCGCGCACGGGCCGGGGAAACGCACCGCGAAGTCGCCGTCGCGCGGCACCAGAGAGACGTCGCCGCCGGTCTGGCTCTCCTCGCGCACGGTGAGGGTCCCGGCGTCCGAGCCGACCACGCGCGCCTGCTCCAGGCCGTTCGCGAAGTCGAACACCACACCCTCGCCGATGGCCGGGGCGGACGGGCTCGGCGCGGCCGCGCTCGGGCTGGGCGCCGCGGACGGCGACGCCGGGGTCGCGGTCGGAGGCTCGGGCTCGTCACCGGTCAGTTGCACCACGAGGACCGTGGCGACCACGGCCAGTAGCACCAGTCCGGCAATGATCGCGGGCCATTTGAATCGCATTCGCTCATATTTACCAGAGCGGCGCCATCCCCGGACACCCGGTGAACAGCCGTAGCACCTGGCGGAACGGCCCACCCGAACGATGAAGGATAGTTTCATATTGGCAACGTGTATTGGTAACTATTGACTAACCGTACGGCCGAGGGCAGGGTGACCGCATCGGACACTCGAAGGGAGCCGTACGTGTCACCCCGAATCCCCTTGCGCCGGCTGGCGCTGCTCACCGCGGTGGGTCTGGGGCTCGGCGCCGGCGTAACGCCGGTGGCCGCCCAGGCCGAGTCGCCACCCACCCGGCAGGACGACTACCTGGCGGCCGCCCAGGAATACGGCGTACCCGTGGACGTGCTGCTCGGCGTCTCCTATCTGGAGTCCCGCTGGGACGCCAACGCGGGCACGCCCAGCACTTCCGGCGGCTACGGCCCGATGCACCTCACCGACGCGGCGTACGTCGCCGCGCTGGCTCCGGCCGCCGAGCCGGAGTCAGAGCCCGCTCCCGAGGAGGACTCCCGGGGCGACGACAGCCGCCCGAAGGCGGTCGGCCACCCCGACGGCACCCCGGCTCCGGCCGAGGCGGCGCTGCGCACCCTGCCGGCCGCGGCGGAGCTGACCGGCCTGTCCGCCGAGACGCTGCGCACCGACCCGGTCGCGAACATCCGCGGCGGAGCCGCGCTGCTGGCCTCGTACCAGCAGCAGCTGAACGCGCCGCATGGCGCGGACACCGACCCGGCGGCCTGGTACGGCGCGGTCGCCCGCTACTCCGGCGCGGACACCGAGCAGGCCGCGGCGGCGTTCGCCGACGAGGTGTACGCGACACTGCGCGACGGTGTCGCCCGCACCACCGACGAGGGCCACGCCATCAGCCTGACCGCCCGGTCGGTGACCCCGGTCAAGGACTGGCTGATCCGGCTCGGCCTGCGCAAGCTGGCCCGGCCCGACGGCATCGAGTGCCCGATCGACATCTCGTGCGAGTCGCGGCCCGCGCCGTACGAGGCGTTCGGGGACGGCGACTACGGCAACCACGACCTGGGCAACCGGCCGCAGTCGCAGCGCATCGAGTACATCGTCATCCACGACACCGAGGCGAGCTGGGCCACGACCCTGAAGCTGGTCGCCGACCCGACCTACGTCAGCTGGCACTACTCGCTGCGCTCGGTCGACGGGCACATCGCCCAGCATGTGTTGGCCAAGGACGTCGGCTGGCACGCGGGCAACTGGTACGTCAACGCCAAGTCCATCGGCCTGGAGCACGAGGGTTTCGCGGCGCAGGGCGGCTGGTACACCGAGGCGCTCTACCGGACCTCGGCGAAGCTGGTGCGGCACCTGGCGCTGCGGCTGGGCATCCCGCTGGACCGCAAGCACATCATCGGCCACGACAACGTGCCCGGCACCATCACCTCCACGGTCGCCGGCATGCACTGGGACCCGGGCCCGTACTGGGACTGGTCGCACTACTTCGACCTGCTCAAGGCCCCCTTCCGCGGGCTGCCGGAGCCGCTGGCGAGCCACGCCGGACTGGTCACCGTGAACCCCGACTTCGCCACCAACAAGCCGGCGTTCACCGGCTGCACCGGCGCGGCGAGCAACCCGTGCCCGCTGCGCTCCAGCTCGTCGGTCATCCTGCGCAGCGCTCCCGACCTGACCGCCCCGCTGGTCCGCGACCCGGGCCGGTGCGGCACGAAGGCGAGCACCATGGTGGTCAGCGACCACTGCGCACGGGCCTCGGCGGGCCAGACGTACGCCGTCGCCGAGCGCGCCGGCGAGTGGACCGCGATCTGGTACCTCGGCCAGAAGGCCTGGTTCCGCAACGCCGACGCCGGACCGCTGTGGAACGTCGGGTTCGTGGTCGAGCCGAAGCCGGGCCTGGCGAGCATCCCGGTGTTCGGCCGGGCCTACCCGGAGGCGGCGGCCTACCCGGCCGGCGTGCCGGTGCAGGCGGTCAGCCCGCTGGCGCAGTACACGATCACGGCCGGGCAGCGGTACGCGGCCGGCCCGGTGCTCACCGGCGAGTACTACCGCGCTGCCACGTTCGACGGGTCCGGTCCCGGTGACCGCACCGTCATCCGGGGCGAGCAGCAGTACGTGCAGATCCAGTTCGGCCAGCGCATCGCGTACGTGCTGCGCGCCGACGTGGTGCTGAAGCCGGCCGTGTCGTTCTGACCCGTCCGGCGCGACACGAAGGGCTCCCCGCTGTTTGCGGGGAGCCCTTCGTCGTGCTGAGAGGTCAGTAGGCCCGGCGGTAGCCGGCGACCGGCATGACGTCGATGTACTGCATGCGCACCACGTCGCCGGTGTGCGGCGCGTGCACCATCACCCGGCGGCCGTTGACCGTGCCGACGTACATGCCGACGTGGTGCAGGTCGCCGTAGAAGAAGACCAGATCGCCCACGGCAGGCGTGGACACCTTCGTGGTCTCGCCCCACTGGTCCTTGGTGTAGTGGGTGAGGCTGACGCCCGCCTTCGCGTACGCCCACTGGGTCAGGCCGGAGCAGTCGAAGCTGCTCGGACCGGCCGCGCCCCACACGTACGGCTTGCTGATCTGCTTGCAGGCCCACGCGGCGGCGGTCTGGCCCTTGCCGGAGCCCATCTGCGCCGGGCAGGCCGCGCCGATCTTCAGCGAGCCGCCGGAGCCGCCGGTGCCGTAAGCCTGCGTCCGCAGCTTCTGCAGGCGGCTCATCTCGCCCTCGATGACCTTCTTCTTCGCGGCCAGGTCGGCGTCCTTGAGCTTGGTGTCCGCGATGGCCTTGTCCAGCGTCGCCTTCTCGCCGTCGTACTTGGCCTTCGCCTCGGAGGTCGCCGAGATCTGCTCCTGCTTACCGTGGGCGATCTGCTGCAGCATCATCAGCTGGTCGGCGAACTGCTTCGGCGAGCCGCTGCTCAGCAGCGCGTTCACCTCGGCGTTGCGGCCGCCCTTGTAGTACTCGGCGGCGATGACGCCGACCCGGGTCCGGGTCACCTCGACGGTCAGCCGCAGCGGCTGCAGCTTCGTCTCCAGGCCCGCGGCCTTCTTCTGCAGCTTGACCAGGTCGCTGTGGACCTTGTTGTAGTCCTCGACCAGCGGTTCGAGCTTCTCCCACGTCTTGGCGATCTCGGCCTCGATCTCGCTGATCGACGGCTCGGCGTGTGCGGGCAGGGCCGGCGCGACGCCGACGAGCATGGCTGCGACCAGCACAAGCGCACGGGTGAGCGTGCGCGACGCGGTACGGAGGGGGGTCACCGGAGCTCCTTTTCCGCCGACCGCGACCGGTGGAACAGGGGGTGAACCCGGGCGCGGTGTCCGGGGCGGGGTCGCGAGGGGTCACAACCCGGCGTACGCACCAGACGGTCACCAACCCTAGAAAAGAAGGTGAGCCGGTTTCAAGCCGGAACCGAGACAACTTCGCTGAGCTGCCCTGATGTCACTCAGCGTGCCCCGGAGAGGGCGATTCGCGCCGCCACCGACAGCCGCGCTGACCTGCGCAGGTGTCGGCGGCGGTCACGCAGCGTCAGGACGCGTCATACCGCCGGGGCCATGATGGCGTTGAGCACATCGTCGAGCGTCACCACACCCACCGGCAGCTGGCCTTCGCTCACCAGCACGATGTGCCGCCGCTCGCGGCGCATCGACAGCAGCAGTTCGGCCAGTGAACGGTCCGGCGGCACGATCAGCAGCGGCCGGACGAGGTCACCCGGGATCGGCTCGCGGCGGCTCGCGCCCTCCAGGCCGATCACGTCCTTGATGTGCACGAAGCCCAGCACCCGCCGGGTGCCGCGGGCCACCACCGGGAACCGGGACCGTCCGGTGCGGGTCGCCAGCACCTCCAGCGTGGCCGGTGAGGTGTCGTCGGTGACGATGGTGACCGCCGACCACGGCCGCAGCGCGTCCGCGGCGGTGCGCTGGTGCAGCGCCAGCGCGCCCGCGATCCGGGCGTGCTGCTCCGGGTCCAGCAGTCCCTCGGTGTGCGCCTGCTGGACGAGGCCCGCCAGCTCCTCGGCGGTGAACACGGTCTTCACCGCGTCCGCGGCCTCGACCCGCCACAGCCGCAGCACCTTGCGCGACGCCCACTTCATCGCCACCAGCAGCGGTTTGGTGGCGATGCAGAACGCCAGCATCGGCGGGCCCAGCCAGAGCACACTCGCCTCCGGCCCGGCCAGCGTGATGTTCTTCGGCACCATCTCGCCGATCACGGTGTGCAGGAAGACCACGATGAGCAGCGCCAGCACGAACGCGATCGGGTGCTGCATGTTCTGCGGCAGGTTGAGCGCGTGGAACAGCGGTTCGATGAAGTGCGCCAGCGCGGGCTCCGCGATCGCGCCCAGCGCCAGCGAGCACAGCGTGATGCCCAGCTGCGCGCCCGCGATCATCAGCGGGATCTGGTTCATCGCGGACAACGCCCAGGCCGCCGGGCGCGAGTGCTGCGCCTTCGGCTCGATGACGGTACGCCGGGAGGCGATCAGCGCGAACTCCGCGCCGACGAAGAACGCGTTGCCCAGCAGCAGCGCCGCGGTGATCAGCAGTTCACTCATCGTCGTCGCCCGCCAGCCGGACCAGCCGCACCTGCTCCACCCGGTGCCGGTCCATCTCCACCACGGTGAACTCCCAGTCGTTGGCGACCAGGGCGTCGCCGACCACCGGGATCCGGCCCAGCTCCGCCATCAGGTATCCGCCCAGCGTCTCGTACGGGCCCTCGGGCAGCCGGAACCCGGTCTGCTCGTCCAGCTCGTCCTCGCGCAGCATGCCGTCGACCAGCCAGGTGCGCACCCCGCCCGGCACGGTCACCTCGATCGAGCCCGACTCCTCCTCCTCGGCGGTGTCGTGCTCGTCGGCGATCTCGCCGACCAGCTCCTCGACCAGGTCCTCGATGGTGACGACGCCGTCGGTGCCGCCGTACTCGTCGACGACGATGGCGAAGTCGGAGCGGCTCTCGCGCAGCGCGGCGACCACCTTGTCCAGATCGAGCGAGGCCGGGACCAGCACCGGCTCACGGGCCACCGCGGCGACCGTGGTCAGCGAGCGGCGGGCCGGCGGCACCGCGAGCGCGTCGTTGACCGACACGACGCCGGTGACGGTGTCCAGCGTCTGCTCGTACACCGGGAAGCGGCTGTGGCCGGTCTCCCGGGCCGCCTCGAACAGCTCCGCGACGGTGGCCGAGCCGGCCAGCCCCACCACGTCGATGCGCGGGGTCATCGCCTCGGCCGCGTGCTTGTCGCCGAAGCGCACCGTGCGCTGCAGCAGCAGGGCGGTCTCCGAGGGCAGGGCGCCGGCCTGCGCCGAGATCGCGGCCAGCAGGCCCAGCTCCTCGGGCGAGCGGGCGCTGGCCAGCTCCTCCTGCGGCTCGATGCCCATCCGGCGCACCAGCCAGTTGGCGGTGCCATTCAGCGCGAAGATCAGTGGTTTGAAGATCCGGGAGAAGACCCGCATCGGTCCGGCCGTACGCAGCGCCACCGGCATCGGGCGGGACAGCGCCGCGTTCTTCGGCACCAGTTCGCCGAAGAGCATCGAGAACAGCGTCGCGATGGCCAGCGAGATCACGTGGCTCAGCCCGGGGGGCGCGTCCAGCGGCTCGACCAGCGGGCGCAGCGCCGGCTCGGCGAGGTAACCGGTGAGCAGCGCGGTCAGCGTGATGCCCAGCTGCGCGCCGGAGAGCTGGAAGGACAGCTCGCGCAGCGCGCGGCGCACCGTGCGCGCCGGGCGCTCGCCGCGCTCGGCCCGCGTGTCGATCTCCGCCCGGTCGACCGTGACCAGCGCGAACTCAGCCGCCACGAAGAATGCCGTGCCGACCGTGAGCAGCACGAAGAACAGGATGGGCAGGATGGCAGACAGCGCGTCTATGACGAGATCACCTCGCGCCCGATTCTGCCAGAACCAGTCACGCCACCTTCTCCCACCGGCACGAGCCCACCCACCCCCTGCCGCGACTCTTAAAAAGTCGCGCCGACAGACAAGTGCTGTGGGCGCGACTTTTTAAGAGTTGCGAAACCGGGGGCGGCCCGGTCAGGCGGTGGGGGTGGGTTTGACGGAGCGGAGTAGGACCGAGGCGACGTCGATGACTTCGACCTCTTCCTGGCCCTTGGAGCGCACGCCGTCGGTGATCATCGTGGAGCAGAAGGGGCAGCCGACCGCGATCGTCTTCGCGCCGGTGGCCAGGGCCTCCTCGGTGCGCTCAACGTTGATGCGCTTGCCGATGCGCTCCTCCATCCACATCCGCGCGCCACCGGCGCCGCAGCAGAACGAGCGCTCCTCACGCCGGCCCATCTCCAGGATGCCGGTGCCCGCGGCGGGGGCGGCGCCCGCGCCGATGGCGGCGCCGAGCACCTCGCGTGGCGGGGTGAAGACCCGGTTGTGGCGGCCCAGGTAGCACGGGTCGTGGTAGGTCAGCCCACCGTCGACAGGTGCGACCGGGGTGAGCTTGCCGGTCTTGACCAGGTGCGCCAGCAGCTCGGTGTGGTGGACGACCTCGACCTCGAGACCCAGTTCCTTGTACTCGTTGCCGATGGTGTTGAAGCAGTGCGGGCAGGTTGCGACGATCTTCAGCGCGCCCGATTCCTTGATCGTCTCGACGTTCTGCTGGGCGAGCATCTGGTAGACGAACTCGTTGCCGATGCGCCGCGCCGGGTCACCGGTGCAGGTCTCGTTGTTGCCGAGGATGGCGAAGGAGACCCCGGCCTCGTTGAGCAGCGTGGCGACGGCGCGAGTGGTCTTCTTGGCCTTGTCCTCGAACGCGCCGGCGCAGCCGACCCAGAACAGGTACTCGAACTCGTCGGTCTCGCCGACCCGGGGCACGGCGAAGTCCAGCCCCTTGGTCCAGTCCTCGCGGGTGTTGGGCGGCGCGCCCCAGGGGTTGCCCTTGTTCTCCAGGTTGCGCAGCATCGCCCCGGCCTCGGACGGGAACGACGACTCGATCATCACCTGGTAACGGCGCATGTCGACGATGTGGTCGACATGCTCGATGTCGACGGGGCACTGCTCGACGCACGCGCCGCAGGTGGTGCAGGCCCACAGCGCGTCGGGGTCGATGACGCCCAGCTCGGCCGCGCCGCCGATCAGCGGCCGCTCGGCCTCCGCCAGGGCGAGCACGTTGACGCCGGCGAGCTGCTCGGCGGTGCCCTTCTCCTCGCCGGACAGGTCCTTGCCGCCGCCGGCCAGCAGATAGGGGGCCTTGGCGTAGGCGTGGTCGCGCAGGCTCAGCACGATCAGCTTCGGCGACAGCGGTTTGCCGGTGTTCCAGGCCGGGCACTGCGACTGGCAGCGGCCGCACTCGGTGCAGGTGGAGAAGTCCAGCAGGCCCTTCCACCCGAAGTGCTCGACCTGGGAGACGCCGAAGGTGTCCTTCTCGGGATCGGCCTCTTCCAGGTCGATCGGCGCGCCGTTGGAGGTCATCGGCTTGAGCGCGCCGAGGGCGGGCGCGCCGTCGGCATAACGCTTGAAGTAGATGTTGAAGAAGGCCAGGAAGCGGTGCCAGGCCACACCCATGGTGGGGTTGAGGCCGATGGTGATCGCCCAGCCCATGGACACCAGGATCTTGATCAGGGCGGTGATCGTGATCGCGGTCAGGGAGGCGGGCAGGATCGCGCCGAGCGCATGCGAGAACGGGGTGGCCCACACCGGGTGATGGAACAGCCCGGACGACACCTTGAACCCGCGGATGAGGAAGCCCAGCACCAGCACGGACAGGATGACGTACTCGACGAAGAAGGCCTGCCACATCGTCGAGCCGGCGAAGCGGGAGTTCGAGGTGCGCGACGGCAGCTGGCGCAGGCGGATCACGATCAGCACGATGATCGCCGGGATGCCGAGGATGCCGATCCACTCGGTCACGAACGCGAACACGTCCCAGCCGCCGAGGATCGGCAGCTCCCACTCGGGGTTGACGACCTCGAAGTAGGCGCCGGCGACCAGCGTCGACAGCACGATGAAGCCGATCATCACCAGCCAGTGCGCCGCGCCGACCACGGACCACTTGAACATCTTCGTGTGGCCGAAGGTCTCGGTCAGCATGGTCTTCCAGCGGGCTGCCCGCTGCCCCGAGCGCGTGGGATCGGGCTGGCCGAGCCGGATGACGGCGAGCATCTGCCGCACCGCCCGTACGACCAGCGCCACCGCGACCGCGGTCACGGCCACCGCGATGACCGTACTGACGATCTGAACGCCGCCCATACCCACGCCTCCCTGCGTCGGAACAGCCCTGTGTATAAACCCCACCGCAGCCTACGCCCTAGTTACCGTTCAGTAATGTGAGGGTTGGCACAGCGCTGCCCTCACCCTAGGCCAGCGGCAGGTCACCGGTGTCGCGGACAGCTCCGGACAGCATCCGGGGTCACGGCCTCCACGCAGGAGGCCGCGACCCCGGATCGCGAGCTATCGTGGTCGGCTGCGGAAGCTCAGCGCCACTTCGAGAGGAGGCCGAGCGCGCCGACCATGGCGCCGAAGCCGACGGCCAGGTTCCAGTACCCCCAGCCCGCCACCGGGTACAGCGTTTCGGACAGGTAGTACACAACCAGCCAGGCGATGCCGAACACGATCAGACTGACCGCGGTGATCGGCAGCCAGATCGGACTCGGCTTCTTGTCCGTGGCGGTCGACGAGGGCAGCACGTCGGTGGGCGGCGTGTAGATCTTCTTCTTGCGGACCTGCGACTTCGGCACGGTTGTCTCCTGGAGGGGCCCTGCCCACACCGGTCGATGACCTAGGGCATGGGCCTGAATAATGTTCGACAGATAGCGTAGTCAGATCGTCGCGTTTTGGCACGGAGGGGGAGTGGTGGAATACACATCCGGCACCTCGTCATGGCGGAAAGCCGTGCTCCGGGTCGGGCGCGCGTTCAATCCCCTGCCCGGCCATCGCCGCAGCGGGTGGACCCTCGGCGTGCCGCTGATCGCCGCCACCGCAGGCCTGCTGTTCACCGTGAGCGCGACCACCTCCCAGGGAACCACGCTACGCGAGGACAACAGCGTACGGCTGGATCAGCTGGTGGGAAAGAAGGAAGCCGAGGTCGGCACGTACGTCCGCGACGTGAACCAGCTGCGGGCCGACATCGACGCGCTGGCCGGCGCGCAGGCCGGCGGCGACGGCCCGCTCTCGGCCGAACGCACCCGCGGCGAGGGTTACCTGAGCGACGCCGGCCTGACCGCGATGCACGGCCCGGGTCTGACCGTACGCATGGACGACGCGCCGCCCGGCGGCAACGGCCTGTCCACCGGGGCCACGCAGGACGACCTGGTCGTGCACCAGCAGGACGTGCAGGCCGTGGTGAACGCGCTGTGGGCGGGCGGGGCCGAGGCCATGACGATCATGGGCGTACGGGTCGTCACCACCACCGCCGTGCAGTGCGTCGGCAACACCCTGCTGCTCGAAGGACGGCGCTACTCCCCCGAGTTCGTGATCTCGGCGATCGGCGACCCGGCCAAGATGCAGGCCTCGCTCGACGCCGCCCTCGGCGTACAGGCCTTCCGGGACGCTGTACGCGCGTACGGCCTGGGATATAGCGTCACCCGCGAGACCGACATCGTCGCTCCCGCGTACCAGGGATCGGTGCTGCTGCGCCATGCCTCGGTGCCGCGTTAGTAAGAGCCGGAGACACGGATGAGCAGGCATCGGGCAAACGACCCCGAGGACGACGAGACGACCACGTTCCCCCGGGTGGCCGACGCCACGCCGACGGCGGACGCCTCCTCCATCACCAGCGTGCTGCCGGTCTTCCCGGCGGACGCGACCACGGTGCTGCCGGTCATCACCTCCGCCACTGCGCCGCCGAACCAGGCCGCTCCGACCAGCCCCACGGCCCCGGTCAGCCCGGCGGCGCAGTTCGCCCCGGCGGCCGCGGACGAGACGACGCAGCTGCCCCGGATCACGGACCAGACCGTGCCGCCGCCCCGGATCGCCCGGCCCGCGCCCGCCGTCGCGAGCGGTCGAGCCGTCGCCACCGACGAGACCGGCCTGCTGGGCGCGATCCCGCCCGCGCCGCCCTCGTCACCCGAGGACGACGCCAAGCCGTCGCCCCGGCCCCGCTGGAGCGGCGAACCGCCACCGGCGCCGGTCAAGGCGATCCGGGCCGGCGAGAAGAACTACCGGAGCATCCACTCCGAGTACACCCGGACCACGGTGGGCTCGGTGATCCGGACGACGCTGCGCGGCACCGGCGAGCTCATGATCACGTTCGGCCTGGTCATCCTGCTGTTCGCCGCCTACGAGGTGTGGGGCAAGACGGCCATCGTCGACGCCCACCAGACCGAGCTGGAGCAGCAGCTGGACTGGGACGAGCCGGTCGTCGGCCCGACCCCGTCGGCGTCGGCGTCCCCGCTCGCGCCCCTGCCGGGCAACGCCGTGGCCAAGCTCTACCTGCCCACGCTGAAGAAGCATTGGGTGGTCGTGCAGGGCGTCACCCAGAAGGACATCCGGTTCGCCCCCGGCCACTACCCCAACAGCGCGATGCCGGGCCAGAAGGGCAACTTCTCGGTGGCCGGCCACCGCAACCGGGCCACCTTCTGGAACCTGGACCAGCTGAAGCCGGGCGACAAGATGGTCGTGGAGACGAAGACCACCTTCTACGTGTACGAGGTGGTCAAGCAGCGCATCGTGCTGCCGACCGCGGTGGAGGTGGTGCGCGCGGTGCCGCCGACCATGGAGGCCGGCAAGCTGATCACACTGACCACCTGCAACCCGAAGCTCGACAACTACCAGCGGCTGATCATCCACGGCAAGCTCGTCGACGAGCAGCCGCGCACCGAGGGCCGCCCGGTCGAGCTGGCGGGGATGTCCTGATGTACGCGTGGATCTGGCGCAAACTGCCCTTCGGCCTCGGCGGCAAGCTGGGCGGCTCGCTGGTGCTGCTCGGCATCCTCGGCGCGCTGCTGTGGTACGTGATCTTCCCGTGGGCCGAGCCGCTGCTGCCCTTCGACGACGTCCAGGTCGGCGACCCCGACAGCGGCTACACGCAGCTGGACGAGACGTTCCCGGAGCCGTCGGGTTCGCCCTCCGGCGAGCCGGGCGACGGCCACGACATCCCGTACGACACCGGCGAGACCCCGAAACCGAGCGCCAGCAGGTGAGTTCGATGCGCGTTCTTGTGATCGACAACTACGACTCGTTCGTCTACAACCTGGTGCAGTACCTCGGCCAGCTCGGGGTGGACTGCGAGGTGCGGCGCAACGACGAGATCAGCGTCGCCGACGTCGGACGGGTCGGGGCGGCCGGTGTGCTGCTCTCCCCCGGCCCCGGCGCTCCCGAGTCGGCCGGCATCTGCCTCGACGTGATCGCCGAGTACGCCGGGAAGATCCCGCTGTTCGGGGTGTGCCTGGGCCATCAGGCCATCGGGCAGGCCTTCGGCGGCACGGTGACCCGCGCCCCGGAACTGCTGCACGGCAAGACGTCGCTGGTCACGCACACCGGCGCGGGCGTGCTGGCGGGCCTGCCGGACCCGTTCACGGCCACCCGGTACCACTCCCTGGCCGTGCTGGAGGAGACCCTGCCGGCAGAGATCGAGGTCACCGGGCGTACCGAATCGGGTGTCGTGATGGCGATGCGGCACCGCTCGCTGCCCATCGAGGGCGTGCAGTTCCACCCGGAGTCGGTGCTCACCCAGGGCGGCCACCTGATGCTCGCGAACTGGCTGGCCTCCTGCGGCCACCCGCGGGCCCTGGACCGCGCGCCCGAGCTGGCCGAAGAGGTCGAGCAGCGCCGCCTGGCCGCCTTCCCGGCCTGAGGCCTACCGCAGACAGCAAGAAGCCCGGACAGTACGCCGCTCAGGCGCACCGTCCGGGCTTCTGTGGATCACGGCGTGGGTGTCGGGGTGGGAGACGGCGGGGGCGACTTCTCCGCCTCCCGGAACACCAGGATCGTGATGACCGAGTTGACCGCCTTGAGGGTGCCCGCGGCCGGGTCCTGGAACTCCACCGTGCCGACCTTGTTCGCGTCCTCGGTGGGGCTGCCCTGCTTCACGTTGTACCGGAAGCCGGCCTGCTCCAGGGCCGCGATCGCCTGTGCCTCGGTCTTGCCGGTCACCGGCGGCACCGGCTTGCGGTTGCCCTTGGAGACCTTGAGCGTGACCTTCGAGCCCTCGGCGACCTTCTCGCCCGCCGCCGGGTTGGTGGACAGCACGGTGCCCTCGGGCTTCTCGCTGTCCTCGGCGACCACCTCGGGCACCAGGCTCAGCTCGCGCAGCGCGTTCTCCGCGAAGGCCTGGGTCGAGTTCTCCAGCGGCGGGATCGTCTTCAGCGGCTTGCCGCCGCAGATCTGGTACTTGACCTCGGACTTCTCCCGGACCTCGGCGCCCTTCGCCGGATCCTGCTTGGCGACGGTGTTCTCCTCGCAGTTCGACTCCAGGATCGGGTCCCCGAGGGTAGGTTTGAGGCCCTTCGCGACCAGGGCGTCCCGCGCCTGGGCCTCGGTCTTGCCGAGCAGGTCCGGAACCGCGACGTCCTTGGGCTGGCTGGCCAGGATCAGGCCGGCGGTCAGCGCCACCACGGCCAGCACCCCGAGCGCGGTCAGGGTCGCGATGACCCAGCCGGAGGCGCGGCGGCGGCGGGCGTCGCCGACCCGGGCCGGAGCGTTGCGGTTGGCGCCGGTCCGCGCCGGGGCCGTCATCGGGATCGTCTGCTCCTCGCGGAGCACCGGCGTCGCCAGGACCGGGCGGCCCGCAGCGGCGCGCAGCAGGTCGGCGCGCATCTCACCGGCCGACTGGTAGCGGTTGGCCGGGTTCTTGGACAGCGCCTTGAGCACGACCGCGTCGATGTCGGGAGTGACGTCCCGGTTCGACTCGCTCGGGGCCGGCGGCTCCTCCCGCACGTGCTGGTAGGCCACCGCGACCGGGGAGTCGCCGACGAACGGCGGGTGCCCGCAGAGCAGTTCGAACAGCACACAACCGGCGGCGTACACGTCGGAGCGCGCGTCCACGGCCTCACCGCGCGCCTGCTCCGGGGAGAGGTACTGGGCGGTGCCGATGACGGCGGAGGTCTGCGTCATGGTGGTCGCACCGGACGCCAGCGCCCGTGCGATACCGAAGTCCATGACCTTGACCTGGGCGTTCGGCGTGAACATGACGTTGCCGGGCTTGATGTCCCGGTGGATGATGCCGTGCCGGTGGCTGAACTCCAGCGCGGCGCAGATGTCCGCGGTGATCTCCATGGCGCGGCGAGGCATCAGGCGACCCTCGGCGGCCAGCACCTCCTTGAGGGTGCGGCCGGCCACGAACTCCATGACGATGTAGGGCAGGACCTCGCCGGTGGGCGCGCGCTCCTCGCCGGTGTCGTAGACCGCGACGATCGCCGGGTGGTTCAGCGCCGCCGCGTTCTGCGCCTCACGGCGGAAGCGCATCTGGAACGTCGCGTCCCGGGCCAGGTCCGTGCGCAGCATCTTGATCGCGACGTCGCGCCCGAGGCGCAGGTCGCGTCCCCGGTGCACCTCGGCCATGCCGCCGTAGCCGAGCAACTCGCCGACTTGATACCTGCCACCCAGCAGGCGGGCCTGCGCGTTCATCGCGTACGTCGTCCTTCGGTCATTTGGTCCATGCTCACGTGGTCAGCCCCGTTCAGCCATCCGCCAGCCGAAAGTGTGACTTGTTCGGAATGTACGGCGCTGCCCCCGAGGGCATTGCCCTTCTTCTTCTCGTTCTCCCGGACCAGGTAGCCGATGTAGCCGGCGCACGCGAGCACCGCCAGCATCCCGAGGACCACCAGGATCACGGTCAGGGCGGTCCGCCCGCCGCCGCCGGCGGGTGCGGGAGCCTGCGGCCCGTACGGTACCCCGTGGACGGGGGTCAGCGGGGCAGGCGCAGCCGGGACGGGCGCAGATCCTCGCTGGTAGCCCCCGTTGGGGCGAACCGGAGCGGGGGTCGCGGGGCTCAGCGGGCGGGACGGGCCGGGCGAGACCGGGGTGGCCGAGACCGGGCTCGGCGATACGGGCGACACCGGCTGCACCGGCAGGGTCGGTCCGCTGCCGTGGGTCAGCGCGCCGGCGGCCTGCCGGGCGGCGTTGGCGAACGAGGCCGCCGTCGGCCACCGGTTGCCCGGCTCCTTGGACATGGCGCGCTCGACGATCTGGCGCACCACCGGCGGAATGTCGTTCGGCATCGCCTTGGGCGTGCCGGTGACGTGCTTCATCGCGATCTCGAGCGGGGTGTCGCCGTCGTAGGGCCGGTGCCCGGTCAGGCACTGGTAGGCCACCACGCCCAGCGAGTAGACGTCCGACGCGGCCGACGCGCCGACCCCGGAGGCCTGCTCCGGAGCCAGATACGAGGCGGTGCCCATGACCGCGCCGGTGGCCGTCAGCTGGCTGGCCGCCGCGGAGCGGGCGATGCCGAAGTCGGTCAGCACCAGCGTGCCGTTGGAGCGCACCAGCAGGTTGCCCGGCTTCACGTCACGGTGCACGATGCCCTTGTCGTGTGCGGCCTGCAGTGCGTCGGCGGCCTGCGCGACCAGCAGCATGGTGCGGGCCGGGGTGAGCCGGCCGACCTTGTTGAGCGTGCGCGAGAGCGGGTCGCCCTCGATCAGCTCCATGATCAGGTATGCCAGGTGCTGGTCGTTGCCGAAGTCGTAGATGCGCACGACGCCCGGGTGGTTGATGCCCGCCATGGTCTTGGCCTCGGCGTGGAAGCGCTTGACGAAGCCCGGCTCCTCCAGCAGCGCCGAGAGCATGATCTTGATGGCGACGGTGCGGTCGAGCACGTCGTCGGTGCCCTTCCACACGTCGCCCATGCCGCCGGAGGCGATCCGCGATTCGATGCGGTAGCGGCCGTTCAGCACAGTGCCAGGGGAGACCATCAGTTGCCACCCTTGTCCTTGATCACGCCGTGCATGACCAGCCCGGCGATACGGGCCGCTTCACCGCTGCCGCCCTTGCCGGCATCATCCAGGATGACTGCGACAGCGGCGACCGCTCGGCCGTCCTTCATCGCGAACCCGATGAACCAGCCGTCGGAGCCCGCGTTGGCCTCCTCGTCCGCGGTGCCGGTGCCGGTCTTGCCGCCGACCACGTAGCCGTTGATCTGCGCCTTCTTGCCGGTGCCGTTCTCGACGACGCTGACCATCATCTCCCGCAGCTGCGCGGCCTCACTCGCCGTGCAGCTGCGGCGCAGCTCCTTCGGGGCCGCGGAGTAGAGCCCGGTGGTCAGGTCCGGCCCGACCAGCCGTTCGACGAGATAGGGCCGCATCTGCGAGCAGTCGTTGGCGATCGACGCGGCGACCATCGCGTTCTGCAGCGGGGTCACCCGCACCTCATTGAGGCCGATCGACGAGATCGCGATATTCGGCTTGTCGTCGCCGCCCGAGCTGGTGGTCAGCGGGCCGAGCACGCTCTCCTCGACCCGCATGCCCCGGTCGGTCGCGGACAGGTTGCCCACCCGCAGGCTGTTGTCGTAGAAGCCGAAGGCCCGCGCGGTGTCGTTGAGCCGCTGCGAGCCCAGCTCCACGCCGAGGCGGGCGAACGCCGTGTTGCAGGAGACGGTCAGCGCCTCCTTCAGCGTCATCTGCTCCTGGGGGCAGGTCGACGACGTCGCGTTCTTGATGACGTGCGTGGTGCCGGGCGCCTGGTAGCCGGGACCGGCCTGCAGCGGCGTGTCCGGGTTCCGGTTCGCGGACAGCGCGGCTGCCGAGACCAGGACCTTGAACGTCGACGCCGGCGGGTAGGTCTCCTGCAGCGCCCGGTTCAGCAGCGGGTTGCCCGCCTGGCCTTCCAGCCGCTTGTACGCGTCGGCCGCCTTGCCGTCGTGGGAGACCAGCGGGTTAGGGTCGAAGCTCGGGAAGGACGCCATGGCGAGGATCGCGCCGGTGTTCGGGTCCAGCGCCACCACCGCGCCCGACTTCGCGCCGAGCTTGTTGTTGGCCAGCTCCTTGTACGCGGTGTCCTGGGCGGTCTTCGACAGGGTCAGCGTCACGTTGCCGCCGGCGGTGTGCGAACCGGTGAAGATGTCGCGCAGCCGGTCGGCGAAGAGCTTGTCGGAGCTGCCGGAGAGGAAGTCGTTCTCCAGCTGCTCCACACCGGTCGCCGTGCCGTTGACCGGCTTGTAGCCGATCACGTGCGCGTACGCCGCGCCGCCGGGGTAGCTGCGCAGGTACTTCAGGTTGCCCTTGGTGGCCTCGGAGAGCGCGATCGGCTTGCTGCCGGGGTTGCTCACCATGATGTAGCCGCGCTGGCGGTCGTACTCGTCGATCTGCACGCGGCCGTTGTAGGGGCTGGTCCGGTAGTCGTTGCCCTTGTACGCCTGGACCCAGTTCAGGTTGGCGAAGAGCAGGCCGAACAGCACCATCACGACCACGCCGACGCGACGCAGAGGGGCGTTCACCGGCGGACACCTCCCGTCGATGCGGGCGTGCGCGCCGCGTCAGAGATCCGCAGCAGCAGCGCGACCAGCAGCCAGTTGGCCACCAGCGACGAGCCGCCCGCGGACAGGAACGGCGTGGTCTGACCCGTCAGCGGGATCAGCTTGCTCACCCCACCGATGATCACGAACACCTGCAGCGCCAGCGTGAACGCCAGACCGCCGGCCAGCAGCTTGCCGAACGAGTCGCGCACGGCCAGCGCGGCGCGCAGGCCGCGGGAGACCACGAGCAGGTAGAGCGCCAGCATGGCGGTGAGGCCGAACAGGCCGATCTCCTCGCCCATGCCGGCGAAGATGAAGTCGTTGCGCACCTCGGGGACCAGCAGCGGGTTGCCCGCGCCGGGGCCGGTGCCGAACATGCCGCCGGTGCCCAGGCCCAGCATCGACTGCACGAGCTGGTAGCCGCGGTCGTACGGCTCGGCGAACGGGTCCAGCCAGATCTCGACCCGCTGGCCGAAGTTGGTGAACGGACCGCCCACCGCGCCGGCCAGCACGTATGCCAGCACCGCGCCGCCGAAGAACAGCACCAGACCGATGATCAGCCAGCTGACCCGCTCGGTGGCCACGTAGAGCGTCACCACGAACATGCCGAAGTACAGCAGCGAGGTGCCGAGGTCCTTCTCGAAGATGAGGACCAGGAGGCTCATCGCCCAGACCACGATGACCGGGCCCAGGTCGCGCCCGCGCGGGAAGTCGATGCCGAGGAAGCGGCGGCTGGCCAGGGCCAGCACCTCACGCTTGCGGACCAGGTAGTACGCGAAGAAGGCCAGCAGCATCAGCTTCGCGAACTCACCCGGCTGGATGGCGAAGAAGCTGCCGAACCGGATCCACAGCTTCGCGCCGTTGACCTCGGAGACGCTGCCGGGCAGCACCGCGGGCAGCAGCACCAGGACGATACCGGCCAGGCCGAGCGTCCAGGCGTACTTGGAGACCTCGCGGTGGTCGCGGACGAACCACAGCAGCACCATCGCGCCGGTCACCGCGATCAGGGTCCAGAGCAGCTGCTTGCCGCCGTCCCCCGCGAAGATCGCGAGCTCCGGCCGGTCGTCGATCTTCGCCCGGCCCAGGTCGAGCCGGCGCAGGAAGGCGACGCCCAACCCGTTGAGCAGGGCCACGGTCGGCACCAGCACCGGGTCGGCGAACGGCGCGCGCAGCCGGATGACGACGTGCAGCGCCAGGAACACGGCGGTGAGCACACCGGCCGGGTACCAGAAGTCCATCGTGACCGTGTCGAGCATGTTCGCCTCGACCGCCGCCAGGTAACCGGCGACCATGGCCATGGCCAGCAGCAGCAGCCACAGTTCGGTGCGGCGCACCCGGCGGGCCGCCGGATCCAGGCGCAGCAGCGACGGCTTCGCCGCCACGGGCGTCTCGGGGACGGCCGCAGCCGCTGCGGGAGGGGCGGTATGGGGGGTGGTCACGACGTCCTCATGCTCAATTCGACCGGCAGGGCACCGGGCTCGGCACCACCGGCTCGCTGGGCGGGCTGCTCGCGTCGGCGGCCGGCAGCGGGGTGGCCGTCGGCGTGACCCCGGGCGACGGCGTCGCCGACGGGGAGGGGCTGGCCGAGGTCGGGCAGCTGGGCAGGATGTTCATGTTCGCCGGGTCGTCGCGGATCAGGTTCTCCAGCCGGGAGACCGCGTCGGCCTCGTTGTCGGCCTGGATGCCCTTGCGCACCTGCTCCTGCGCGACGGTGGTCAGGTCGTCGAGGGTGACCTCGCTGACCTGCTCCGGCTGGGAGAGGTCGAAGCCCGCGATCTGGCCCGGCACGCCGCGGAATATCGCCACGTGCCCGGCCTCGGTCGCGCCGATGTAGTAGCGCGACTGCGAGTAGTCCCAGGCGAACCAGACGCCCGCCCCGAGCACCACGAGCAGGCCCAGCACGAGCAGCCCGGCGCGCACCGGATGCCGGCCGCGCCGCGCCGCGGGCTCCGCGGGCGGGGC
>NZ_JBHTAC010000065.1:0-38667 GCF_042663325.1 Catellatospora aurea
GCCGGCCGTTGTAGGGGGCGTAGGTGAAGTCCTTGAGCGAGACCCAGCCCGACTTAGGGGTGGCCAGCGAACCGGTCGACGTCCAGCGGTAAGTCGATGGCAGCGAGCAACCGCTGGGCGGCGAAGGCGACGGGGACATCGTGGGGGACGGCCGCGCGCTCGGCGACGTCGTCGGCGAGGCTGTCGGCGATCCCGTCGGCGACACACCGCCGGTGCACGTCACGCCGTTGAGGGAGAAACTCGCCGGGGCCGGATTGGATCCTGTCCACGATGCGTTGAAGCCGAACGACACCGTGGCATTGGTCGCGACCGAACCGTTGTAGCTCACGTTCTTCGCGGTCACCGCTGCGCCGCTCTGCGTCAGCGACGTGTTCCACGACTGTGTCACCGCCTGTCCGGCGCTGAACGACCACGTCAGCGTCCAGCTGGTCAGCGGGTCGCCCAGGTTCGTGATCGACACGTTGGCGCCGAAGCCGCCGGGCCACTGCGACGAGACGGCGTAGTTCACCGAGCAGCCCGCGGCCGCGGCGCCGGCCGGCAACGCCACGAGCACCGTTACCGACGCCAGTAGTGCCGCACCGGCCGACACGAGGCTGACCAGGATTGATCTCGATCTTGCCATTGGCACACTCCTGAGGGATGGATGCGCTTGTCGTGATAGGCGTGATGTGATCGATCACATTGATGTCGGAGATGTTACGGGAGCGCTCCCAGAATGACAACAACGGACATCGATTAATCGATTGGCGATTGACGCCGGTCAGTGTGGTCGGGTGGTCATGGCAGGTGGAAGCAGCTGTTCGTCATCATCACCTGATGAGCGGAATGGACGTATGGCGGAAGTGCGACCCGATTCCGCGTCGCCGGATAACCACTTTCCTCGACCAGAATTCAATGGGAACTCTGTGGAATTCGTGACGCACGGACGGCCTTCTTCCACCCGGCTGCCTCCGGTGGAGTACGGCCTCGGCATCATGATCGCCTTCCCGGAGGAACTGCTCAAACTCCGCGCGGAACTGACCAACCTGCCGCAGCTCGGCGCGTTCCCGATGCCGGTGCGCGCCGACACCCTGGCCCGGATGGGCGTCGACGCGGGCCTGCTCGCCACGATGGGGATCAGCCTGGACCGCGACGCGTTCTCGATCGGGCTCAGCCTGCCCGGCACGGGCGGCTCCGGCATCCAGGTCACCGGTGTCAACAGCAGCATCGTCAACGCCGGCAGCACCAGCGCGAACATGTCCCACGGCGGCGGCGCCCGGGCCGACGCGTCGACGACCACCTACTCCGACGGGCACTCGGAGCTGCGCACCTACAGCGAGACCGGGACCATGGTCGAGCACTACGACAGCAACGGCAACAAAGTGTGAAGATCACCGAATAGGTCGCGCCGCGCAACGACAGTGGCGCGAGCGAGTGGGTGCCCCACCCGAGCGCGCTGACGACGTGGCCGGTGTAGGTACGCACGGCCGCGAAGGACGCGTCGAGGGTGGCCCCGCCGACGGTGTCGACGATGATGTCGAATCCCTCGCCGCCGGTGTGCTGCTCGACGGCGACGCCGGTGTAGTCGATCGGTGTCGCACCCAGGTCCGCGATGGCCTGCAGGCTGCGGGCCATCGCGGTCGCATAGACCTGGGCGCCGCGAGCACAGGCGATCTGCATGGCCGCGGATCCCACGCCCCCGGCTCCACCGTGTACGAGGACCCGCTGGCCGGACCTGATCTGGGCGCTGTCGACGAGCCCTTCCCAGGCGGTGATGACGGCCAGCGGCAGCGCCGCCGCCTGGCGCATGCTCGGTGACTTGGGCTTGACCGTCAGCAGCCGGGCGTCCACGCCGGCGAACTCGGCCAGGGAGCCCTGCAGGTCGCCCACCCCGCCGGTGAGCCCGTACACCTCGTCACCGGGTTCGAAACCGGTCGTTCCGCCCCCACCGCCTGAAGCGTCCCCGCCAGGTCCAGTCCCAGGACCGCGGGCAGGCTCGTCCTGGCGTGGGCCGCCTTGCCTGCTCGGATCTTGGTGTCCAGCGGATTGGCGCCGCTGCCCGCCACCTGCACCAGCACCTGGCCGGGGCGTCCAGGACGAACTCAGCGTACGTGTGTCAGTACTGACCTGATGGATCTCCTGCGACAACGACGGACGCGGCATATCTTCGGTGGAATACGGCCGTCCGCCTGTCGCCGCACCGCCGCGATGGGTGCGGCGAAAAGGAGCAACCGATGGGAGTTCTGAGCCGCACCCCGCCGAACTTCTTCGCAACACCGTTCGGTATCACCGGCCTCGCGGGGACCTGGCAGGCGCTCTCGCAGACCGGTCATGCGCCGCGGGCCGTCGCCGATGTGCTGTACCTGCTGGCAGCCGTGCTGTGGGTCGTGCTGCTGGTCGGCTACACGGCCCGCGTCACGGCCACCCGCGGCCGCCTGCTGGCCGACCTGAAAGACCCGGTGCTCAGCCCGTTCGTCAGCGTGATCCCGATCGTGGCGCTACAGCTCGGTGTCGGGCTGTACGCCCACGCGCCTCAGGCCGCGACGGTCCTCGTCGACATCGCGCTCGTGGCGGTCATCGGACTCGGTGGCTGGCTGACCGGCCAGTGGATGTCCGGTGCCCCCGACCAGGACAAGTTCCACCCGGGCTACCTGCTGCCCACCGTGGCCGGTGGCCTGCTCAGCTCAGCGGCCGCGACCATCGTCGGCCAGCCCGGCCTGGGTCGCGTGTGTTTCGGGATCGGCATCGTGTGCTGGCTGGTGATCGGTTCGCTGATGCTGCAGCGGCTGTTCTTCCGGCCACCGCTGCCGGCGGCTCTGGTCCCGACCATGGCCATCGAGGTCGCACCGGCTCCCGTGGCGGGCCTGGCCTGGTTCGCGCTCACTCCGACGCCCGACACCCTCGCCTACGGACTCGCCGGCTACACGATCCTGATGGCCCTGGCTCAGATCCGCCTCATCCCCATCTACCTGCGGACCCCGTTCACGCCGACATTCTGGGCCTTCACGTTCTCGTACGCGGCCGTGGCCACCCTGTCGATCCGCTGGGCGGCAGCCGAACGACTCTCCGCACTGCAGGTGATCAGCTGGCTGGCCACCCTGTTGCTGACCGCGCTCATCGCCGCCATCGCGGTCAAGTCCGTCGTCGCCCTGATCCAGCGTAGATACTTCCCACCGCCGCCCGCGGTCTCGGCTGCGGGTTCGTAGCGCCGGTCGCATGGCTGACGTGTCCCGGACGGCGTCCCCGCTTTCCCTGCGATCCGGGATGGTGCGACCCCGGAAGGCACTAACGTGATCTGTGGCTCGACGCGGCGGCGGGGCGCGAGCCTCGGCGGCCCGCTCGACGAACCCGGCACCGCTGCCGACGAGAGGCTTTCAGCGGGCAGTGGCGAGGACGCGCTGTGGCGTCCGGGGTCGAACCGGCGTTCCAGCCGCTGTGACGGAAGGACGGGGCAATGAGGCTGCAAGGGAAGGTCGCGCTGGTCTCCGGCGGTTCCAAGGGCATCGGCCATGCCGTGGTGGAACTGTTCGCCAAGGAGGGCGCGACCGTCGTCTCGGGTGACATCACCCCGCCGCAGGGGCCCTTCCCCGCGGGAGTCGAGACCGTGCAGCTCGACGTCACCAGCGAGGACCAGTGGGCGAGCGCGGTCGGTGACATCGTCAAGAAGCACGGCCGCCTCGACGTGTTGGTCAACAACGCCGGCATCATCGCGTACGAACCGCTCGACGAGCTGGACGTGGCGAACTGGATGAAGATGGTCGCGGTGGACCAGACGGGCGTCTTCCTCGGCATGCGCGAGGCGGTCCGGGTCATGCGGAAGAACAGGTCCGGCTCGATCGTCAACGTCTCGTCGATCTGGGGCAACTCGGCGGTCGCCGGAGCGTTCTCGTACCACGCGGCGAAGGGCGCGGTGCGCAACATGACCAAGAACGCGGCGATGACCTATGTCGGCGAGGGGATCCGGGTCAACTCGGTCCATCCCGGTTTCATCGACACCCCGCTGACCCAGGCCCAGGCACCGGACCTGAACAAGCTCGTCATCGACCAGACGCCGATGAAGCGGCCGGGTCTGCCGACGGAGGTCGCGTACGGCTGCCTCTATCTGGCCTGCGACGAGTCGAGCTTTGTCACGGGCACCGAACTGGTCATCGACGGCGGTTACCTGGCCCAATGACGGGCGACCTGCGTAGCGCACCGGCCGCAGGTCACCCGCTACGACGATTCACTGCTTCTTCGCCGCTGACATGTCGACGCACACGATTCCCTTGTTGCCGTCCTGGTCGGCGATCACGGTGAGCGAAGGCGCGTTGCTGTCGTCGACGACCGTTCCACCCGCGGAGCGGCACTGGGTACGCGACAAACAATCGGGTGCGTACGAGGAACTGCTCTCCCAGAATGTTGAGGGCGACTGGGAGAAGGCGGCCGTTGTGCCAATGGCCGGCATGCTGTGCTGGGATGAGGCATGGACGATCCCTCATCGGCGAGCATCACCACTGGCAGGCTGGTCCGCAGCACCGTGCTCGACGGCAACGCGCATCTGGCCGTCACGACCGGCGCCGCCCTGGCCCTGCTCGGCTACCTGTTGCCCTGGTTCAAGAAGAGGGACAGCTACCAGTGGTGGTACTCCGGATGGGACTACGCGACCCTCACCGGTGGCGGCGGCTGGACGCTCGTCGCGCTCGTGCTGCTCCTGCTCGCGCTGGTGGCGAGCTTCTGGACCCGGCGTTCGAAGGCGGCGACCGTGGTCTGCCTGACGGGCTCGGTCGCCGGAGGGTTCTGGTCGGCGGCGGTGGTCGCGGCGAGTTTCAGCACCATGGGCGAGCGGTCCTCGCTCAACGGCCTGGCGCAGCTGCCCTTCGGCGTCGGTATGCCGCTGCTGGCTCTGGGCCTCGGGCTGGCCGTCACGATGGCCGGGTACCAGCTCGTCAGGCATCTGATAGGCGAGCACGTCGGTTACTGACCAGGCCTGCACAAGCGGACCGCAGCTGGTCCCGAGTCGATGCCGTGGGTGCGGTCTCATCCGCCGTCGTGCTGGTCGGCTGCCCGGTACAGGTCGTCCGGAACCGGTTCGGCCAGCAGCCCGCGGCGTTCGTAGTAGCGCAGCGTCTGCAGGTTCACCCCGGCCGCGTCGGCCAGTTCTCCGCTGCGCAGGCTCGGGTTCACGAGTGTTCCCGCACCGTGTGGGCCCGTTGTTCGAGCGCGGCGAGGACGTCGGCGTGGGCCGGCGGGACCTCGATGTCGAGGGTCACCTGTCCCGGTGCCGGGGAGCTGACGGCGAAGGTGAAGAACGAGCAGCAGTCGCCTTCACGGGCCGCCAGGTCACGGACTGTCGCCGCCAGGTCGGGTTCGCCGGTCATGGTCAGGCGAAGATGCGTGTCGGTGACCCGCTCGACGGTGCGCACGGCGGTGGCGAACAGGGCGTCGAACTCGGCCAGCCGCAGCGGCTGCTCGGCTGTGGGCAGGGTGCATGCTGATGGTACCCATCCCGGACCAGGGGTTTGTTCGGCCATGTCCTCACGGTAAACCTGTACCCCGGTACCGGATGCAAGTCTTGCAGCCCAGCGGGTTCCACTGCTTGATCCGCTCGTTCATCTGCTCCAGCGGGGGTCGCGTGTGTGTGGGGTCAGCGGGCGCAGGCTGCGGCGAGCAGGAACCATGCGGCGTGCGGGATCCACTGCTCAGCCCAGCGCCAGGAGTCTCCGGCGGGGGCGTCGGGCGGCAGGAGGGCGATGTCGTTCTCGTCGGACCAGCCGGCGGTGATGCCGTTGACGATGCCGCCCGGCAGATTGGGGAAGTCGGTCTCGTAGTCGACGTTGTTGTGTCCCCGGCCCTGGACCATCGAGACGTCGAACGGGTTGCGGCCGGTGATCCAGGCGAGCTGGTCGTCGGCAAAGGCGGCGAGTCTTTCGCGTACGCCGTCGGGCACCTCGTCGAGGTGGGCGCAGGTGGCCGCTGCGGCGGCGAGCGAGGCGATGGTGGCATTCTCGCCCTGCCACCAGTAGCCGGTTTCGTTGGCGTGGGGGAAGAAGAAGGCGTCGGCGGGTTCGGCGTCGGCGGGTTGCACGCGTTGGCGCGGGTAACCGAACGGGTTGGGCACGGTATGGCTGCGCCGCACGATGTCCGTGGTGGCTTCCAGTGCGAGCGCTCGGGCGGCCGGGGCCTGCGGCGCTTCGGGCAGGACCTGCGCGAAGCGCAGCAGCGCCAGCATGGGCAGCCCGGCCTCGACGGCGTGGAAGAACGGCCGTTGCTGCGCGTCGGCGAGGAACCATCCGGGGCCGTGGTCGGTCGGGCGGACGTACCGGGCCAGCAGCGATTGCGCGCGTTGCTCGGCGGTTGCGCGTACGGTGCTGTCGCCGGCCCCGGCGGCGGTGAGTTCGGCGGCGGCGAGCAGCGCGCAGTAGTCGTCGACGATGTTCTCGGTGCCGTCGTGGAGGTAGTCGAGGTTGTGTTCTTGCAGGTGGGCGAAGCCTTGCCGGGCCGCGGACAGGTAGTCGGCGCGGCTGAAGTCGCCGTCGTCGTCGAGGGTGGCGGCGCGGGCGAGTGCGGCGATGGCCAGGCCGCCGCCGTGCCGGTAGCCGGCCTGGTACCGGTCGGTGCGGACGCAGTCGGGCAGTGGCGCGGTGATCACACGCTCGTCGAGGCGTTTGGTGAGGGCGTCGAAGATGCCGGTGTAGAAGTAGCCGTCGGGGGAGCGGAAGCGCATCAGGAAGTCGGCGCCCCACAGCGCCTCGTCGCGCAGCCGGGCGCCGAGTGAGCGCAGCAGCGCGGGGTGGTGTTCGGTGAGCGCGTCGCGGGCGGCCATCATTGCCCAGGCGCACAGCGGGGTCTGCTGCGGGCTCATCGTCCGGGTGTAGGTGAGGTGGCTGAGGAACTTGCTGGTGTCTCCGCTGGCGTCCAGCCATCCGCCGCGGGCGTCGACGGTGCGGCCCGAGTCGTCGCCGTACAGGGCGGCGTGGCGGTCCTTGCGGTCGATCTCGCCGCTGGAACGCATCGCCTTGAAGTAGGCGAGCACGTCCGACATGGTCTGGCGCTGTATCCGATCCGGGGCGATCTCGAACGCGTGGGAGGTCGCCTCCCGGCCGGCGGCGTCGCGGATGCGGACGCGGTAGCTGCCGGATCCGAGGTCGGGTGGCAGGTCGATGCGTGCGAACGGGCCGGCGGTCCAGCCGGGTACCGCCTGGACCGGGCCCACGGTCGGGGGTGGCTGCGGTGTGCCGTCTTCGGCGAGCAGTTCGACCTGTCGGGGTGGCTCGCCGTCGGGCAGCACCGCGATCGCGGCCTTGGCGGCCGCCGGCCCGTACCCGAGGTGGCAGACCAGGACGGCCGGTCCCGTGTCAGTCCTGCACGCCTGCCCGTCGTCGGCGACGGAGCGGCATGCGGCGTCGTTCGGCGATAGGGCTGGGGATGTCAGGCCGTGGTGTCGACTGTCGTCTGTGGTCGCCGACCGGGGGGCGGGAGTCTGCATGCGGCAAATCTATGGTCTCGCGGTCGGCCGACCCGAGGTGGCCGTGTCCACGTACATCGGGCACGAACGCGTACGCCGGTCCTGAACGTGAAGAATAATCAATGCCGTTAAATACATGAAAAGGGTCATTAACTGACGCTATCGTCGCTGGGTGGACAGGAGATCACTACGCCTTGCCGTCGCGTCGGCCACCCTGGGGGTGACCGCCCTGGCGGTGCTGCTGGCACCCCCGACGACCGAGGCGACCGCGGCCGCGCCGTCCGGGACCATCGAGGGTGCGTTGGGCTTCAACGTGTTCGTGCGGGACCTGGTCCAGCTCGACTCCGGCGAGATCGAGGGCCCGCTGGCCGTCGGAGGCCCGGTGCGGTGGTTCGGGGACTTCCCGGTCGCCTCCGTCACCCCGGGCGAATTCATCGCTCCGGGTGACAGCGTGCCGAGTGCGCTGGTCGCCGCACAGGGCCTGGTCTTCCCGCCGTCGAACCGCGGTGAGCTGACGGTCGCCATCCCGTCCGGCGGTCACCCGGCTCCGCCGCCACCGGGGTACGCGAAGGTCGGCGGCCCGTCGGCCGTGTCCGTCTACAGCGCCGGCGAGCAGACCTGGATCGTGCCGCACGGCCAGGGGCCCCGCTATCCGGCTGTGGTCGCCGTCGGCGCGGGGCAGAACGCAGAGTCGGTCGGCCGGGCCACCGGTATCGACTTCGCCGCGGTGTTCACCCACCTGCAGAGCACCTCACACGACATGGCCGAATGCCAGAACACCGTGCGGCTGACGGACCTGACCGGCAAGCCGCTGCCCGCCCGCATCCCACCGGGCACGTTGGCGGTCGTCGACCTGTCCCGCGGCGGCAACGTGCTGAACATCAGCGCCCCCAACCTGGGCGCCCTGGCGACGGTCATCTTCTCCGGACCGCCGTCGGCGTCGTCGACGCTGCTCGTCAACGTCGACATCCCCGTCGGCCAGGACCAGTTCACGTGGGCGGTGCCGAGGTTCCTGGGCGCTTCCGTGGCCGAAGCCCCGTACCTGCTGTGGAACTTTCCGGGCAGCGCCTCGGTTGTCCTGAACGGTGCGGGCGCCCTGCCCGGCACGGTCCTCGGGCCCCGCGCCGAGCTCGGCATCTTCGGGGGCGGCACGGTCATCGGCCAGGTCGTCGCCGACGAGCTGGCGGTGGGTCCCGGCGGCGACAGCCCCGACGGCAATCTCGTCCGCCATGCCGTCAACGCGGTCCCGCTGGACTGCGCCGACCCGACGCCGACCGAGCCAGGACCGTCCGCCACGCCGACCGCGTCGCCCAGCCCCGCGCCGACCGCGACCGGCAGCCCCAGCGCTTCGCCGTACGGCCGTCCGCCGCGGCCCTGATCTCGTGTCCGGCCGTACCGGCAGGCTGCCGCACACCGCGTGTCATGATCGATCAACATGGTTATGGGCAGGTAAAACCTATGCCATGGAATGCGTGGTGCTGCGTGGTTCGTCGGACGGTCACCGGGGCAAGCAGGGCGGTTTCTTCTACCACGGCATATCGGCGGAGTCATGCGGCTCCGAACGGCTGTTCCTGCACGTGCTGACGATCCCGCCGTACACGGAGGGGACGGCGCACGTCCACGCCGGGCACGAGTCCGGGATCTACGTCGTCAGCGGCCGGCACACCATCCGCTATGGACAGACGCTGGAGCACAGCCGGGTCCTGAAAGCGGGCAAGGACGGATGGCGACCGGAATTGTCAGCTGCCCGACACCGACTTACAGCACGCCCAGCCCACGTAGCGACCGAACCAGGAACCAGCCGCCGAATCCGAACCCGATCACGGTGGGCGGACCGGCAGTGGGTGGCCCACGCCAAGACCCGCCAGGACGACTTCTGGCACACGCTGCTCGACGAGCAGTGGCGCGACCGCGCCACCGGGCACACCGACGTCGACGCCACGGCGCACATGTTCGTCAACGCGTACTCGATCAGCACCGGCGAGCACCTGCGCGGGGAGCGCGCCTACCGCATCGACCTGCCCGTCGACCCGCCGGTCAACCTGTTCTGGTCGGTGACGCTCTACGACGCCGAGACCGCCCCGGGCCTGGCCCTGCCGGGGCAGACCTACCCGTCGCTGAACTCGATGAACGACCTCACCCGCAACGACGACGGGTCGGTCACCCTGTGGATCGGCCCGGACGGCTCGCTGACCCTGACGGCCGGCAGCCGCCCGCCGGCAGGCGACCGTGAGCGCAACCGGCTACCCGCGCCGCAGGTCCCGTTCAGCCTCTACCTGCGCGCCTACTGGGGCCGGCAAGCCATCCTCGACGGGTCGTGGCAGCCGCCCGCGGTCCGGCGGACCAGCTGACGGGTTCGTCACCGCAGGCGGACGGCCGGATTCCACCGCGAGTGGCCAGATTTGCCCTATATGGTCTATGCCGGAGGTGTCCCATGAATCAGCCGCGGTTCAACGGTGTCATCAAACTCGACGTGCGGGACTCGGTCGCGGACTGGACACCGTACGAGCCGCCGAAGGCCCCCGACGGCGCGCCCAACGTGCTGATCGTGCTGTTCGACGACACCGGCCTGGCCGCGTGGGAGCCGTTCGGCGGGCGGATCAAGATGCCGACGCTGCAGCGGCTCGCCGACGACGGCCTGCGCTACAGCCAGTGGCACACCACCGCGCTGTGCTCGCCGACCCGGTCGGTCCTGCTGACCGGCCGCAACCACCACCAGAACGGCATGGCCTGCATCACCGAGGGATCGATCGGGTTCCCCGGCGCCAACGGCCACATCCCCGACGAGTGCGCCACCATGGCCGAAGTGCTGCGGCAGCGGGGCTGGAACACCTACTGGGTCGGCAAGAACCACAGCGTGCCCGTCGAGGAGGCCAACCCCGGCTCGCCGAAGCGCAACTGGCCGCTGCTGAAGGGCTGGGACCGGTTCTACGGCTTCATCGGCGGCGAGACCAACCAGTGGTATCCGACGCTGGCCGAGGACAACCACTATATCGACCAGCCCTACCTGCCCGAGGACGGCTACCACCTGTCCAAGGACCTCGCCGACCGGGCGATCCAGATGCTGCGCGACAGCCGCGCCTGCGCGCCGGGCAAGCCGTGGCTGATGTGGTTCAACCCCGGCGCCAATCACGCCCCGCACCACGTCGCCACCGAATGGGCCGACCGTTACCGGGGCGTCTTCGACGACGGCTACGAGTCCTACCGGGAATGGGCGCTGCGCCGCATGACCGAACTCGGCGTCATGCCGCAGGGCACCAGGCTGTCCGAACTCAACCCGATGCCCGAGGGCACGTTCGACCCCAACGACACCGTCCGGCCCTGGGACTCCCTCAGCGCCGACGAGAAGCAGCTGTTCGCCAGGATGGCCGAGGTGTACGCCGGCTTCTCCGAGTACACCGACCACCAGATCGGCCGAATCGTCGAATTCCTGGAGCAGACCGACCAGCTCGACAACACGCTGATCCTGTACTGCGCCGACAACGGCGCCTCCGCCGAGGGCGGACCCAACGGGTCGGTCAACGAGAACAAGTTCTTCAACGGCTGGCCCGACGACATGGCCGAGAACATGCGCCACCTCGCCGACCTGGGCAGCCCCAACACCTACAACCACTACCCGACCGGGTGGACCGCGGCGTTCTCCACCCCGTTCAAGATGTTCAAACGCTACTGCTACGCCGGCGGCACCGCCGACCCGCTGGTCATCTCCTGGCCGAAGGGCGTCAAGGCCCGCGGCGAGATCCGTCACCAGTACCACCACGTCACCGACATCGTGCCCACGATCCTGGACTGCTGCGGCGTGGAAATGCCCGACGTCGTCAACGGCGTCCAGCAGGTCCCGCTGCCCGGGGTGTCGATGCGCTACACCTTCGACCAGCCCGAGGCGGCCACCACCAAGCAGCGGCAGTACTACGCCATGCTCGGCGCCCGCGGCATCTGGGAGGACGGCTGGAAGGCCGTGGCCGTGCACGGACCCACCTCCGGCCTGGGCCGCTTCGACACCGACCGGTGGGAGCTCTACCAGGTCGACGACGACCGGGCCGAAGCCGTCGACGTCGCCGACCAGCACCCGGACAAGCTCGCCGAACTCGTCCAGCTGTGGCTGTCGGAGGCGGAGAAGTACCAGGTGCTGCCGCTCGACGACCGCAAACCCGCGGAGATCCTGGCAGACCCGCGGCCGCAGCCGTTCCCGGCCACCGACACCTACGTGTACTACCCGGGGGCCGCCGAGGTGCCCGAGGCGATCGCGGCGAACATCCGCGGCCGGTCGTACCGCATCCTGGCCACCGTCGAGATCACCGATCCGGACGCCTCCGGAGTGCTCTTCGCGCACGGGTCCCGGTTCGGCGGGCACACACTGTTCCTGCGCGACCGCAAGCTCCACTACGTGTACAACTTCCTCGGCATCCCGCCCGAGCAGCAGTTCGTCTCCGACCCGCTGACACCCGGGCGCTACATCCTGGGCGTCGAGTTCGCCAAGGAGAGCACCGGCGAGCACGGCGAGACGCTCGGACACACCAAGCTGTGGGTCAACGACACGGTCGCCGCCGAAGGTCCCATGCGGACCCAGATCGGCATGTTCTCCCTGGCCGGGGACGGTTTGTGCGTCGGCCGCGACAGCAGCGACCCGGTCAGCGCCGGCTACCCCACGCCGGTCGAGTTCCGTGGCGGCACGATCGACCACGTCGAGGTCCACGTCGGCCAGGACCAGTATCTGGACCTGGAGAAGGACGCGTTCGCGGCGCTGGCCCGCGACTGACCGCCGACGCGTGACGCCTCTCCGAGTCAGGACTCGCAGTCCGGAAGCCGCCAGTCGAAAGGCATCAGATCCTGCTCCCAGGCGGGCGACCCGGCCAGGGCGTCGGCGGCCTCAGGCCGGCGCAGGAGGCAGCGGTGGCGCAGCAGCGTGCGCCGCTCGCCGGGAGTCAGCAGCCGCTCCTCGGGGCTGAGGTTACCCGGGTGGTCGGGGTGCAGATCGGCACTGCCGTCGATCGGGTGGTCTGCCGCCGCGTTGAGCCGGTCGCCGGTCGGAGTCCGGTAGTCGAGGCGGAAGTCGGTGCGCCACTGGGAGTTGCGGCCCCAGCCCTGGGACAGGTCGACCGTCGGCCGGTGGCGGCGTCGGAAGGTCCAGTACAGCGGCGAGCGGTCCGCCACGCCGCGCCGCGCGATTTCGACGCCTGCGCGGATCCGCACGCCGGCCCGGCTGAACAGCAGCCGGCCCAGCATCAGACCGGGCCAGAGCAACTCGGTGATCTCGATCGGCGCGTGCGGGTCGTCGGCCTGCTCGACCTCGGCGATCTCGTGGAGGAACGGGTCGAACGCGTCGCCGTCGGCGACCGGCGTCATGCCCAGCGAGGTGAACAGGTCGAGGTACTCGCGCTCGGAGAGCAAGGGCCGCGGGTCCGAGGAGCCGGGCTGGTCGGCGGGAGGTTGGAAGGGGAGCAGTAGCAGGTCGCTGACCCGGTGCAGGGCGTACAGCTCCCACACGAGTTCGCGGCCGCCGGGCTCCGTCGCGTTCTGGGTCCACCATGAACCGTCTTCGGCCGCCGTGGCCAGCCAGGCGCGGTAGCCGCCCTGGGCCCGATCGAGCCACTGCACGACGACCGTCTCGTACGGTTCCGCCCCGTCGTGCCTAGCCAGCGCCTCGTACAGTTCCCGCGCCGCCACCCCGTGAGACATGTCAGCAGCCTACGGGACGGCGGCGGAACCGGCGTCACGTGCCGGACCTGCGCAGCCGGGTGAGGATGATGACGCACAGGGCGAACAGCCACACCGGGAACAGCAGCGCGAACCGGGCGTCGAGGGTCGCGGTGAGCAGCAGGGTCAGCCCGATGAGGACGCTGACCACGGTGAACCAGGTGGGCAGGGCGCGCGTGTAGCGGCCGATCGACGCGGTCGCCAGCACGAACATCGCTGCGATACGCATCGCGACCATCACTTCGAGCAGCCGCCCGAACTGCGCGAAGGCTCGCACGGTGCTGGGATCCACGGGTGCGGCGGCCAGTTCCACGGCGGCCGCGCCGACCGTGAACGCCGCGGCGGCGACCAGTGTCAGGGTCACGTACACGATGCCGGCGGCCAATTGCAGGTTGGAGAACAGCGCGTGCTCGGGGTGGCCGTGATCGGCGATCCACATGCGCAGCGTGGTGATGAACCAGATGAAGCTGATCGCCGCGAGGGGCATCAGGTAGATGCCTGCGATCAGAACCCAGCGTCGGTGGTCGGGATCGAGGTAGTAGCCCAGCACGGTCTGATCGGTGTCGGCTCCGTCGGGCACCTGGTGCAGGATCCAGAACGAGATGACGTAGAGGACCGCGTGGACGATGCCCAGCCCGGTCGCGGTGATCGCTGCCGTCCGGACGCCGACGACCGGCGCCGCGTGTGTCGCGACCACTCGCCGCACCCCGCCTCCGTCGCGTCGGGTGACATCGGCTCCCACGGTAGCGGCGGGCCGACCGATGACCTGCCGATATAGACGTAGTTCAAGACTTTCGATTTGCCTCATATGTACGTTCTATGCTGGCCGAAAGCGCGGCCGGCGTGCCCGCGTGCCGCAGCGAGGGGTGGGGGCATGGCCGAATCGATCTTTCCGTATGAGGACCGGCGCGACTTCGACGACGCCGCACGTGGCCGGGTGGCCGTGGCCGGTGCGGCGGTGGTCGAGGACGACCAGGGCAGGGTCGTATGGGACGCCGACTCCTACCGGTTCCTGACGGGGGACGCGGCCGACTCGGTGCACCCGAGCCTGTGGCGGCAGTCGTCGCTGGTGGCCATGCGCGGCCTGTTCGAGGTGACCGAGGGCATCTACCAGGCGCGGGGTATGGACCTGTCCAATGTCACCTTCGTCGAAGGCCAGACCGGCGTCATCGTGATCGACCCGCTGATCTCGCTGGAGACCGCGAAGGCGGCGCTGGAGCTCTACCGCTCGGCGCGCGGCGACCGGCCGGTCACCGGGGTGATCTACACCCACAGCCACGTGGACCACTTCGGCGGAGTGCGCGGTGTGGTGTCCCAGGAGGACGTGGACTCCGGCCGGGTTCCGGTGATCGCCCCGGAGGGCTTCACCGAACACGCGGTCAGCGAGAACGTGTACGCGGGCACCGCAATGGGCCGCCGCGCGGGCTACATGTACGGTGCGGCACTGCCGCGCGACCCGCGCGGCGGCGTCGGCGCCGGACTCGGCCAGACGACCTCCACCGGCACCGTGACGCTCATCCCGCCGACGCTGCTCATTGCCAAGACCGGTGAGGAGCACACCGTCGACGGCGTGCGGATGGTCTTCCAGATGGCGCCCGGCACCGAGGCGCCGGCCGAGATGCACTTCCTGTTCCCCGACCGGCGGGCGCTGTGCATGGCCGAGAACGCCACCCACACCCTGCACAACCTGCTCACGCTGCGCGGGGCGCAGGTGCGCGACCCGCACGGGTGGGCGCGGTACCTGACCGAGGCGATCGAGATGTTCGGCGGCAAGGTCGACGTCGTGTTCGCCTCCCACCACTGGCCGACCTGGGGCGCCGACAACGTCGTGGAGTTCCTGCGCCTGCAGCGCGACCTGTACGCCTACCAGCACGACCAGACGCTGCGGCTGCTCAACAAGGGTTTCACCGGCATCGAGATCGCCGAGATGTTCGAGCTGCCGCCCGCGCTGCAGCAGGCCTGGCACACGCACGGCTACTACGGCTCGATCAGCCACAACGTCAAGGCGATCTACCAGCGCTACATGGGCTGGTACGACGGCAACCCCGCCCGGCTCTGGCAGCTGCCGCCCGCCGACGCGGCCACCCGCTACGTGCAGGCCATGGGCGGGGCCGATGCCGTCGTCGACAAGGCACGCCAGGCCGCCGACGCCGGCGAGCCGCGCTGGGCCGCGCAGCTGCTGGACCACGTCGTGTTCGCCGAACCCGGCCACCAGCAGGGCCGGGCACTGCTGGCCGACGTGCTGGAGCAGCTCGGCTTCGGCTGCGAGAACGGCACCTGGCGCAACAACTACCTGTCCGGGGCATACGAGCTGCGCAAGGGCAACTTCGGCACCCCGACCGTGACCGCCTCGCCGGACATGCTCGCCCAGCTGTCACCGGACATGTTCTTCGACGCCCTGGCCGTGCAGGTCGACGGCCCCAAGGCGTGGGACCTCGACCTGGCGCTGCGCTGGCAGTTCCCGGACCACCAGCGGTCCTTCCGCACGACATTGCGCAACGGCGTGCTCTCCTACGTGGAGGGCGGCGCCGGCGACGTGGCCGTGACCCTCACCGTGCCCAGGGCCGCCCTGGCGCACCTGGCCACCGGTGACCTCGACGCCGCGCGATCGGCGGGCCTGACCGTCGACGGCGACGCAAGCGTCCTCGACCGGCTGCAGGGCGTGCTCGACCCGGGCGACCCGAACTTCAACATCATCGAACCGTGAAGCAGCCAGCCGCCGACGGCGGCCGCCGGCTGTCCGGGCTGGGCCGTCCGTCCGGCCGCGACGCCGTCGCGGGGTTCGTGACCGGGCTGTTCTCCATCCCGGAGGGCGTCGCCTACGCCAGCATCGGCGGGTTCGCCGCGCCGCTGGGCCTGTGGTCGGGGGTGGTGCCGACCATCCTCGGGTCGGTCTTCGCCCGCACCGTCCTCATGGTCACGACCCTGACCAGCGCGATCGCCCTGTCCGCCAGCAGCGTGCTGCAGGCCGCCGGGCTGAGCACCGGCGACCTCGGCGCGATCGCCACGCTGACCGTCCTGGTCGGCGTGGTCATGCTCATCCTCGGCCTGCTGAAACTCGGCTCGGTGATGTCGTACGTCTCCACGGCGGTGATGACCGGCTTCACCGTCGGCATCGCGCTGCAGATCATCGCCGGAGTGGCCAAGGACGCCACCGGCTATACGCCCACCAGCTCCAACACCATCGGCAAGCTCGTCGACGCGCTCGTCCACATCGGCCGCTGGCAGCTGCCGGTCGTACTCGTGGCGGCGGCGACGGTCGGGTCCTGGCTGCTGTTCCGGCTGTTCAAGCCGACCCGGACCCTGGCGACACTGCTGGCGCTGCTCGTGGTCACCGCCGTGACCGTGCTGCTGGGCACGAAGATCGAACGGGTGTCGGACATCGCCGCGATCCCGCGCTCGCTGCCGCCGTTCACGCTGCCCGACTTCGCGGCGATCCCCGCGCTGGCCACCGGCGCGGTCGCGATCGCCCTGGTGGCGCTGGCGCAGGCGGCCGGCATCAGCTCCGCCGTGGCCAACCCCGACGGGTCGAAGACCGACGCCTCGACGGACTTCAGCGCGCAGGGCGCGGCCAACCTGGCCGGCGGGCTGTTCGGCGCGCTGCCGACCGGCGGCTCGCTGTCGCGCACCGGCATCGCGCAGAGCTCCGGCGCGAACAGCCGCTGGCGGGCATCTTCGCCGGTCTCTCGCTTGCCGTGATCGTACTGCTGGTCGGCCCCTACGCCGGGTGGATCCCGATGGCGGTCATCGGCGGCATCATGCTCGTCATCGGCGCCGAGCTGCTGGAAAAACGCGTACCCGACATCAGGCTCGTGCTGCACACGTCGTGGCCCTCGGCGATCGCGATGGTCATCACCTTCCTGGCGACGACGGCCATGCCGCTGCAGTACGCGATCTTCCTCGGCGCGGGGCTGTCGATCCTGCTCACCTCGATCAGCGTCACCCGCTCCAGCCGCCTGATGGAGTTCACCCGCACCGACGGCGCCTGGCAGATCGGCGACCCGCCGGCCCGGCTGGCCTCGGGCCGCACCACCGTCCTGCACTACGAGGGCTCCGGGTTCTTCTCCGAGGTCAGCCGCATCGACCAGGAGTGGCCCGACACCGACGGCGTCACCGACGCGGCCATCGTGCTGTCGGTGCGCGGCTCGGTCGACGTGCCGTCGGCGACGTTCCTCAAAGCCCTCGACGACCGCGTCGGCAAACTCGGCGAGCAGGGCATCCCCGTGTTCCTGGCCGGTGTGCCGCCGCGCTTCCGTGAACAGCTCATCCGCAGCCGGGAGCTCAAGCATCTGGTCCCGGACCACCTGGTCGCCGAGACCCCGCGCCTGACCGAGTCCCTGGAGCAGGCCTACGACCGTGCCGAGCACGCACGCCTGAATTCACGCACCGGCACCGCCACGGAGGGACCCGCTGAGTCCGCACACCGGTGACGCGACGCCAGCGCAGCGCGCATCCGCCGCCGCGGTGGACTCAGGTGGCGTCGAGCCAGGCGAGCACGGCCAGCACCCGCCGGTTGTCGTCGAGGGTAGGCGGCAGGTCGAGCTTGGTCAGGATGTTGTTGATGTGCTTGTCGACGGCCTTCTCGGTGACGTACAGGCGGGTGGCGATCGCGGCGTTCGACCGGCCCTGGGCGACGAGCGCGAGCACCTCCCGCTCGCGGCCGGTGAGGCGGTCGAGCGGCCGGGCGCTGAGCAGCCCCGCCACGACCTCCGGGTCCAGGACGGTGCCGCCGCCGGCGACCTGGCGTACGGCCGCCACGAATCCGTCGACGTCGACGACCCGGTCCTTGAGCAGGTAGCCGACCGACCCGGCGCCCCCGGCCAGCAGCTCGCGGGCGTACAACGGCTCGACGAACTGGCTGAGCACGAGCACGGGCAGACCGGGCCGCGACGAACGCGCCCTGATCACCGCCTCCAGGCCCTCCGTCGTCAGCGTCGGGGGCAGGCGCACGTCCACGATCGCGACGTCGACGTCGTCGCGGCACAGCGCTGCGGCGAGCGCGTCGGCGTCGGCGACCGCGGCGACGACCGCGATGCCGGCGGCGTCGAGGATCCTGGTCAGACCGACGCGCAGCAGCATCTGGTCCTCGGCCACGAGGGCTCTCAGCGGGCCTGGCACCGCACCTCCATCCGCACCTCGGTACCGTGACCGGCCGGGCTGGTCACGGTCAGCGTCCCGTCGAAGGCCGCCAGCCGCCGGGCCACCCCCGCCAGCCCGCCGCCACGCGGGTCGGCGCCGCCTTCGCCGTCGTCGCCGACGGTCAGCCGCAGCGTATCGCCGTCGTGGTCGCCGACCACCCAGGCCCGTGACGCCCGCGCGTGCTTGGCCACGTTCGCCAGGCACTCCGCGACGGCGAAGTAGACGGCCGACTCGACCGGCGGGGGCAGCCGCGGCAGGCGCAGCGCGACGGTCACCGGGATGGGGATCGGGATGGCCAGGGCCTCGACACCCCAGCCGAGCCCCCGGTCGGCCAGGACCGGCGGATGGATGCCCCGCACGAGCGTACGCAGGTCCTCCAGCGCGCTGACCGTCGTCTCCCGGGCCTCGCGCAGCAACTCGACGGCCGAGTCCGGGTCGGTGTACACCAGCTTCTCCGCCAGCCCGACGTTCATGCCCGCGGCGGCGATCCGCGCCTGCGCGCCGTCGTGCAGGTCGCGTTCGATCCGGCGCAGCTCGGCGGCGTTGTGGTCGACGGTCGCGGTGCGGGACTCGACGACCTGGTCCAATCGCCGGCGCAGCCGCTCGTTGCGGGAGTGGCCGAGGATGGCCTGGTCGGCGCGCAGCCGGGCGCCGACCAGCGGCACGGTGACGAACCACCAGCCCAGCAGCGCGGGCCCCAGCAGCAGGAAGGCGGTCGTGCTCCACAGCAGGCTGCCCTGCGCCGCGCCGATGACGACGTGCGCCGCCGGGCCGACCAGGAGCAGCACCGGCACCAGGGACATGGCCAGGCCGCCGGTGCCGGAGAACCAGCAGAACGCGAAGTCGCGCCACCGCGCCGGGTCGCGGACCCAGACCGCCATGGCGGTGATCGGGTCGGCGCCGGTGGTGTCGGCGTACGCGGCGGTGACGGGTTCGTCCAGCACCCGTGCCGCGACCGTGCGGTGCGCCTGGGCCAGCCCGGCCGCCAGCGGGACGAGCAGCCACAGCATCAGGAACCCGGTCAGCGACAGCAGCGCCGGGAACGCACCGGTCATGAGCAGCGCCAGCACCAGCGCCGCGATCCCCGCGGCCGCGTGGCCCGCGGACAGCACGGTGAGCCGCAGCCGCTGCACCAGCCCGGCGCGGTCGACGGCGGTGGCCGGCACCGCGGGCAGCGGCGCCGGCCACACGTGCGAGGTCCTCATGGACGCAGAGTCTTCCACCGGCCCGGTCGGCGGTGTGCACCCCAGGCGGCGGCGACGGCCAGCGCCGCCGCGACGGCCGCGACCGCAGGCACCAGCCACAGCTGACCGTCGGGCAGCACGCCTTCGTGCCGGACGATCGCGTACGGCACCGCCGTCGCCGTCGAGCCCAGCAGCCCGAACACGATCCCGACCGCGGTCACGACCGCCGCCTCCAGCACGACGGCGGCACGCAGCTGCCCGCGCGTCGCGCCGAGACGCCACAGCCGGTCGAGCTCGGCCCGGCGGTGGACCACGGCGGCGACGGCCGCGTTGACGACCATGATGGCGGCGAACAGGCAGATCATCCCGATGACCACCGCGTTGATCGTCGTGATGGTGTCGCCGACGCCCTCGGGATCGCTCGCCGCGTTGCGGGTGCGGCCGTCGATGCCGACCATCAGCAGCGTCCCGACGGCGGTCGACACGAACACGATGACCGGGGCGAGCATCGCGGCGAACAGGTGGGCCCGCCGGGTCGTGTTCTCGGCGGCCAGGTAGCCGCCGCTCGACCTGGCCAGCAGCGGGCGCAGCGCCCGGGCCGGCATCCGCAGCAGCACCGGGGCCAGCGCGGCCAGCCCGACGCCGGCCACGATCGCGGCCGACCCCGAGGTCTGCATCGCCGCGTAAGGGTCATCGGACTTGCCGGTGACGGTGACGGTGACGACCGCCGCGGCCGCCCCGGACCCGACCAGCACGACGCCGGTCAGGGCCCGCCACCAGGGCAGACGGCGGGCCGGAACATCCGTCTGGCGCAGCGAGAAAGCGGCGGGCCCACGGGTGGCGCGCCTCGATGAGATCACCGCGGCGACCACGCTGACCAGCACCACCACCCCGGCCGCTGCGGCCAGCGAGGCCGGACCTCCGTTGTAGGCCGACGCGGTCGAGATCAGCCCGCCGCGCTGCACGGCGTCGAACAGGGCCCGGCCGCCGAACACGGCGACGCCCGCGCCGGCGGCCGCCGCGAGCAGCGTCACGGCGGTGGCCTCGTACACGATCAGGGCCCGCACCTGCCGCGGGGTCGCGCCGATCGTCCGCAGCAGGCCGGCCTCGCCGATCCGCTGCTCGGCGACGATGCCGACGGTCGAGGCCACCGAGAACAGCACGATCAGCGACCCCCAGCCGCCGACGACGGCGCCCATGATGATCAGCAGCTCGCGGTCGTCGTCGTGCGCGCCGCCGGCCGACTGCGCCAGCGTGGCGAACGACGCCATCAGCGCGGTGCCGAGCAGGACGGCCGCCAGGGTCGCCACGGCGGCGGGGAGGCGGTGGCGCAGCGAGCGCAGGGCCAGGGCGGTCATCGGGCTGCCCCGGTGAGCTGGTCGAGGTGGGCCAGCTGCGCGGCGACGGCGTCGGCGGTGGGCGCGGCCATCCGCCCGGCGATCTTCCCGTCGACCAGGAACACGACGGTGTCGGCGCAGGAGGCCGCGACCGGGTCATGGGTGACCATCACCGTCGTCTGCCCGAGTTCGTCGACGGCGGCCCGCAGCAGCGACAGCACCTCGCGGGCGGTGGTGCTGTCGAGTGCGCCGGTGGGCTCGTCGGCCAGCAGCAGAGCGGGCCGGGTGACCAGCGCGCGGGCGATGGCGACCCGCTGCTGCTGGCCGCCGGACAGTGCGCCGGGCAGGTGCCCGGCGCGGTCCGCCAGCCCCACCCGGGCCAGTGCCTGCCGCACGGCCTGCGGGTCGGCGCGCCGCCCGGCCAGGCGGGCGGGCAGTGCCACGTTCTCCGTCGCGGTCAGGTAGGGGACGAGGCTGAAGTCCTGGAACACGAAGCCGATGCGGTCCCGGCGCATCCGGGTCCGCCTGGCCTCGTCCCACTGGGTGACGTCGGCTCCTTCCAGCACGACGCGGCCGGACGTCGGCTGCTCCAGGCCCGCCACGCAGGCCAGGAAGGTGGACTTTCCGGAGCCGGACGGGCCCATGACGGCCGTGAACGTGCCGCGGGCGAGGGTGAGGTCGACGCCGAGGAGCGCGTCGACGGCGGCCGCGCCGCTTCCGTGTCGTTTGGTGAGGGCCTCGACGGCGAGGGCGGGGATGTCTTCGTCCATGTTCACGACGCTAGGCAGCCGGCCACCGGGGATCGATAGTGCTGGTCCGGTGCCGTCAGGTGGGGCTGGCACCACCGCGGATCGGCGCCGACGGGAAGCTTATCGCCGTACATCGATTGACAGTTCTTTGTCCACAGGGGACGCTATCTGTCATGCGACGGTCGCGGAACCGGGCGTCGGGACGGTCGCAGTCCAGAACACGGCGGACCTGCGCGGTGCGTGGTCACGTGCGGACGACCGGGCAACGCGGCCGTCCAGTGGCATCGGCGGGACGAGTGCCACCATCTCCGGCCACCACGCCGCCGGCCGCCGTCCGGCATGCCGTGCGCCCGTCGCGTCAGCGCGGCGGCACGGCCTTTCCCCGACCTGTGCGGGGAACCAAGGAGACACACCGTGAAGAAGATCAAGCGAAAGCTGCTGCTCGCCCTCGCCGCCTCGCTGGCGGTCGCCGGAGTCACGATTCCTGCGGTCCAGCCCGCGTTCGCCGCCTCGCTGGTCGAGGTGACGAACTTCGGCAGCAACCCGGGCGGCATGCGCATGCACGTCTACGTGCCCGACTCCCGCCCGGCCAACCCCGCGATCGTGGTCGCCATGCACGGCTGCGGGGGCTCGGGCCCCGGCTTCTACTCCGGCAGCGAGTTCGCGTCGCTGGCCAACCAGTACGGCTTCATCGTCATCTACCCGAGCGCCATGCAGGAGGCCGGGTTCGGCAGATGTTTCGACACCTGGTCGGACGCCGCCAAACGCCGCGACGGCGGCAGCGACCCGGTCTCGATCATGTCGATGGTCGCCTACGCCGTGCTGCAGTACGGCGGCGACGCCAACCGTGTGTTCGCCACGGGAAGCTCGTCGGGCGGCATGATGACCCAGCACATGCTCGCCCTCTACCCGGACCGGTTCAAGGCCGGGGCGTCGTTCATGGGCGTGCCGTTCAACTGCTTCGCCAACGCGGCCGACTACCCGCCGGGAAGCAGCCAGTGCACCGGCGGCGGCATGAACCGCACCCCGCAGCAGTGGGGTGACGCGGTGCGGCAGGTCAATCCGAGTTTCACCGGCACCCGGCCCCGGGTGCAGTTGTGGCACGGCACCAGCGACACCCTCGTGCCGTACTCGCTGCTGCAGGAGTCGATCGAGCAGTGGACCAACGTGCACGGACTCGGCCAGACGCCCACCTCCTCCGACACCCCGCAGGCCAACTGGAACCGCCGCCGCTACGCCGATGCGTCGGGCACCGTGCGGGTCGAGGCGCTCAGCATCCAGGGGGCGGGCCACAGCCTGCCGTCCAGTGGCATGGCGGCGGCAGCCGTCGCGTTCTTCGGCTTGACCAGCGGTCCGAGCACCCCGCCCAGCCCGAGCACCCCGGCCAGCCCGTCCCCGTCACCCAGTCCGAGCGCACCGGCCAGCCCGTCCCCGTCGCCGAGCCCGTCCGCGCCGCCCGGCACCGGTTCCTGCCGTGTCGCCAGCGTGATCGACGCGTGGAACAACGGCCTGGTCGAGAACATCACCATCACCAACACGGGTTCCGCCGCCGTCAACGGCTGGTCCCTGGTCTTCACCCTGCCCGGCGGACAGGCCATCACTTCCGGCTGGAACGCGGTCTACGCGCCGACCAGCGGGCAGGTGACCGCCCGGAACCTGGCCTACAACGCCGCCATCCCCGCCGGCGGATCCGTCAGCCTCGGCTTCCAGGCGACCCACACCGGTAACACCGCCAAGCCCGCCTCCTTCACGCTCAACGGGGCGGCCTGCGCCATCGCCTGACCGGCGGCGCGGGGGTGGTGGCCACCCACCCCCGCGCCGCGGCGAACCGGGTCAGGGGCCCGACCGGCGACGGAAGGGGGCCAGGGTGGCGCGGATGAGGTCGCCGGCGCCCCAGTCGTCGTCGAACTGGGCCAGCACGGCGAGGTGCTGCCGGAGCTGGATGATCGGCATACGGCTGCGCCAGTCGCTGTCCAGGGAGGTCAGCTCCGCGTAGACCGCGAAGAAACGGGAGGCTTCGGGCGGCGGCGACGTCGTCCACACGTGGGCCAGGTCTACCTCGGCCCACATGTAGGACACCGCCGGATCGATCAGCGCCGGCCGGCCGTCCGCGGTGGCCATGATGTTCTGCGCCCACAGGTCGCCGTGCGTCAGGCAGGCCGGGCGGTCCGGCAGCAACTCGGGCAGCCGGTGGCACAGCCGTTCCAGCGCCGAGCGGTCCGCCCGGTCGAGCGCGGCCTCGACCCGGGGCTGGTCGAGCCAGCGCAGCAGCCGGTGCTGTGCGAAGAAGGCGAAGCCGTCGTCGTGCCAGGTGTTGACCTGGCGGCGTCGGCCCAGCCAGTTGTCGCGGTGCCAGCCGAAACGCGGGTGGACGGTGCTCGTGTGCAGGCGGGCGAGCAGGTGCGCGAACTGCTCCCAGAAGCTCTCGCTGTGCGGTCTGGGCGCAAGCATCGACAACACCAGCAGGTCCCGGTTCGCCAGCAGCACGTCAGGGGTCGGCGCGCCGCCGATCTCACGCAGGGCGGCCAGCCCTTCGGCCTCCGCGACGAAGACATCGTCAGCCGGCGGCTCGGCGAGGGCCTTGACGAACACCGGCGGCACGCCGCGGCGGACGGCTATCCCGGCGAGCGCCGCAAGCCCGCCCGTGGCCGGCTCGACGGTGACGACGTCGTTCAAACCGCTGCGAAGCAGGGCCTCCAGCAGCAGTGCCGACCCGCTCGGAGCTTTCATCCTGTTCAGAGGTGATGTCATCGGGCTCAGAGCCAACCACGGCGGACCGCCTCCATGCCGGCCTGGAACCGGGTCTCGGCGCCGACCAGCTCCATGATCCGGTGCACGTGCCGGTGCACCGTGCGCACACTCCAGCCCAGGGTGCGCGCGATCGCCTCGTCGGTGGCGCCACCGGCCAGCAGCCCGAGCAGCTCGGCGCTGCGATCCGACAGCCCGTCCGGCAGCTCCTCCCCGGGCCGGTTGACCGCGACCGAACGCTCCCACAACGTCTCGAACAGCGCGATGAACGCGTCCAGCAGCGTCGACGGATACACCAGGTAAGCCGCCTCGGTCATCCGCCCGCCGGTCATCACCGGGATGACCGCGAACCGGTCGTCGCAGATGAGCATCTTCATCGGCACCTCGGTGGCGACCCTGGCCCGCTCGCCGTGCTGGATGCCCCGCCAGACCTCCGCCATCCGGCCCGGGATCGTCAGCGCCGAGCGGTCGTAGATGACCCGGTAGCTCAGGCCGCGGTCGGCGAGCTGATGGGTCTCCTCGGCATTGCCGCTCACCGGATTGTCGAGGTACGGCGGCCGGTCCATCCCTCTGATCTGCACCCGGGCCTCCCGCTGCAGGCGCACCAGGGTGGCCCGCAGGTTCGCGGCGCCCTCGACCACCTCGACGAGTTCACCGGGATGCCGTTCGGTCGCGTCCCGCCGGCGGAACTGCTCGGCCAACTGGTCGGCGTGCGTACGCAGCCGCGACAGGTGGCGCTCCTGCTCGGCGATCAGGGACGCGGCGGCCTGGTCGGGTGGCGTCGCGGCATACCGCGCGGGCCGGCCGGGCAGGCGGTCGGCGAGGCCGTGTTCGACCAGGCGGCCCAGCGAACGGGTCAGCTGCGCCCGGGAGAGCGCCACGTCGCCGAGCAGTTCGCTCAAGGTCGCCTGGCGGCGCAGGGTGAGCGCCTCGTAGACGTCCTCCTCGGGCCCGGTCACTCCCACCACATGCCACATTCCGTGCCTCCTCCGGCCTCGGTGAAATGCCTGCGCGGCACGACGAACCAAGATCCGCCATGACTGTTTCCAGCGCGTGAACCAGCCGGAGACCACCGTCCGGAACCCGCCAGCTGTCCTGAACATGAACGCCGCGACACATTGTCCACGCCCGCCGGCCCATGCCAAGATCGCCGTCATCTCGCGCCGACGCCGTGGCCGAAAGGCACGTACGGCTGACGGCGGGCCCTGTGGCGGCCGCGACAACCATGCGCCGCTCCCGTTCGGACGGTTAGGAGTTCCACATGGTCGTGCCCTCGACAGGGGCCCGCAGGCGTCACCCAGGTGCACGGATCGCGCTCGTCGTGCTGTCGCTGCTGGCCACCGGCGCGCTCGCGGGCGTCCCGGCCCAGGCCGCCGCACAGGCGGAGCAGGCCGCGCCGAACCGGGCGGCCCCGCAGTACCGCCCAGCGGGCTGCAACACGGCCGAGGCCACCACGTCCACCGCGGACGGTCCGCTGGCCCGCTGCTTCGCGCTCGGCCTGCCGACCGCCGGCGACGGGCGGCAGCAGAAGGCCTCCGGGCCGCCGGCAGGCGCGCTGGGCCCGGCCGACATCCGGTCCGCGTACCGGCTTCCCGACGGCGGCGAAGGCCAGACGGTCGCGATCGTCGGCGCGTTCGGCTACGACGCCGCCGAAGCCGACCTGGCCGTGTTCCGCGCCCACTACGGACTGCCGCCCTGCACCACCGCCAACGGCTGCTTCCGCAAGGTCGACCAGTCCGGCGGCACGAACTATCCCCTGGAGGAGCCGGGCTGGTCGATCGAGGCCGCGCTGGACCTCGACGCCGTCTCCGCGGCCTGCCCGAAGTGCCGGATCCTGCTGGTCCAGGCCGACAACAACGCCATGGGCAACCTGGGCCGCGCCGTCGACACCGCGGCCCGGCTCGGCGCGGTCGCCATCTCCAACTCGTACGGCGTCCCCGGCGAAGCCCACTACCAGCACCTCTACCACGCCCACTACGACCACCCCGGCATCGCCATCACGGTCGCCAGCGGCGACATCGGCAACGTGCAGAGCTTCCCGGCCACCCACCCGGACGTCACCGCGGTCGGCGGCACCCTGCTGACCCGCGACTCCTCCCCGCGCGGCTGGTCCGAGACCGCCTGGGAGCACGCGGGCAGCGGCTGCTCCAGCTACGAGGCCCGCCCCGACTACCAGGCCGGCATCGACACCCAGTGCGGCGACAAACGTGCCACCGCCGACGTCTCCGCCGCCGCGGCGCCGGAATCCGGCCTGGCCGTCTACAACACCCTCGGCCAGGACGGCTGGGCGCAGTGGGGCGGCACCTCGCTGGCCGCGCCGCTGCTCGCCGGGATGTACGCCCTGGCCGGCGACCCGCTGCCGGGCACCTACCCGGTCACCTACCCGTACCGCAAGGACCGGGCCGCGGGCCTGACCGACGTCACCACCGGCGTCAACGGCTACTGCGGCAACCTGCTCTGCACCGCCGGAGCGGGGTGGGACGGCCCCACCGGACTGGGCACCCCGGCCGGGGTCTCGGCGCTGACCCTCGGCGCGAGCGGGCAGCTGACCGGGACCGTCACCGCCGGGCGCAACACCCACGGCAAGAAGCACGGCGCGCTCCCGGGCGTGACCGTCACCGCCACCGACAGCACCGGGGCGACCTTCCACGCCACGACCGACGCCCAGGGCCGCTACCGCCTGCCCGTGCCGGTCGGCGGTTACGACGTCACGGCCGCCGCCGCCGGCTACCGCTCCGCGCCGGTGGCCAAGGCGATGGTCGGCAGTGGAGCCCGGGTCGTGCGCGACCTGACCCTGACCGCGATCCCGACCCGGACGCTGACCGGCACCGTCACCGACGGCTCCGGCCACGGCTGGCCGCTCTACGCGAAGATCACCGTCGACGGCCGCGCCGAGACGGCCCGCACCGACCCGTACACCGGCCGCTACCAGGTCGATCTGCCGGTCGGCGGCACCTACACCGTGCGCGCGACTCCGGTCGACCTGCCCGGCTACGTTCCCGGCACGGCCACCGCCACGATCGACGCCGCGAAACCCGGCCAGACCGGCACGGTCCGGCGCGACCTCGTGCTCACCGCCGACGACACCTCCTGCGACGCCACCGGATACGCCTGGCGCCACCAGGGCGTCGCCACCGATTTCACCGGCTGGTCCGGACAGCCGGAGGACGGCTGGCAGGTCACCGACGAGACCGGCGCCGGGCAGACGTGGCGCTTCGACGACCCCGCGCACAAGGGCAACCTGACCGGCGGCGACGGCGGGTTCGCCACCGTCGACACCTGGTCGCAGTCCGGTGACATCAACTCGGCCCTGATCAGCCCGCCGGCCGACCTGACCGGGGTGGCCGCCCCGGTGATCGGGTTCGACAGCGACTACTCGGCCACCAACTTCGGTGTCCAGTCCGCCGACCTCGAACTCAGCCTGGACGGCGGCGCGACCTGGAGCGTCGTGCGCCACTTCGCCGACGTCAGCGTCTCCGGGCACGTCGAGATCGCGATTCCGCAGGCCGCGGGACGGTCCGGGGTCCTGGTCCGGTTCCGCTACCAGGGCAACCTCGCCAACTGGTGGCAGGTGGACAACGTCTTCGTCGGCACGCGCGCGTGCGCGGCCGTGCCCGGCGGGTTCATCGCCGGACAGGTCCGCGACGCCAACACCGGCCGCGTGCTCAGCGGCGCGAAGGTGTCGGCGGGCACCGGACCGGCGGTGACCACCGACAGCGCCGGGTTCTACCGGGTGTTCGTCGCCGGCGGGGGAGCGGTCCCGGTGACCGCGACCGGCCTGCGCTACGGCGACGCCACGGCGACGGTGCGCACCGTCGGCGACCGCGTCGTGCGTCGCGACTGGAGCCTGCGGGCCGGGCAGCTGGCCGTGAGCCGGTCCAGCCTGCCGGTGTCCGTGCGGCCCGGCCGCACCGTCACCAGCGAGGTCCGGCTCACCAACACCGGTGACCGGCCGCTGCGGGTCAGGCTCGTCGAGCAGGACCGCGGCTACACCCCGCAGGCCGGCGGGCACCGCGCCGCCGGGCCCGAGACGCCGCTGGTCAAGGTAGCCGTGTCGGCCGGAACCAGGTCCCGCGACTTCGTGCGCAGTGCGGCGACGCCGCGGCCCGGGCAGCCGGCCGCCGACGGCACCGCCTGGGTGGAGCTGCCCGAGCTGCCGGAACCGCTGATCGAGAACACGGTCGCCGACAACGACGGCACCGTCTACTCGGTCGGCGGCAACACCTACGGCCGCATGATGGCCGAAGGGTTCGTCTACGACCCGCAGGCGCGCGTCTGGAAGCCGATCGCCGCCCTGCCGCAGCCGCTGATGGGAGCGGGCGGCGCGTTCGTCGACGGCAAGCTGTACGTCGTCGGCGGCTGGGACCTGACCGGCGAACCCCTCGCCACCACCTACGCCTACGACCCGATGACCGACCGCTGGTCCCGCCGGGCCGACCTGCCCGCCGCGGTGGCCGACGCGGCCACCACCACGGTCGACGGCAAGCTGTACGCGGTCGCCGGATGCCCGACCTACACGTGCGACACCCCGTCGCACCGGACCTACCGCTACGACCCGGACACGAACCGGTGGACCAGGCTGGCCGACTACCCGCTCGGTGTCGCAGACCACGCCTGCGGCGCGGCCGGCAACGGGCTGATCTGCGTCGGCGGGCAGATGCCGTACCTGAAGGACTCCACCGGCGACGCCTTCCGCTACTTCGCCGAGTCCGACACCTGGGTGCCGACGACCGGCCTGAACCCGCTGTACGGCATGGCCTACGCCACCGTCGGCGGCCGGCTGCGCGTCATCGGCGGCGTCACCGCGAGCAGCATCACCAACCAGGTGATGGAGTTCGACCCGGCGACGGCGGCGTGGTCGAAGCTGCCCAACGCCAACCGGGCCGTGCTCGGCGGCGGGGCGGCGTGCGGCACCTACCAGGTCGGCGGCCAGATCAGCGCGGACGCCCTCACCGGGGCCGCGCAGCAGCTGCCCGGCGCGGAGTCCTGCGTCCGCGGCACCGACGTGTCGTGGCTGGCGGTGAAGCGCACCGAGATCACCATCCCGGCGGGCCGCACCGTCACGGTGACCGTCACGGCGTCGGCCCCGGCGGTGGCCGGGCACGGCGTGTACGCGGCGCAGCTGGCGTTCGAGACGGACACCCCGTACCGGACCGAACCGCTCGCGGTGGTGATGACACTGCGCTGACCTGCGATGAGCGGAGCCCGCCCGGTGGACTTGTCCACCGGGCGGGCTCACATGTCTGCGGTTATCAGCCGCGGGTCCACCGCTGGTTGGCCGCGGCGGTGCAGGACCAGAGGATCACCGGGGTGCCGTTGGCGGTGCCGTTGCCGGAGACGTCCAGGCAGAGTCCGGAGGCGACGTTGCTGACGGTGCCGTTGCCGTTGAGATTCCACCGCTGGTTGGTGCCGCCGTGGCAGTCCCACAGCTGGACCTTCGTGCCCGGTGCCGCGCCCGTGGGCGCGTCCAGGCACTTGCCCAGCGACTGGAGGGCCTGCCCGCTGACGGTCCACTGCTGGTTCGGCCCGCCGCCGCAGCTCCAGATGATCGGCTGGACGCCGTTGGCGGTGTTGCTGCCGGGCACGTCGAGGCAGCGCCCGGAGGCCGCGCTGACCAGCGTGGACGATGCCGGGGTGGTGCTGGAGCCGATGCTGCCCGGCACCGCGCGCAGGGCGGCGTACCAGGTGGCGGCCATCTTGTCGTAGCCGGTCGCGGTCGGGTGGATGCCGTCGATCAGGTCGGCGGTGGTGAGCGCGCTGTGCATGTCGACGAGGTGGACGCGCCGGCCCGCGTTGACCTTGCTCTGCACGATGCCGGGGATGGCGGAGTTGAAGGTGCGCGCCGCGTTCTCCTGACCGGAGTTGCTCAGCGGGATGATGGTCGCGACGAACACGTCCGCCGAGGGCACCGCGGCGGTGATGCGGTCGAGCAGGCCGGACAGCCGGCCCGGGGCGCCGGACAGGTTGTAGTTCTGCAGCACGTCGTTCGTGCCGATGTGCAGCAGCACCGTACGCGGGGTCGTGTTCTGGAGCCAGCCGGTGATGTTGGCGTCGATCTGGTCGATCCGCCAGCCGGGGTGGCCCTGATGGTCGTGGTCGCCGAGGGAGGAAGGGCCGTTGTACTGCGTGCCGACCAGGTCGACGCGGTATCCGCCGGCGGCCATCCGCTGCCAGAGCCCGATCCGGTAACCGCCGGGCACCTGGGTGCCCTCGGTTATCGAGTCGCCCAGCGGCATGACCCGCACCCCGCCGTTGGACTCGGCGTGGGCCACGCCGTTCTGCATCACCGCGACGGTCAGCGCCAGCGTGGCCGCCGCGGTGGCGAGCAGGCGCGCGTACTTGGCCATGGTCGATCCCTTCACTCAGGTCGTCTCGGCAGGCGGCCACTGACCAGGGCAGCGGTGACCGCTCACATCGAAACGGTTTCGGCGGGGAGGCAGTCGTTACCTGTCGTCCTCGGCCTAATAACATGGATGACATGTGATGTGTTCGGTCCAATGTGACCGATAACATGCAAGGCGTCAAGGGTGTGGGTTTCCCTGCACCACGGGGATCGACGGCGGTCGTTGACATGTGACGTGTTACGTCGCTACGGTGGCGCTGTCCCACGGGGACAGTCGGCCTGGGGCAGCGAGCCGACCGCCGCTCAGCCCACCGCGTGGTGCGGCGACGCCTGGACCGGCAGCCGCACCGCGGACCACATCGCCCAGGTCCGGCTCCATCCCGCCAGATCAACCGCCCGCCCGCCCGGGTGCGGCGGTCGGACTGTGCTGTCCCGTGCCCCAGCCGCAGGCGGCCGTCGCCAGTGCAGTCCCCGCTCCCAAGCAAGGAGACAGCACCGTGGAATCCATCCAGCACCGGCCCGCACGGCAACGGTGGCTCGCCGCGCTCGGCGCAGCCGCCGTCGTCGTCGCGGGAGCCCTGACGGCCACCGCCCTGACCGGCCCGGCGGCGTACGCCGCCACGACCGCCGGCTGCGGCAAGAGCCCGACCCTGCGCACCGGCACGTACACGATCCAGAGCAGCGGCCAGAACCGCAGCTTCAACCTGCGCGTCCCCGACGGCTACAGCAACACCCGCCCCTACCGGCTCATCTTCGCCTACCACTGGCGCGGTGGCACCATGAACGACGTCTCCTCGGGCGGCAGCAGCGGGAGCACGTGGTCCTTCTACGGCATGCAGCAGCAGTCCGACAACAGCGCGATCCTGGTCGCCCCGCAGGGACTCGGCAACGGCTGGGCCAACTCCGGCGGGGCCGACGTCACCTTCACCGACGACATGATCCGCATGATCGAGAACGACCTGTGCGTCGACACCACCCAGCGGTTCGCCATGGGCTTCAGCTACGGCGGCGGCATGAGCTACGCCATCGCCTGCGCGCGGGCGACCGTGTTCCGCGCCGTGGTGGTGTACGCCGGCGCGCAGCTGTCCGGATGCAGCGGCGGCAGCCAGCCGATCGCCTACTTCGGCATCCACGGCATCTCCGACAACGTGCTCAACATCTCGCAGGGCCGCTCGCTGCGCGACACCTTCCTGCGCAACAACGGCTGCGCCCAGCAGAACGCCTCGGAACCGGCCGCGGGCAGCGGCAGGCACATCACGACCACCTACTCCTGCCGCGCGGGGTATCCCGTGCAGTGGGCCGCCTTCGACGGCGGCCACGGGCCTGCGCCGGTCGAGGGCTGCTCCGGCTGCGAGGATGGCGCGCGGACCTGGACCAAGGCCGAGGCCTGGCGGTTCATCGCCCAGTTCGGCTCCGGCACGCCGCCGAGCTCCCCGCCGCCGAGCAGCCCGGCTCCCGGCCAGTCGAACGTGCTGCTGGTGGGCCAGCAGTCGGGCCGCTGTGTCGACGTGCCCAACTCGTCCACGGCCAACGGCACCCAGCTCCAGCTGTGGGACTGTCACGGCAACACCAACCAGCGCTGGACCTACACCGCGAACCGGCAGCTCACGGTGTACGGCAACAAGTGCCTGGACGCCAACGGAGGCGGGACCGCCAACGGCACCGCCGTGATCATCTGGGACTGCAACGGCCAGGCCAACCAGCAGTGGAACCTCAACGCCAACGGCACCCTGACCGGTGTCCAGTCGGGGCTGTGCGTCGACGTGTCGGGCGCGGGCACCGCCAACGGCTCCAGGATCCAGCTGTGGAGCTGCCACGGCGGCGCCAACCAGCAGTGGAGCACCCGGAACTGACCGGGAACGCCGGGCCGGTCGCATCGTGCCGGCCCGGCGGCCACGACAGGCGCGGGAGCCGGCGTCGCCCGGCCGCCCACTCGACGAAAAGCGCGGTCCGCACACGGAACCCGGCCGAAACGGAATAGACACAAGCCGTTGACGTGTGACGTCATACGTCGCTACTGTGGCGATGCTCCAAGGAGGACAAACGCCCTCCCGGGCAGCGGCTCGCACCATCCACGGCCCATCGCACTCCGGACGCAGCGGCGGACACCGCCGAGCTGCGGCAGTCGAAAGGAAGAGACGTGAAGTCAGCTTTGTCGACCGTGGGAAGATCGCTGGTGGCGGTCGCGGTCCTCGTGTCCGCCTCGGTGGCGGCCGCCGTCGCCGCCCAGGCGCCTGCCGCGGCCGCGACCCAGGCGACGTACTACGTCGCCCCCAACGGCAGCGACAGCAACCCGGGCACCATCGGCTCGCCGCTCAAGACCGTGCAGCGCGCCCGGGACCTCGTCCGCACCATCAACACGAACATGACCGGCGACATCTACGTGTACCTTCGCGGCGGCACGTACCCGGTGAGCAGCACCATCGAGTTGGGGGCGAGCGACTCGGGCACCAACGGCTACCGCGTGTTCTACTCCGCCTACAACAACGAGACGCCGGTCCTCGACGGCGGTGTGCAGGTGACGGGGTGGACCCAGCACAGCGGCAACATCTGGAAGGCCCCGCTCAGCCGCTCCAACAAGCTGCGCGCGCTGTATGTCAACGACAAGCGCGCCTACATGGCGTCCAAGACCATCTCGTCGGCGGGCTGCTACGGGACGTACAACATCACGGCCGGTCAGGCGGCGTGGGCGTGGGAGTCGGGTTCGCAGTGTGACGGGGCCCGCTACAGCGCCTCGGACTTCCCCGCCATCAGCGCCAACCACGACGACATCGAGATCGAGACCGGCACGACCTGGACCACGGCCATCGTCGGCGTGCGCCAGGTGACCAGCGACGGTTCCGGCCGCATCGCGCTGTTCCAGCAGCCGGGCGCGGCCATCGCCCAGGGCGCGTTCAACGGCAACGCCCAGGTCGGGGGCACCCACAAGGTCATGAACGCCTACGAGTTCCTGGACACCCCGGGCGAGTTCTACTTCAACAAGTCCACCCAGACCCTGTACTACTACAAGGCGAGCTCGGAGAACATGGCGACCGCCGCGGTCTTCGCGCCCAACAACGTGACCACGCTGCTGCGCATCGCCGGCACCTCCACGAGCAGCCACGCGCGCAATATCACGCTGTCCGGGCTCACCGCGCAGCACTCGGACTGGAACCTGTTCACCGTGTCCGGTTCGCCCTACAAGCAGGCGCAGCAGGGCAACCTCGGCGCCACCGCGTACGCGAAGCAGAACTTCCACGCCTACTACTACCGCAACGTCGACGTCACCCCGACCATGATCGACATCCAGAACGCCGACGGCATCCTGCTGCAGCGCAACCGGATCCAGCACGCCGGGGCCGACGGCGTCGGCATGGTCAACGACGTGCAGAACTCGCAGCTGATCGGCAACTTCACCAACGACATCGCCGGGTCGGCGATCAGCGTGGGCCACCCCCAGCACGTGTACATCGGCGACCACACGTCGAGCAACCGCGAGAAGTACCCGGTCGCGGTCGAGGGCCTGCCCAAGACCATCGACATCAAGAACAACTACCTGTACGACAGCGCCGTGCTGTTCAACGGGCACAGCCCCGTCACGGCCTACTTCGTCGACACCCTGACCGTGCAGCGCAACCGCATCGAGAAGGCGCCGTGGTCGGGCATCACGATGGGCTGGGGATGGTGGAACTTCGACGGCTCGTCCGGCTCGATCGCGCCCAACCGGCCGACGACGACCGCGAAGAACAACACGATCAGCCACAACCACTTCATCGACACGGTCCAGCGCCTCAGCGACACCGCGCCGATCTACACCCTGGGCAGCCAGCCCGGCACCACCATCACCAACAACTACCTGCAGGGCGTTCCGTCCGGGCACAAGTACGGCCTGCACCCCGATGAGGGCTCGGCGTACATGACGTTCCGCGACAACGTGCTCAGCGTCGACAAGAACGTCACCTGGCTCGTCAACTCCGACGACTGGGGCCGCAAGCACGACCTGAGCATCACGCAGACCTACGGCCCCATCAACAAGGTGTCGAACAAGGTCCTGCCCAACAGCACCGTCCACGACATCCTGGTCTCGTCCGACTACGTCTGGCCCGCGGCGGCGTACGGCATCGCCGTGAACTCCGGGCTGGAGGACGCCTACCGGGGCATCATCCCGCAGGCCAACCTGGTGCTGCCCGACTACGTGCTGCCGGCGAGCACCTACGTGGGCAGCAGCGGCACGTCGATCCCGATCCGCGGCACCGGCGACTCGACCAAGTCGGTCTGGCTCGCCCCGTACGGCACGACCAGCTTCACCGCCGGGGCGACGATGACCCGCGCCGACGGCACCGCCACCTCGATCGCTGTTCCCAGCGCGGCGGGCGAGTACCGGCTCTACGTGGTGGACGCGCAGGGCGTGCGCTCGGTGGAGTCGAAGTCGATCGTCCGGCGTGAGGGCACCGGCGGCGGTGGCCAGCAGAACGTCCAGCTCGTGGGCGGGCAGTCCGGCCGCTGCGTCGACGCGCCCAACAGTGCCACCGCCAACGGCACCCAGCTGCAGCTGTGGGACTGCCACGGCGGCACCAACCAGCGGTGGACCTACACCAGCGGCAAGCAGCTGACCCTGTACGGCAACAAGTGCCTGGACGCGTCCGGGGCCGGCACGACCAACGGCACCGCGGTGGTCATCTGGGACTGCCACGGCGGCACCAACCAGCAGTGGAACGTCAACGCCAACGGCACCATCTCCAGCGTGCAGTCCGGGCTCTGCGTGGACGCCACCGGCGCGGGGACCGCCAACGGCACGAAGATCGTCTTGTGGTCCTGCAACGGCGGCGCGAACCAGCAGTGGAGTCTGCGCAGCTGACAACATGTCGTCGACCCGGCCTCGCGATCGGTGAGGCCGGGTCGACGACCCCCGTCAGTGCGGAGGGACCTTCCGCGGACGGTGCATCAGGCAGCGGAGCAGGTCAGCGTCGGCGTCGACGGAGTGCCACCGGCGAGGAAGCCGAACGTGGTCGACCCGCCGGCCGACAGCGACCCGTTGTAGGAGACGTTGCGCACCGTCACGGACTGGCCGCTGGTCGACAGCGTGCCGCTCCACAGCTGCGTGATGGACTGGCCGCTGCTGAGTGTCCAGCTGACGGACCAACCAGTGAGCGGGGCGCTGCCCGCGGTGACCGTCACCTCGCCCTGGAAGCCGCCGGGCCAGGGGTTGACGGTCCGGTAGCTCGCGCTGCATGCGCCGCCGGGTGCGGGCGAGGACGGCGCGGGGCTGCTGGGCGCGGGGCTGCTCGGGCGGGGACTCGGTGAGGCGGAAGCGCTCGGCGACGGGCTGGCCGACGGGGAGGCGCTGGGGGAGGGCGTGCCGGCGAACTGGGCGAGGAAGGTGTTGACCGCCGCCGACGTCCAGGTGCGCGTGCCGCTGGTGGCCGTCGACCCGTCCACCGGGTGCGGGGCGTGGTCGCCGTCGAAGGCGGCCCACTGGACCGGATAACCGGACCGGCACCCCGAGTAGAGCGTGGTGATGTGCGTCAGGCTGCCCTGCGCCGGCTCGCGCGGACTCTGCGCGGTGCAGCCGTTGTTGCGGACGAAGGTGTCGCGGATCGAGCGGCCCTGCGAGATGTTGAGCACGCTGTCGTGGGTGCCGTGGATGCCGAAGTAGGCGACCGGCTGGGTGCCCCCGCTGCAGCCGCTGAGGTTGGCGCCGGAGTAGACCACGACCGCCCGGAACACCGCAGGCCGGGCGCAGGCCAGCGCGTAGCTCATCGCGCCGCCGTAGCTCCAGCCCATGGCGTAGACCTGGGCCGTGTCCACGCACAGGTCGCCCTGCACGAGGCTGACCAGGTCGTCGATCAGGGTGACGTCCCGGCCGTTGGTGTTGGCCCAGCCGTTGCTGATGCCCTGCGGCGCGACGAAGATCGTGCCGTCGTTGGACAGCTGCTTCTGCCCGTAGAACGCCCAGGCCGCCCCGTCCGATCCGCCGGTGGCGACGTCATTGGCGGTGCCGTTGAGCCAGTGCAGGCCGAAGATCAGCCGGTACGGCCGGGTGTTGTTGTAGGTGCTTGGAATGCTCAGGATGTACGTGCGGTTCTGGCCGCCGCTCTGGATCGAGCGAGTCCCGCTGGTCAGCGTCGGGGTTCTGCCGCAGCCGGCGGTCGGCCCGGCCTCGGCCAGGCGCGGCACCAGCAGGACGGCGCCGGTCAGCGCCAGGGTCAGCAGGCTGCTCAGCAGCCATCGGTGTCGGCTTGAGCTGGTCGTTCGTGTCATGGCACTTCCTTGATGACAACAGTTGCGGGTCGGCTTGCCCTGGCCTGCCCCTGCCGGTGTGCCGGACTTCGTTCGCCACGTGGTCGGGCTCCTTCGACGACGTGTGTCATGAAGGATGCCGGTCGGACAGGAAAGTGTCAATCGAACGGCTCGAATGGCGTCCGAGCCGCCTCGGCGTCGCGTGGCCGCCGACAGGTCGCACCTACGATGGGCGGGGCCCCGCGTCGCGGGGCGTGGTCGACGCAGCGCCGGAGTCGTGGTGAAACTGTTCGAGATCGAAGAGACCTTCCCCGATGTGGACGGCGGCTCGCGGCTGCCCCGACGCCAGTCGGGCAACTCGCCGCAGGGTCTGGCCACGACACTGGTCGCCGACTACACGCTGCCCACGCGGGCCTGGCTGCCGTCGGCCGCGGTCACCACCCTGCTCGGCGAGTTCGGGATCACCAGCGGCGCGGCCCGGACCGCGATCAGCCGGCTGGCCCGCCGGGGCGTGCTGGAGAGCAGCCGGGACGGCCGGCGCAGCTTCTACCGGCTGACCGGCGACGCGGCCGACGAGCTGTCCGCCGGGGGTGCCTGGATCGCCCGGTTCGCCGAGCGGCCCCGCACCTGGGACGGCACCTGGACGCTGGTGGCCTTCTCGCTGCCGCAGGAGCACGGCACCCAGCGGCGATCGTTGCGCGGCCAGCTGCGCTGGCTGGGGTTCGCGCCGCTGTACGACGGCCTGTGGGTCTCGCCGGATCCGTGGAATCCCACCGTCGCCGGGCGGCTGGCCGAGGTCACGCCCGGCGCGATGACCGTGTTCCGGGCGGCGCACGTCGACCTGGCCGCCACCGCGGATCGCAACCCGATCGAGGCGTGGGACATCGCGGCGATCACCGAGCACTACGCGGCCTTCGACCGGCAGTGGCGACCGCTGCTGCGGCGCGTCCGCGACGGACGGATCGCGGGGGCCGCGGCGGTCCGGGCCCGCACCGAGATCATGGACGCCTACCGGCACATCCCGCTGCTCGACCCGCAGCTGCCGCTGGAACTGCTGCCCGCGGGATGGCCCCGCGCGCAGGCCCGCGAGGTGTTCGTCGAGATCTACGACGGGCTGGCCGAGCAGGCTCAGCGGCACGTGCTGGACGTCGTCGGCCGGTCCTCCGGTGAGCCCGCCGTCGGCATCCGGGCGCACACCGTCGCGGTGATGGCCGCCGCCTGAGCTGTTCCGAAGGTCGTCCGGAAGTTTCGGAACACCTACAGTGATCCACTGTGTGTTGAACTTTCGCACCGCGCGGACGGTGATCCCAAAGCATCAGTGATGACCACATGCTGGGCCACCTGGGCTGCTGAAATAGCTGTCGTGAGTGGATGTCGACCTAGCGCGGGGTGCGGTTCAGTCCGCATTGGTCGTTGACCACCTTCCGGAAGTTATCGAAAAGTTTCCGTTGCGGCGGGCATCCAAGCGTGGCAACATGCCCCGGTATCGATGCCCGATTCCCCGGCGCCGCACCGATCGCCCGAGACGACGCGTGCGCCGACCACGAAAGGAGACCATGGTGACTGCGCTTCCCACCGCGCATCATGGCAGGAACCCACAGCGGCGGTCGCCCATCCGCGCCGCCGCGCTGACCGCGGCCGCCGGTGCCCTCGCCCTGCTCACCGTCGTGCTCGTCATGCCGAACGCGAACGCCGCGGCCAGCACCCTCGGCGCCGCCGCGGCGCAGTCGGGCCGGTACTTCGGCACCGCCATCGCCGCCAACAGGCTCGGCGACTCGACGTACAGCACGATCGCCGCCCGTGAGTTCAACATGATCACGGCCGAGAA
>NZ_JBHTAC010000066.1:0-37013 GCF_042663325.1 Catellatospora aurea
GACGAAGCCACCAACCGCACCGTCGCCGCCGGCATGATCATCGAAGCCGCCTGACGGCCACCACGGACGAACGACGAACCGCACTCGCCGAACAACGGCAGGTGCGGTTCGTCGTTTCCGGCCCAGGCCACCCGCCACCGCCTGGTTCGCGGACAGCGACCGCGGGCTTTCGGGCCGGGTCAGCCGTCGATGCTGTAGGAGAGGTAGCCGTCGACCTCGTGGAAGCCGAGGCTGCGGTACAGCGTGCGGGCTGCGGTGTTGTCCTGCTCGGTCTGCAGGGACAGGCGACGTGCGTCGGCGGCGCGGGCGGCGGCCACGGCGTGCGTGACCAGCGCGCGGGCGTGGCCGCTGCCCCGGTGCTCCGGCAGCACGTAGAGGTCGCGGACCATCCAGAACGTGCCGAGCGTCAGCGATGCGGGCATCACGAGCGCCGTGAGCAGCCCGCAGGGACGCCCGGCGGCGAAGGACGCGCTGATCCGCATACCCGATGAGGCCTGGTCCTGCAGCCACTGCCGGGTCGCGCCGTACGCCCGCTGCTGCCCGTAGTGCGCGCGGTAGTCGTCGAACAGTTCCGCGACCGCGCCGAACGCGGCGTCGGACGGGCTCACCCACGCGATCATTCGCGCGACGTTACCGCTGACCGGATCGCGGTGACCGCGGCGGCCAGCTCGGCGACGATCCCGGACAGGCTGCCGCCGTCCGCACCGGACAGGTTGACCGTACGCACCTCGTCCGGTTTCGGGAGCTTGGCGACGATCTCCGGCAGCCGCGCGATCAGCTCGGCCTGCACGGCCTCGGGCGAGCGCCCGTTGGCGATGTCCTGGCCGACCCGGTCGCGCTCCAGCTCCAGCAGCGCGGCGGCGTGCAGCTGCTCGGCGCGGTCGCGGGCGACGGCGAGTTCGTGGTCGAGGGTCAGGCGCTGCAGCGTCTGCTCCAGCTCCAGGCGCAGCCGGCGCATCTCGGTCTCCTGCGCGTGCCGCTGCTGCTCCAGCTGCAGCTCGTGCAGGGTGGTCTCGCTGGCCTGGCTGGCCAGCGCGCGGGCGTCGGCCTGCTCGCGCTCGCCCCGGCGCAGCCGCTCGGCGGCGTCGCGGTCGAACGCGCCGGCGGCGTTGCGTGCCTTGAGGTCGGCGAGTTCGCGGTCGTTCTCCAGCCGCTGCAGCTGGTCGAGACGCTGGGAGGCCAGCTCCCGGCCGGTGATGATCTCCTGCGCGCCGAGTTCGGCGAGCCGGGCGAGCTGGCCCTGCTCGGAGCGGAACGGCTTCTGCAGGTTCTCCCAGAGCCGGGCGGAGGTGACCACGGCCTCCTTGATCTGCACGGTCACGATGCGCAGGCCGAGGCCGGTGTCGCTGTCACCGGCCCCTTCGGCGACCCCGCGCAGCCGGGCGGTCAGCTCCTCGATGATGGGCTGCTTGTCGCTGAGCACCTCGTGCACGCTCATGGTGGCGACCTTGTCCTTGATCGCCGCCTCGGCCTGCTCCTTGAGCTGGAGGTTGACCAGGCGCATCGGGTCGGAGGCGTCGCCGAAGTCGAGCTTGCGGTAGGCGGTGGCGATGTCCTGGACGATCCACTGGACGTACGCCTGGACGAGCACGCCCTGCAGTTCGCGGCAGATGCAGAAGGCGTTGAGCAGGATGGTCTGCATGGTGCCGGGCACCACGAGGTAGGAGTCGGTGGCCGACCGGTACCGGAAGGACGTGCCGAGGCCCAGGTGCAGGGGCTTTTCGCGGCCGCGCCGGGTGTGCACGACGAAGGCGTTCGGCGGGACCAGCACGGTCTTCCACGGGCCGAAGCCGGTGACGCGCACGTCGACGGCGGTCGGCGGGGTGGTGGCCGCCTCGGTGGCGCTGCGCCGGGCCCGGTTGCTGGTGTCGCCGCCGCCCGCGGCCGGTGCCGGTGCCATCGGGGCCTTCTTCACCCGCAGGTCCTGCTCCAGTTGCGCCGACTGGGCCACGACCTGGTCGAGGTACGAGTTGCGTTCCGCGGAAGCCATGCGCGGCATCCTGCCGCATGCCCGCAAGACCGTCCACTGTGGTGTCGGATACGGAACCGCCCCGCACCGTACGACCGGTGCAGCGCCCCCGCTCAAGCGGCGGAGCGCGTCAAGAAGGGCACCTTCTACAACGCGGAGCGTTGTGAAGGTGCCCTTCCTTTGGTCAGGACAGGCGGTGGGCGCCAGGGGAGGGGAGGGCGAGGAAGGTGGCGGGCGGGTTGAAGCCGCGGGCGGCGAAGGCGGTGGTGACCGCTTCGGCGACGGTGGCGGCCTTTTCGGCCTCGACCAGGGCCAGGACGCAGCCGCCGAAGCCGCCGCCGGTCATCCGGGCGCCGTACGCGCCGGCGGCCAGCGCCGTGTCCACTGCTTCGTCCACTTCGGGCACGGTGATCTCGAAATCGTCGCGCATCGAGGCGTGCGAGGCGGTCATCAGCGGGCCGATCTCGCGCAGCCGGCCCTCGCGCAGCAGCGCGATGGTGTCGAGCACGCGGGCGTTCTCGGTGATGACGTGGCGCGAGCGGCGGATCAGCAGCTCGTCGTCCAACCGGGACAGATCGTCGAGGACGGCGTCGCGCAGCGCGGGCACGCCGAGCAGCTCGGCGGCGCGTTCGCAGGCGGCGCGGCGGGCGGCGTACTCGCCGTCGACGAGCTGGTGCGGGGCGCGGCTGTCGATGACGAGGATGGCGAGGCCCTGACCGGCCAGGTCGAGCGGGATCTGCTCGGTGGCCAGGCTGCGGCAGTCGAGGAACAGCGCGTGGCCCTCGCGGCACAGCGTCGAGGCGGACTGGTCCATGATCCCGCAGGGCACGCCGACGTACGCGTTCTCGGCGCGCTGGGCGAGACTCGGCCGCTGCTCCACCGGGATGTCGAGCCCGCCGAGGTCGGCGAGCGCGGACAGCACCGCGCATTCCAGCGCGGCCGACGAGGACAGGCCGGCTCCGCCGGGCACGTCGGAGTCGATGGACAGCCGCGCGCCGGGCACCTCGTGACCGGCTTCGCGCAGCACCCAGACGACGGCGGCGACGTACGCCGCCCAGCCGGTGACCGGCTCGGACAGGTCGAAGGTGACCGTCTCGCCGGTCAGCGTCGAGGTGACGGACCACTCGGGCCGGTCGAGGCGCTCCGCGGTGACGACGGTGCGCTGCGGGAGGGCGAACGGCAGCACGAAGCCGTCACAGTAGTCGGTGTGCTCGCCGATCAGGTTGATGCGGCCCGGTGCGGCCCACACGCCCTGGTCGACGGCGGTCACAGTCCGCTCCGGAAGAAGGTCCAGGCGTCGGCGACGATGTCGCGCAGATCGGGCTTCGCGGGCGTCCAGCCGAGTTCGGCGCGGGCCCTCGCCGACGAGGCGACCAGCTCGGCCGGGTCCCCGGGGCGGCGTGGGGCCATCTCGACCGGCAGCGGGTGCCCGGTGACCTCGCGTACCGCGTCGACGACCTCCTTGCAGGAGAAGCCGGTGCCGTTGCCGAGGTTGTAGACGCGGTGCTCGCCGGGGCGGGCCGCCTCCAGCGCCAGCAGGTGGGCCTGGGCCAGGTCGCCGACGTGGATGTAGTCGCGGATGCAGGTGCCGTCCGGGGTCGGGTAGTCGTCGCCGAAGATGGCGAGCTTCTCCCGCTGCCCGGCGGCGACCTGGAGCGCGATCGGGATCAGGTGGGTCTCCGGGTCGTGCCGCTCGCCGATCATCGAGCCGTCCGGCAGCACCAGCGCCCCGGCCACGTTGAAGTAGCGCAGGCTGACCGCGGCCAGCTCGTGGGCGTGCGCCTCGGAGGCGATGGCCATGTCGACGGCGAGCTTGGTCGCGCCGTACGTGTTCACCGGCTTGGTGACGGCGTTCTCGGTCAGCGGCAGCTCGGACGGGTCGCCGTAGGTGGCGGCGGTGGAGGAGAACACCAGGCGGCGGACACCGGCCGCGCGCATCGCGTCGAGCAGCGCCAGCGAGCCGACGGTGTTGTTGTCCCAGTGCAGCTCGGGCTGGACCATCGACTCCCCGGCCGCGATCAGGCCGGCGAAGTGCAGCACCGCGTCGAACCCGGCGTCGGGGGTGAGCACGGTGGCGGCGTCGTGGATGCGTGCCTGCACGAGGCGGGCCCCGGCCGGCACCTGGGAGGCGTCGTTGCGGGACAGGTCGTCGAGCACGACGACCTCGTGGCCGGCGTCGACGAGCAGCCGCGCCACGGCGCTGCCGACGTATCCGGCGCCTCCGGTGACCAGTACCTTCATGTAAGAAGCTCCTCGAACTGCTGGTGCGGGCCAGCCTAGCCCGCGCGGTGTCGGTCGTGTCGTTCCGCTATCTCATCACATTCAAACATAAAGCAACAGGCTCGAACGTTCCGATGGGCTGTCGGGTAGTGGCCGGACGCCCGCGAAAACCCGGAAATCGCTGTCCCTGGCCTGCCTGTGCCGCTCGTCATGCCGGAACGGTTATCCGGGAAGGCTAATATGCGCCCATGTCCGTGCCCCGGCAGAACACCCCCCGCCAGCGGGAGACCCATGGCCGCGAGCCGCGCCGACGGGAGCCCCGGTTACGTCCGCCCGGGCGGATGGCCCGTGCCGTGGCACCGGCCATCGTACGGGCCGCCGACGCGCTGACCCGCTGGACGAGCCGCGTGCTCGGGGTCGAGGCGACCGCCGGGCGCGAGCAGATCACCGAGGCCGAGCTGCGGGAGCTGGTCGCCGTGAACACGGCGCTGGACCCGGAGGAGCGGCACATCATCAGCAAGGCGCTGTCGCGCTCGGCGGCCACGCTGCGCGAGGTGATGGTGCCGCGCACCGAGGTGTGGTTCCTGGCGGTGGGCATGACCGTGGCGGAGGCGATCGCCGAGGCCCGCGAGGCCGGGCACACCCGCATGCCGATCGCCGACGGCAGCCACGACGACGTGGTGGGCTTCGTGCACCTGCGTGACCTGCTCTGGGACGAGCGCCCGGAGCGCTCGGTCCGCGAGCTGTCCCGCGAGATCAAGCGCTTCCCGGCCAGCAAACCGGTGCTCGCCGCGCTGTCGGAGATGCGCCGTGAGCGGCACACCATCGCCGTCGTCGTCGACGAGTACGGCGGCACCGCCGGCATCGTGACCCTCGAGGACCTGATCGAGGAGCTGGTCGGCGAGATCCACGACGAGTACGACGACACCCCCGCCGCCCACGCCCCGGGCGGGCCCGCGCCGGACGAGGTCGACGGCATGCTCAATCTCGCCGACTTCGCCGAGCGCACCGGGATCACGCTGCCCGCCGGGCCGTACGAGACCGTGGGCGGCTTCCTGATGAGCGCCCTGGGCCGGCTGCCCGCCGCGGGGGACAGCGCCACGGTGGAGGCGTACCGGCTCACCGTGCTGGCCCTGGACGGCCGCCGGGTCGCCCGGGTCCGGCTGACCCCGCTGGACCTGACTCCCGCCGACCCGATCCTGGTCGACCCGACCCCGCTACCCGACCTGGCCTGATACCGCGGCCATGATGGGAAGGGCACCTTCTGCAACGCGGAGCGTTGTGAAGGTGCCCTTCCTTCGTCAGCGGATGGGGAGTTTGTGCCAGGTCAGGCCGTCGGTGGAGACGGCGACCCAGCCGGCGCGGAACAGGTCGAGCGCGACGTAGCCGTCGGACGTGGCACGCAGCTCGCCGACGTTCGGCAGGGTGCCGGCCGCCGGGGTGAAGCTCGCGCCCTGGTCGCCGCTGACGTAGAACCGGCTCTCCGGGCCGGCCACCAGGATGCGGCCGTCGGGCAGGTAGACGGGCTCGCCGACGGGAGCGAACCCGGCCCCGCCGGAGACGCGGACGGGCGTGCGGCCCGCGTACACGGCGATGATCTTGTTGTCTTTCAGGGCGAACGCGAGCACGTCCTCGCCGCGCACGGTGGCCGTGACCCGGTCCGCGCCGGCCGCGCCCGGCAGCGGGTGGCGCTGCCACTGCCCGCCGTCGGCGGACGAGGCGAGGTAGGCCGCACCGCCGTCCAGCCCGCCCACCCACGCCGCGCCGGACGGGGTGCGGCCACGGGCGGCCCAGGTCACGGTGAGCCCGGGGGCGCCGGGGACCGCCGGCGCCGCCGCGCCGTCGTCCGTCACGACCTGCCAGGTCTGGCCGCCGTCGCCGGTGCGGGCGAAGGCCGGCTGGCAGCTCGGCAGCTCCCGGCTGGAGCAGGCGGTGCGCAGCCAGCCGGCCCCGCCGGCCAGCTCGAACTCGGCGATGGAGCCGGGCAGGTCGGGGGCGGTGGCGGGGTTGAAGATGCCGTCGATGTCCAGGCCCGCCGCGGACCCTGATCCCGAGTACACGGGTGCGGGTGGCGCGCTGACCGAGGCGCTGGGCGAGGCCGCGGTCTGGTCCGGCGACAGCTGTGGCCGCCACGGCCGGAACACCCCGACGGCGGCGATCAGCAGCACCGCGGCGGCGCTGGCGGCCTGCGCCGTCCGGCGGCGGGTCTTGATCCGGCCCGCCCGGACCCGCACCTGCTCCAGCGGCGGGGCCTCGACGTCGTCGAGCAGCCCCCGCAGCGCGTCCCGGCCTCGGGAGAGCCGTGACTTGACCGTGCCCACGGGGACCTCCAGCAGTTCGGCGACCTCGTCCAGGGGCAGATCGGCGAGGTAGTGCAGGACGATGACCTCGCGGTACCGGCTCGGGATGGCAGCCAGCGCCTCGCGCAGGTCGGTGTTGTCGGGCTCCGGGGCGGCCGCGGTCACCCGGGCCAGCGGCCGCTCCCGCAGCAGGATGGTGTCCAGCAGCTGGCGACGCCGCCAGCGGCGGCGCACCACGTTGATCGCGACGGTACGCAGCCACGCCTCCGGCGCGTCCACATCGCTCAGGCCGTGCCGGCGGGCCAGCGCCCGGGCGAAGGCCTCCTGCACCGCGTCCTGCGCCTCGGTCAGGTCCGTGGTGAACGCGTAGACCTGCGCCACCAGCCGGCGGTACCCGGCGTGGTACAGCTCACCCAGCTCGTCCTGCGCGGTCATGGTCTCCCTGGTCCCTCGTTCTCGGCGACTCTAGTGAGTCCTGCCGGCGGCGGCCGGTTCCCAGGTTCGTGGGCCGATCATCCGGGTGGGAGAATGGCGACCATGTCCTTCGACGCGACCCAGCACAGCAAGCCCCGGGTGCTCTCCGGGATCCAGCCCACCGGCGGCTCGTACCACCTGGGCAACTACCTGGGCGCGGTGCGCAACTGGGTGGGCATGCAGGAGACGCACGACGCGTTCTACTGCGTGGTCGACCTGCACGCGATCACCGCCGGGCACGACCCGAAGCTGCTGCGCGAGCGCACCCGGGTCAGCGTGGCGCAGCTGCTGGCCGTCGGCCTCGACCCGGCCCGCTGCACGGTCTTCGTGCAGTCGCACGTGCCCGAGCACGCGCAGCTCGGCTGGGTGATGAGCTGCATCACCGGCTTCGGCGAGGCCAGCCGGATGACCCAGTTCAAGGACAAGTCGAGCAAGCAGGGCGCGGAGCGGTCCAGCGTGGGCCTGTTCACGTACCCGATCCTGCAGGCCGCCGACATCCTGCTCTACCAGGCCGACTCGGTGCCGGTGGGCGAGGACCAGCGCCAGCACCTGGAGCTGACCCGGGACCTGGCGCAGCGCTTCAACACGCTGTTCGGCAAGACCTTCACGCTGCCGCAGCCGCACATCGTGAAGGAGACCGCCAAGATCCTCGACCTGCAGGACCCGAGTGCGAAGATGTCGAAGTCGGCGTCAACCACCAACGGCCTGATCGAGCTGCTGGAACCGGCCGCGAAGATCGCGAAGAAGATCAAGTCGGCGGTCACCGACACCGGCCGCGACATCGTCTTCGACCCGGAGGCGAAGGCGGGCGTGAGCAACCTGCTGACGATCTACTCCGCGCTGTCCGGCCGCCCGATCGCGGAGCTGGTCGAGGCGTACGCCGGCAAGGGGTACGGTGACCTCAAGAAGGACCTCGCCGAAGTGGTGGTGGAGTTCGTGACGCCGTTCCAGCAGCGCACGCAGGAGTACCTGGACGATCCCGCGCAACTGGACAAACTGCTGGTCATCGGTGCCGAGAAGGCCCGTACCGTGTCGGTGCGGACGCTGGCTACGGTTTACGACAAGATCGGGTTCTTGGCCCCTGCCGGTCGTTGAGGCGGCGGGCGAAATTGGAGGCGTCGGTGGAGCGCACCATCGGTATCGCGATCGGCATCCCGCAACCGTGGGGTGCCGAACTCGACGCGGCCCGCGCGTCCACCGGCGACCCGCTCGCGGCGCTGATCCCCTCGCACGTCACGCTGCTCGGCCCGACCATGCTGCCGATCTCCGCCGACCTGGACCGCAGTATCGACGAGCTGCTGGCGAACGTGGCGGAGCAGAACGCGCCGTTCACCATCCAGCTGCGCGGCACCGGCACCTTCCGGCCGGTCAGCCAGGTCGTGTTCGTGGCGCTCGCGACCGGCATCGGGGAGTGCGAGCAGCTGGCCGGCGCGATCCGCACCGGCCCCCTGGCGAGGGACCTGGCACACCCGTACCACCCGCACGTCACCATCGGCCACGACGTGCCGGAACCGGCTCTCGACGACGTCTTCGACCGCCTGGCCGACTACTCGGCCCGCTTCGACGTCGACCACTTCACCCGCTACGAACACAACGGCACCGGCAGCTGGCAGCCCATCCGCTCCTACCCGCTCCGCGGCTGACGCACGGAACCGGCGCGCCGCGGCGGTGAGCCCGGCGCGCCGGTTCTGGGTGAGTCGGGTCAGGAGGCGGTGAGGCGGGCGGAGATGCGGGCGAAGCCCGCCTTGAGCTCGTCGGCGCTCGGGGCCTCGACCACGTGGTCGTCGTGGTCATGGTCGTGATCGTGGTCGTCGTCCGTGTCGTCGTCGAGCACGTCGTCGATCTCGTCGGCCTCCTGCGCGGCCAGGTCCTGCGCGTTGGCGATCTCGGCGCGGATCTGGTCCAGGGAGGTCGCCGGCAGCAGCGGTTCGACGACCGCCATCAGGTCCTCGTCGGCGACGACGTGCTGCGCGAGCGCGAGCGCGTGCGGCCGCTCGTACGGGCCGCACACCACGGGCTCCCACTCCTCGTCGTCGTCGAGCGGCCCGAAAGTGATGATCCAGGGAAGGTCGAGCTGCGGCGCTCCGGCCGGCAGCTCCAAAGTCACGAGTGCACCCACGCGACCATCATCGAGCTTTGCGATGCTTTTCGGGGGTCTTCCGGGTATCCGGCGCGTCGGAGTCGTCCGCGCTCTCCAGCCGGGCGGCCCGGTCGGCGGCCTCGTCCTCGGCTTCGGCCTGCACGGCGTCCGCCTCGGCCTTGGCGATGTCGCCGGGCGGCACCCACTCCAGGTGGTGCTTGCGCGGGCGGCCCCAGGCCAGGTCGAACACCTTGCCGTTGGCGGAGGTGGCCGCGTACGAGACGGCCCACAGCACGATCTGGTTGAACAGGTACAGGTACAGCAGCAGGCCGACGGACGCGGCGACCGCGACGTACGCCGGGTTGTTCTCGGTGCGCTGGACGAAGTAGCGGCCGAACTCGTTGAGCAGGGTGAGGCCCACCGCGATGATGCCGATCGCGGGCAGCAGCCGCCGGGGCGTCATGTGCACCCGGGGCAGCACCGTGATCAGCGCGAACCCGATCATCGCGTTGACCAGGATCGTCACCGCGTACGCGCTCACCTTCACCCAGAACGCGCCGCTGGTGCCGGGCAGCAGGTCGAACAGGGTGACCAGGCCGTCGATCGCGGTCAGCGAGACGGCCATCAGCAGGCCGAGCGCCAGCAGCATGCCGAAGTCGGTGAGCCGCAGCACGAGGAAGTTGCCCGGGTGCTGGTCGAGGCCCCAGATGGCGCGCTGCGAGGAGCGCCAGGCGTCCACCCAGCCGATCCCGGCCAGCACCAGGCTGACCAGGCCGACGGTGCCGATGGAGCCGGCCGAGGTGCGCAACTGCTCGGTGTTGACCGCCGGGAAGTACGCGACGAGGAAGCGGTCCACCTCGGCCACCAGCTCGGCGTTGGCGGAGAAGACCTTGACCAGCACCGCGTACGCCACCATGGTCAGCGCGAACGCGGCGAAGAAGGCGTAGTAGGCGATCGCCGCGGCCAGCCGCCCGGCCAGCACGTCGGCGTAGCGCTCCTTCATCCGCCACAGGTGGTCGAACGCGGCGGACCGCTTGCGAGCCCGGTCCACCAGCGTGTCATAACGGGCGCCGACGACCTCGGTCATCCGCTGCACCCAACCCACCACAGCCACCACCCCCTCATCCTCCCCGACCCCCGCACCACCCCGCCGCCCGATCCCCCTCGGCCCGCCCCCACCGCCCCCGCCTGCCGCAACTCTTAACCCGCCTGCCGCAACTCTTAAAAAGTCGCGCCTTCCGGGACGTCCGGAAGGCGCGACTTTTTAAGACTTGAGACAAGGGGGCGGGTGGGTCAGGCGGTGAGCCAGACGGTGGTGTCGGCGGGGATGCGGCCGTCGGTGTGCAGGGGGCCGCTGGACAGGAGGATGTCGCCGGTCAGAGACAGCTCGGACAGGTCGACGGCACGGTCGGCGATGTTGACGACCACCACGATGCCGGGCTCGCGCCGGAAGGCCAGCACGCCCTCGGGCGCGTCGAGCCAGGTCAGCGTGCCGCCGCCGAGTGCCGGCAGCTCCTTGCGCAGCCGCAGCGCCGCGCGGTAGAAGTTCAGCGTCGAGTCCGGGTCGGACTCCTGCGCCTGCGCGGTCAGCGCCTCCCACTTCGCCGGCTGCGGCAGCCAGGGCGTGCCCAGACCGTCCGGGTTGAACCGGAAGCCCTCGGCCGCCGTGCCGCCCCAGGGCAGCGGCACCCGGCAGCCGTCCCGGCTCTCCCCGGTGCGCTGGAACGACGGGTCCTCGCGCAGCTCGTCGGGCAGGTCGAGGACCTCGTTGAGGCCCAGCTCCTCGCCGTTGTAGAGGTACGCCGAGCCGGGCAGGGCCAGCATCAGCTGGGTGGCCGCGCGGGCCCGGCGCAGGCCGAGCTCGCCGTCGCCGTACCGGGTGACGTGGCGGAACTTGTCGTGATTGGACAGCACCCAGGTGGTGGGCGCGCCGACCAGGTCGGCCTCGGCCAGCGACTTGTCGATGATGGTACGGAACGACGCCGGGTCGAAGTCGGCCATCATGAAGTCGAAGTTGAAGGCCTGGTGCAGCTCGTCGGCGCCGATGTAGCGGGCCAGCCGCTCCGGGGACTCCACCCACGCCTCGGCCACGGCCATCCGGCCGCCCGGGTACTCGTCGAGGATGGGCCGCCACTCGCGGTAGATGTCGTGCACGCCGTCCTGGTCGAAGTACGGCAGGCGCTCGCTGCCCAGCATCTCGACCTGGCGGCCGCCCTCGTCGGTGGTGCGGCCCACCGACGGCAGGCCCGCCTCCTTGATCATGCCGTGCGCGACGTCGATCCGGAACCCGTCCACGCCCCGGTCGAGCCAGAACCGCAGCACGTCGCGGAACTCCGCGCGCACCTCGGGGTTCTCCCAGTTGAGGTCGGGCTGCTCGGGGGCGAACAGGTGCAGGTACCACTGGCCGTCGGGGACCCGGGTCCAGGCGCGGCCGCCGAAGATGGACTCCCAGTCGTTGGGCGGCAGCTCGCCGTTCTCGCCCTTGCCCTCGCGGAACATGTACCGCTCCCGCTCGGCCGAACCGGGCGCGGCCGCCAGCGCCTGCCGGAACCAGACGTGCTGGTCCGAGGAGTGGTTGGGGACCAGGTCGACGATGATGCGGATGTTGAGCGCGTGCGCGTCCTTCATCATGGCGTCGAAGTCGGCCAGCGTGCCGAAACGGGGGTCCACGTCGCGGTAGTCGGCGACGTCGTAACCGCCGTCGGCCAGCGGCGAGGTGTAGAACGGGCTCAGCCAGACCGCGTCGACGCCGAGTTCGCGCAGGTACGGCAGCTTGCCGCGCACGCCCTGCAGATCGCCGGTGCCGTCACCGTCGGCGTCGGCGAAGCTGCGCGGGTAGATCTGGTAGACGACGGCGTCGCGCCACCAGTCGTCGTTTGCCTGCGTGGTCACTGGCAGTCCTTTCCAGGTGCGGCGCATGAGCGGCTGCGCGGTCTGTCGGTCATGTGGGGAGCAGGGCCGCGGCCGTGGTGGCCCGGGACGGTCCGGGTGAGCCGGGCAGCCGACTCCACGGGCGGGTATACGCGCAGCTCAGAGGCATGAAAGACGGAGGCGGCCGGCCGGGAGAGCGATTTCTCGACGGCCGTGCCAAGGGCAACCGCGGGCAGCACGACGGCAGCGCCGGTGACGGCGGCGGCGCGGCTGCTGCGGCGCATGTCTTCCTCCAGGAGCGGGCGTCTCGCGGGCTCAGAACGCCGCGAGGACCCATGAAGGATGTCGTGCAACTTGCGCAAGAGTCAAGCAGAGCTTTTCAGAAAGTTTCAATCATCATACTGACGGATCGTCACCCGCTGTGGGCGGCGGTGGACCCCCGAACGACCAACTCAGGTCGGAAAATGTACTCCGAGTGCGGTGCCGGGTGTCCCTTGATCTCGTCCACGAGGGCCCGCACGGCCGCCACGGCCATCGCGCGCACCGGCTGGCGCAGCGTGGTCATGGGCGGGTCGGTGAAGGCGATCAGGGGCGAGTCGTCGTAGCCGACCACCGAGACGTCCGTGGGCACCTGCAGGCCGCGCTGGCGCACCGCGCGGATCGCGCCCAGCGCCATCAGGTCCGAGCCGCAGACGAAGCCGGTCACGCCCTTGTCCAGCAGCCGCGAGGCCGCGGCGTCGCCACCCTCCACGCCGAACAGCGACAGCGAGATCATCTCGTTGATCTGGGCGTCGCTGAGATTGAGCAGGCGGCGCATGGCGGCCCGGTAGCCCTCGATCTTGCGCTGCACCGGCAGGTAGCGGTCGGGGCCGGAGATCAGGCCGATCCTCTTGTGGCCGAGCGCCACCAGGTGGGCCACGGCCAGCTCGCCGGCGGCCCGGTCGTCGCAGGAGATGAAGGGCGCCTCGATGTTCTCGGCGTAGCCGTTGACCAGCACGATCGGCAGTGGGCGGGCGAGCAGCTTGCGGTAGCGCTCGGGGTCGCTGGTCGAGTCGGCGTGCAGGCCGGAGACGAAGACGATGCCGGAGACCTGCCGGTCGAGCAGCATCTCGACGTACTCGTCCTCGGTGACGCCGCCGGGCGTCTGGGTGCACAGCACCGGGGTGAAGCCCTGCTGGGCCAGGGTCGTCTCGATGATCTGGGCGAACGCCGGGAAGATCGGGTTGTCCAGCTCCGGGACCACCAGGCCGACCAGGCCCGCACTGCGCTTGCGCAGCCGGGCGGGGCGCTCGTAGCCCAGCACGTCGAGAGCGGTCAGCACGGCCTGCCGGGTGTCGGCGGAGACGCCGGGCCGGTCGTTCAGCACCCGGGAGACGGTGGCTTCGCTCACCTCCGCCTGCTGGGCGATGTCAGAGAGTCGTGCGCGCATGGCGGCACTCTAGCCGAAGACAGCCGGATGTTGATATGGGCACGTTGCAAGCTCTTCCATTGTTTGCAAAGGCTTGCTAACCTCCCGGCAACAAACTCTGTAACACCCATCACAACCCCGGCAACGGGGTGCTGTGATGCGGCATCAATTCTGGAAGACCTTCCAGACGGTGTCGCGTAGACCCCTCTCGGCCGCACGGGCGCGTGGATTCGCTCGCGCGGTCACCCCCGGGTCACCCCGGTGACCCTTCTCGAAGGAGTGCTCATGCGCATCCGTACCGCGGGTGTGATCGCCGCCGCCGGGCTGCTGATGCTCGGTGTCGCGGCTTGCGGCGGAACCAACGAGCCGGCCGCCACCCCCAGCAAGGACAAGGGCAACGGCAAGCTCGTGCTGTGGACCGACCCGACCCGGGCCCCCGTGCTCAAGCCGTTCGCCGAGGCGTTCGGCAAGGAGAACGGCGTCACGGTCGAGGTCAAGGAGATCAGCGAGAACCAGCAGCAGACCTTCATCACCGCCTCGCAGCAGGGCAGCGGCCCGGACATCATGGTCGGCGCGCACGACTGGATCGGCAACATGGTGCAGAACGGCGCCATCGACCCGGTGCAGCTGACCGCCGAGCAGAAGGCCGCCTTCCACCCGAACGCGATCAAGGCCGTGACGTTCAACGGGCAGATCTACGGCGCGCCGTACGCGATGGAGAACGTGGCCCTGATCCGCAACACGGACCTGGTGCCCACCGCGCCGGCCACGATCGAGGACCTGATCAAGACCGGCAAGGACCTCAAGGCCGCGAAGAAGGTCCAGGAGATCCTGTGCGTGCCGTTCGGCGCGGCCGGCGACGTGTACCACACGTACCCGCTGTTCTCGGCGGCCGGCGGCTCGCTGTTCGGCGCCACCGCCTCCGGTGACCCGGACCCGTCCAAGGTCACCGTGAACACCCCCGAGTCGATCGCCGCGCTGGAGAAGATGAAGGCGCTCGGCGAGAAGGGCGAGGGCGCGATCAAGACCTCGATCGGCAACGAGAACGGCATCCCGAGCTTCGTGCAGAAGAAGTGCGCGTTCCTGATCTCCGGCCCGTGGTCGATGAACGACGTCAAGAAGGCCGGCTTCGGCTACGACATCAGCGCGGTCCCCGGCTTCGCGGCCGGCGGGCAGGCCAAGCCGTTCCTCGGCGTGCAGGCGTTCTACGTCGCGGCCAAGGGCAAGAGCAAGGTGCTGGCCCAGGAGTTCGTGGCCAACTACGTCACCAACAAGGACGTGGCCATGGCGCTCTACAACGCCGACCCGCGCCCCGCGGCGCTGACCGCCGCCGCCGACGCGGTGAAGGCCCTGGACCCGAACGCCGAGAAGTTCGTGCAGGCCGGCGCCAACGGCATCCCGATGCCGGCCATCCCGGCCATGGGCGCGATCTGGGGCCCGATGGCCAACGCCGAGGTGGCGGTCGTCAAGGGCGGCGACGCCAAGACCGCGGCCGAGGCCGCTGCCAAGGCCATCACCGCCGAGATCAACAAGTAGTCCTGCCTCATGACCACTGAGGTGACGGGTGCGGGGAGCGCGCGCTCCCCGCACCCGGGGCCGTCCGGGCAGGCCCCTGACCAGCGTTCCCGGGGTGGGCGGCGCGGCGGCGCGGAGCAGGTCCGCCGCACGCGCGAGCTGTCCACCGGCTTCATCGTGTCGCGTATCGCGGTGCTGGGCATCGTCGCCGCACTGCTGATCTACGCGCTCCCGCCGCTGATCCAGACCGAGGCCTGGACGGCGCTGGGCGCCGTCGGCGTGGTCACGGCGCTCGTCGCCTACCTCTACCTGACCCCGCGCCACATCCCGGCCAAGTACCTGGTGCCGGGCACCATCTTCCTGATCGCGTTCGCCATCGTGCCGATCGTGCTGACCTTCGTCACCGCGTTCACCAACTTCGGCGACGGGCACCGCGGCACCAAGGAAGAGGCGATCCGGGCCATCGAGACCAGCTCGGTGACCCAGGTGCCGGGCTCCCCGGAGTACTACCTGACCATCGCCGAGCGCGACGACGAGATGGTGTTCCTGCTGGTCGACCCGGCGACCAAGGCAGTCCAGGCGGGCACCGCCGAGGGCCTGACCCCGGTCGACGGGGCCGAGGTGTCGCTGACCGGCAAGGTGCTGACCGCCGCCGGGTACACCATCGTGCCGACCGCCCAGGCGGCCGAGCGCGACGCGGAGATCGCGGCGTTCTCGGTGCCGACCACGGACGGCGCGGTCAAGGCCACCGGCCTGAGCCGGGCCTTCGAGGGCAAGGCCGACAAGTCCTACGACGCGGCCTGCGACTGCGTGACCAGCCCCAGCGGCGGGCGGTGGGTCGCCGACGAGGTCGAGGGATACTTCGTCAACGCCGAAGGGCAGCACCTCGACCAGGGCTGGAAGGTCGACGTCGGGTTCGCCAACTTCACCAAGGCGCTGACCGACCCGACCATCTCCGGGCACTTCCTCAACGTGCTCATCTGGAACTTCGTCTTCGCGCTCAGCGCGGTCGCAACGACGTTCGCGCTCGGCATGATCGTGGCGCTGGCGCTGCACTCGCCCCGGGTGCGGGGCACCAAGCTCTACCGGATCATGCTGATCCTGCCGTACGCCATGCCGGGTTTCGCCATGCTGCTGATCTGGCGGGACATGTTCAACACCGACTTCGGCCTGATCAGCAAGCTGTTCGGCGTGCACGACTGGCTGGGCACGCCGACAACGGCCCGGCTCGGGCTGATCGTGATCAACCTGTGGATGGGCTTCCCGTACATGTTCCTGGTGATCACGGGTGCTTTGCAGGCCGTGCCGCGGGAGCTGACCGACGCGGCCCGCATCGACGGCGCGTCGGCGTGGGCCGGCTTCCGGCGGGTCACCCTGCCGCTGGTGCTGGTGGCGCTGACCCCGCTGCTGATCTCGTCGTTCGGCTTCAACTTCAACAACTTCAACAACATCAAGCTGGTCACCAACGGCGGGCCGTACGCCATCGACAACAGCACCGTCGGCGCGACCGACCTGCTGATCAGCTACACGTACCGGGTCGCGGGCTTCGACTCCGGCGTGGCCGACTTCGGCTTCGCCGCGGCGATCTCGGTGTTCATCTTCGCGATCGTGGCCACGGTCTCCACGGTGGCGTTCTGGCGCAGCCGGGCGCAGGAGGAGGTGTACTCGTGAAGTGGCTCAGAGAGGTCGGCTGGCGCTACGCGGTGGTGCTGGTCGTGTGCGCGTTCGCGCTGTTCCCGGTGCTGTTCGTGGTGTCCGCCGCGATCAACCCGCTGGGCACGCTCGGCTCCACCGGGCTCATTCCCGAGGGCGCCAGCCTGAAGAACTTCGTCGACCTGCTGACCGGGGACCACCCGTTCACCAGGTGGTTCCTGAACTCGGTGGTCATCGCGCTGATCTCGGCCTTCGCCGGCCTGTTGATCAGCGTGGCGGCGGCGTACGCGTTCAGCCGGATGCGCTTCCGGGGCCGCCGGGTGGGCCTGCTGTCCATCCTGCTCATCCAGATGTTCCCGCAGTTCCTGGCGATCGTGGCCATCTTCATCGTGTTCACCGAGGTCACCGAGCTGTACCCGACGTTCGGCTTCAACAAGCCGTGGGGCCTGCTCGTGCTCTACCTGGGCGGCGCACTGGGCGTGAACACGTACCTGATGAAGGGCTACCTGGACACGGTGCCCAAGGAGATCGACGAGTCGGCCACCATGGACGGCGCGTCGCACGTGCAGACCTTCTTCCGCATCATCCTGCCGCTGGTCGGCCCGGTGCTCGCGGTGACGGCGATGCTCTCCTTCATCGGCACCATCAACGAGTTCCTCATCGCCAACGTCTTCCTCCGCGACACCGAAGCCAAGACCCTGGCCGTCGGCATGTACGGCATGCTCACCGACAAACGGGACGCCAACTTCGGCATGTTCGCCGCCGCCACCCTCCTGACGGCCGTCCCCACCGTGAGCCTTTTCCTCTGGCTCCAGAAGTACATCGTCAGCGGCCTGACCGCCGGCGCGGTCAAAGGCTGACCCCCTCCTCCGCGTTGATCATGAACTTATGGCACGGCTCGACGGCGTGTCGTCGCCACAACTTCATGATCAACGCGGAGGGGGCGCAACGGCAGTGTCGCGACCTCGGGTTCCGGTGACGGGACTGCGGGCTGAAACGTCGACATCCTCTGAACAAGGAAGGATGGCGCGACAGTGCGTCTCATCGAACAGCCGCATCATGACGGCTCGGCGTTGTACATTTCGGACGTTGCACCGGGGATCGGTGACGTGGTCACCGTGTGGGTGCGGGTGCCGGTGGCTGCCGAGGTCGAAGCGGTGCACGTGCGGAGCACGCCCGACGGGGAGCCGTTTTTCGTCACGGCCGAGGTCGACGCGGAGCGGACCGGGACGGCGGTCGGCGGGTACGGCGCGACCGACGTGTGGTGGCGGGCGGCGCTGACCGTGCGCAACCCGGTCACGAACTACCGCTTCCACCTGCGGAACAAGGCCGGTGACACGTATTGGCTGACCGCGGGCGGTGTCGTCGAGCATGAACTGCCCGACGACACCGACTTCCGGGCGGTCGCGTACGACGCGCCCCCGGCCTGGTCCGCAGATGCTGTGCTGTACCAGATCTTTCCGGACCGCTTCGCCCGCGCCGCGGACGCGAAACCGCTGGAGGCGTTGGGCCTGCCGGACTGGGCGCTGCCCCGCGAGTGGGACCGCGACGAGGTCATCGGGCGCGGGCCGGGCACCGCCGAGCAGCTCTTCGGCGGCGACCTCGACGGCATCGCCGAGCACCTGGACCATATCCAGGAGCTGGGCGCCAACACCGTGTACCTGACGCCGGTCTTCCCGGCCCGGTCCAACCACCGCTACGACGCGTCGACCTTCGAAGAGGTGGATCCCCTGCTGGGCGGGGACGCGGCCCTGGCCCGGCTGGCCGAGGCCGTGCACGCGCGCGGCATGCGGCTGATCGGCGACATCACTTCCAACCACTGCGGCGACGCCCACGAGTGGTTCACCCGCGCGGTCTCCGATGTGGAATCTCCGGAACGGGAGATGTTCTATTTCGACCCGGAGACCGGTGACTACGAGGCCTGGTGCGGGGTCAAGAGCCTGCCCAAACTCGACTGGGCCAGCCCGCTGGTGCGGCAGCGGATGACCGAGGTGCTGCGGCGCTGGCTGGTGTACTTCGACGGCTGGCGGGTGGACGTGGCCAACATGACCGGCCGCCGCGCCGCGCAGGACGACACCCATGAGGTGGCCGCGCTGATCCGCCGTGCCCTGCCCGCCGAGGCGATGCTGGTCGGCGAGCACATGCACGACGCGACCGGCGACCTGGACCGCGACGGCTGGCACGGGGCCATGAACTACCTCGGCTTCACCCGCCCGGTCTGGGCCTGGCTGCGCGGCGAGGCACCGGGCTTCGCCAACTTCTTCGGCACCCCGGGCGACGTGCCGAGCCGGGACGGTGCGGCGGCGTACGCCACCATGCGGGCGTTCGCGGCCCGGGTGTCCTGGCGGTCGCTGGTGCACTCGTGGAACATCCTCGACTCGCACGACTCGGCCCGCATCCGCACCGTCACCGGTTCGGCGGCGCGGCAGGTGGTCGCGCTGGGCATGCAGGTCACGCTGCCGGGAACCCCGATGGTGTACGCCGGCAGCGAGTTCGGCCTGACCGGCTGGAACGGCGAGAACGCGCGCACCCCGATGCCGTGGGACCGGCCGGGGGACCGCGACGAGCAGACGCTGGCCGCGTACCGGGAGCTGCTGGGGTTGCGGGCCGCCGAACCGGCGCTGCGCCACGGCGGGCTGCGCTGGCTGTATGTGACCAGCGATACCATGGTCTACCTGCGGGAATTCGAGCAGAATTCACTCCTGGTGGCGGCCTCGCGCGCGGCCGGTGAGGATGTCTCACTCGCTCTCGGCGCCCGGGCTGCCGGCGTCTTCGCTGCTACGGACCTCGAACCGGACGGCACGGGTCGGCTGACCCTGCCGGGCGACGGTCCCGCCCTGCGCGTCTGGCGACTGGAACCACCCCGCTGACAGGCGGTGGCGGCACGCGGTTCGACCCCGTGTGCCGCCACTTGCCGTAAACGTGTCGACACGCCGTGTGATCGTGAGAAATTCACATGATCGACTGCCGGTATGTCCTTTTCGGGCGTGTCGCCCTCGCGACTCACGCAAGATCGCGTGAATCGGGGTCTTACGCTGACGCCCGTGCCCAAGCCGCCGCTGCGCCCTGAAGCGCTCGCCCGCCGGATCTTCCGGGGAGCCGACGCGCTGGAGTCCGGTCTGCTCACCCGCGCCCAGCTGCGCAGCTCCGCGTGGCGGCCGCTGTTCCGCGGGGTGTATGCCGATCGCGACCTGACCATCACCCACCGGCTGCGCTGCCTCGCCGTCAGCGACTTCCTGCTGCCCGCGGACGGGGTCGTCGCCGGCCGTTCCGCCGCCAGCCTGTACGGGGCCCCCTACGGGGCGGACGAGGCGGTGGAGATCCTCACCCCGGGCCGGTTCGGGCCGATGGCGGGCGTCCTCGTGCACCGGGGGCCGGTGCCGGAGAAGGACGTGACCCGGCGGGTCGACGGCATCCGGGTCACCACGCCGCAGCGCACCGGCTGGGACCTGGCCCGCTGGCTCGACGTGGTGGAGGCGGTGGCGCTGCTCGACGTGATGGTGGCCCGGGGGGCGGTGAGCGTCGGCGCACTGACCGAGTACGCCCAGGCCCGGATCGGCAAGCCCGGCTGGGGGCGGCTGCTGAAGGCGGCGCAGCTGGTCGACCCGGCCGCGCGGGGAGCGCACGAGAGCCGGGTGCGGGTGCGCCTGGTCCTGGCCGGGGTGCCCGCGCCGGTGGTCAAGTACGTGCTGGCCCGTGACGGGGAGCCGGCGGTCCGGCTCGACCTCGCCTGGCCGGAGCATCGGGTCGCGGTGTCCTGCGCCGACGGGTCCGCGCCCGAACTCGGCGGCGAGTGGCTGACGGTGGCCGCGGACGAGTCGCGCGTCGCCGAGGACTTCGACTCCCTGGTCCGCGAACTGAAGGCCGTGCTCCGCACGCGCCGGCCCCGCACCTGACCTCCGCGGCCGGCCCCGGAACCCGTCCGAGTGGGCGGGCCGGAGCCGGGTCGCGGTGGGCGGGTCAGCGCCAGAAGACGGCTACGGCGGCGTTGACCAGGGTCAGGCCGATGATGGCGAGGAAGTGGCCCTTGTTGACCGTCTCGCGCTTCTTGAGGTACGGGATCAGCACCATGATGAAGATCATGATGGCGATGACGCCCTTGACCGCCAGCTTGACCGGGTCGGGCTGCACCTCGCGGCCCAGCGGCGCGGCCAGCACGATGCCGGTGACGACCTGGATGGTCGCGCCCCACAGCATGACGGCGTTGATGTAGATGCGTCCCGTGTAGTACTGCACCAGCGCGCCGCCCAGCAGCAGGGCGAAGCCGACCAGGTGCGCGTACCGCAGGATCAGGCGTACTGCTTCCAAAACGTCCACGAGCGCCGAGCGTACGCGAGCCGGAGTCGCCAACATCACGCCCCGGTCGCAACCAGGCATGGGCCTGCACGAATGCCCGGTTTTACGCCCTGCTGCGCAGTTGTGCGGACGGCTTTTCGAGGCTGGTTCGTGACCCATTACACGTCCTGGTCACGCGGGGGTAACGACCGTTCAACAACCCTGCACGATTGTCGTCCGGACAGCGATATGAAGGATATGTTGCTGGGCGAGGTTCACCGTGCCGCCATCTGTACACAAGATGGAAGACCATGTGCGGTGTCTTTATGGGAGAGGAGACCGTCTTGCGCCCTGTGCGTGGGATGAAGATTGTCGCGCTTGTCGCGTCTGCGGGCCTCGCGTTCGCCGCAGCCGCCTGTGCCAAGCCGACTGAGGAGACGCCGGGCACCGGCACCAGCGCCGCTGCCAAGTACAGCGCGTGCATGGTGACCGACACCGGTGGCATCGACGACCACTCGTTCAACGCCTCGTCCTGGGCGGGCCTGCAGGCCGCCAAGGCCGCGAACTCGGCGATCGAGCCCAGCTACACCGCGTCGACCGCGATGGCCGACTACGACCCGAACCTGGCCAACTCGGTCACCAAGGGTTGCAAGTACATCCAGGCTGTCGGCGGTCTGATGGGCGACGCGACCAAGAAGGCCGCGACCGCCAACCCGACCGTGCAGTTCTCGATCGTCGACGCCGACAACCTCGGCCTGACGAACGTGTACCCGATCCAGTTCCAGACCCAGCAGGCGGCGTACCTCGCCGGCTACCTGGCCGCGGGCTACTCGAAGTCGGGCAAGGTCGGCACCTACGGCGGCATGAAGATCCCGCCGGTGACGATCTTCATGGACGGCTTCGCCGACGGTGTGGCCGCCTACAACAAGGCCAAGAACAAGAACGTCCAGGTGCTCGGCTGGGACAAGGCCAAGCAGGACGGTCTGTTCACCGACGACTTCGGCTCGCAGGACAAGGGCAAGCAGAAGTCGGACACGCTGGCCGCTCAGGGCGCCGACGTGATCTTCCCGGTCGCGGGTGGCGCGGGCCTCGGCTCGGCCGCCAACGCCGGCAGCAAGTTCGTCGTGATCTGGGTCGACGCGGACGGCTTCGAGACCACCAAGTACGGCAACGTCATGCTGACGACCGTGGTCAAGAACTCCACCGACGGTGTGAAGGAGGCCGTGACCAAGGCCGCCGGCACCCCGGGCACCCTGCTGACCGGCGGCTTCATGGGCACGCTGGCCAACAACGGCGTCTCGCTGGCCCCGTACCACGACTTCGACAGCAAGATCGACCCGGCCCTCAAGGCCGAGGTCGAGGCGCTGAAGCAGGACATCATCTCCGGCAAGATCGTGGTTGAGTCCCCGGCCCAGCCGAAGTGACACCCGGCCGCCCTCTCCGGTGAGATCATCACCGGAGAGGGCGGCCTCGCTTTCCTCAACCGGCCGCTGTCCCCGCCACGAAATCCGTGGTCGAGGTGGCGGCCGGACCGGTTGAAGCCTCAGTGCGGACCGGGGAGTGCGCTCCCCCCGGACCGCCCACATAATGAGCGCACACTCGCCCTCGGAAGGCGGAACGTCGCGGCACCCCCGCCGCCCGGCCCGTTCCGGTGGTGCACGGACCAACGGAGGTCGGAGCTGAGACTCGAACTGCGCGGCATCACCAAGCGATTCGGTGACCTCGTCGCAAACGATGACATCCACCTGACCGTCGAACCGGGCGAGATCCACGCGCTGCTCGGCGAGAACGGCGCGGGCAAGTCCACTCTCATGAACGTGCTGTACGGACTGCTGCAGCCGGACGAGGGCGAGATCCTCGTCGACGGCGCGCCCGTGCGCATCAAGGGACCCGGCGACGCCATCAAGGTCGGCATCGGCATGGTGCACCAGCACTTCATGCTCGTGCCGGTCTTCTCCGTCGCGGAGAACATCATGCTCGGCGCCGAGCCGGCCCGCGGCGGGTTCATCGACCACGCCAAGGCCGTCAAGCTGGTGCGCGAGGTCTCCCAGCGCTACGGCCTGCCGCTGAACCCCGATGCGATCATCGAGGACCTGCCGATCGGCATCCAGCAGCGGGTCGAGATCGTCAAGGCGCTCACCCGCGACGTCGACCTGCTGATCCTCGACGAGCCGACCGCGGTGCTCACCCCGCAGGAGACCGACGAGCTGCTCGACGTGATGCGCGGGCTGAAGGCGGCCGGCAAGTCGATCGTCTTCATCACGCACAAGCTGCGCGAGGTCAAGGCGGTCGCGGACCGCATCACGGTGATCCGCCGCGGCCGGACCGTGGGCACCGCCGACCCGAGCGCCCCCGAGGCGGAGCTGGCCGAGCTGATGGTCGGCCGCAGCGTCGTGCTGGAGGTGCCGAAGGAGGCGGCGGTGCCGGGCGAGGCGGTGCTGGAGGTCTCCGGCCTGGTGGTCGCGGACGACCGCGAGCACCGCGCGGTCGACGGCGTGGACCTGGTGGTACGCGCGGGCGAGGTGCTCGGCATCGCGGGCGTGCAGGGCAACGGGCAGACCGAGCTGGTCGAATCGATCATGGGGTTGCGCCCCTCGCGGGCCGGTGAGGTGAAGCTTTCCGGCAAGCCGATCACCACCTGGCACACCCGCGAGGTGCTGCGCGCCGGGGTCGGCTACGTGCCCGAGGACCGCAGCGTCGACGGCCTGGTCAAGGAGTTCTCGGTCGCCGAGAACCTGGTCCTCGACCTGTACGACCTGCCGCCGTTCGGCGGCCGGTTCGCGCTCGACCTCGACGCCATCGCGGTCCAGGCGGAGCAGAAGATCGCCGAGTTCGACGTGCGCACCCAGTCGGCGCACCAGCCGGTCGGCGCGCTGTCGGGCGGCAACCAGCAGAAGGTCATCGTGGCCCGGGAGATGTCCCACCCGCTGAAGCTGCTCATCGCGTCGCAGCCGACCCGCGGCGTGGACGTCGGCTCGATCGAGTTCATCCACTCCCGCATCGTCGCCGAGCGCGACCGCGGCGCGGCGGTGCTCGTGGTCTCCAGCGAGCTGGACGAGGTGGTGGCGCTGGCCGACCGGGTCGCGGTGATGTACCGCGGGCGGGTGCTGGCCGTCGTCTCCCCGGACACGCCGCGCGAGACGCTGGGCCTGCTGATGGCCGGTATCGACCCCAGTAGCAGCTCGCACACCCCCGGGACCCCGGCATCCGGCGAGCAGGACACCCAAGGTGAGGGTATGAGCGAGCACGGCGAGGCAGCCTCATGACGTCGCACGAGCCGATCGAGGCCGAACCCGGCGCGACCGCCGCGTCGCCCGACAAGAGCCCGGCGCTGCCGACCACCCCCGGCGTCGACCAGTACCACGTCGACCCGGCGCTGCCCGCCGCCGGTCAAGCGGAGCACCACGACCAGGCGGAGCGGCAGCCGAAGCACCGCGCGCCCGAGGTGGAGGGCAAGCGGTCCTTCGCGCGCGCGTTCCGCGAGGAGCTGTGGGCCGACAACAACTTCACGGTGACCCTGCTGGCGATCGTGCTCGCGCTGATCTGCGGCGGCGTGCTGATGGTCGTCGGCAACGCCGAGGTCCGCGACCAGTGGCAGTACCTGCTCTACCAGCCGGGCAAGACGATCGGTGACACCTGGGCGTTCGTCAGCACCGCGTACACCGACATGTTCAAGGGCGCGATCGTCAACCCGGACACGGTGAACCGCTGGTACTGGAACATGACCACCTGGCAGCAGGTGTTCTACCCGATCTCGGAGACGCTGACCAACGCCGCGCCGCTGATCTTCACGGGTCTGGCCGTCGCGGTGCCGTTCCGGGCCGGCCTGTTCAACATCGGCGGCCAGGGCCAGGCGATCATGGGCGCCATCGGCGGCGGCACGGTCGGCCTCGCGCTGTCGCTGCCCGCGATCGTGCAGGTGCCGCTCGGCGTGCTCGCGGGCGCGCTGCTCGGCGGGCTGTGGGGCTACCTGGTCGGCGTCCTCAAGGCGCGCACGGGCGCGCACGAGGTCATCCTGACGATCATGCTGAACAACATCGCGTTCCTGTTCCTGGGCTGGTTCATCCTGCAGCAGGGGATCAAGGACCCGAACCGGTCGGACGCGATCAGCAAGCCGATCCAGGAGTCCGGAAAGCTGCCGCAGCTGATCCCGGACCCGCTGCTGCGGGCCAACCTCGGCATCGTGCTGGCCGTGCTGGCCGCCGCCGGGGTGGCGTGGCTGCTCAAGCGCGGCCGGTTCGGTTTCGAGCTGCGCGCGGTCGGGCACAACCCGCACGCCGCGGCGACCGCCGGCATCAAGGTCGGCACCACCATCGCGCTGACCATGGCGCTGGCCGGCGCCCTGGCCGGTCTCGGCGGCACCAGCGTCGCGCTGGGCACCGCCCCCGCGCTGACCGTCGACATGCTCGGCCAGATCGGCTTCAACGGCATCCTGGTCGCGCTGCTCGGCCGGGTCCGGCCGTGGGGCGTGGTCGGTGCCGGCCTGCTGTTCGGCGCCCTGCAGGCCGGCGGTAACGCGATGCAGACCTTCTCCGGCGTGTCCGTCGAGCTGGTCGGCGTCATCCAGGCACTGATCGTGCTCTTCGTCGCCGCCCCGGCGCTGGTGAAGGCGATCTACAGGCTGCGCAGGTCGCCGGCTGCGGCCGCGCAGGCCGGATTGGCGAAGGGGTGAGCGTGACTACCTCCACGATGAGCGTCGAGCTGGCGGTGCCGGAGGCCTACTGGACCCGCACCCGCAAGACCGGCGCAGTCATGATCGTCCTGGGCCTGCTGGCCACGATCGTGTTCGGCGCGCTGGCCGGTTCGGAGAACGCGCGCTTCGCGCTCGGCGAGACCGTGGACGGGGCCGGGTTCGACATCCCGGGCACGTTCGGCGCGATCTTCTTCGGGCTGGTCGCGCTCGGGGCCGGGATCGCGATGCTGGTCACCGGCCGGTACTTCGGCGTGCTGACCGGCGTCGCCCTGATGGGTTTCATCATCTCGGCGCTGTGCTGGCAGATGTCGGTGTCGCCGGTGTCGCACACCATGCCGCTGGGCTTCATCGCCGCGGCGACCTTCACCGCCGCCATCCCGCTGATCTTCGGCTCGCTCGGCGGCGTGCTGTGCGAGCGCAGCGGTGTGGTCAACGTGGCGATCGAGGGACAGCTGCTTACCGGCGCGTTCTTCGGGGCCCTGTTCGGCACGCTCACCGGCAACTTCTGGCTGGGCCTGGTGGCCGCTGCCGTCGGCGGCGCGCTGCTGTCGGCGATCCTGGCCGTGTTCGCCATCAAGTACCTGGTGGACCAGGTGGTCGTGGGCATCGTGCTGAACGTGTTCGCCGGCGGCCTCACCGCGTTCTTCTACGAGCAGGTGATGCGGCCGGACACGGACGCGTACAACTTCCCGGGCAAGGTGCCGAGCTGGCCGATCCCGGGGCTGTCCGAGATCCCGATCATCGGGCCGGCGCTGTTCAACGGCAACATCTTCAGCTACGGCTCGCTGATCGCGGTCGTCGTGATCACGATCGCGCTGTTCCGGACCCGCTGGGGCCTGCGCACCCGCGCCGTCGGCGAGCACCCGGCCGCGGCGGACACCGTCGGCATCCGGGTGCTCGGGCTGCGGTACGCGAACGTGCTGCTCGCGGGCCTGGTGGCCGGGTTCGGTGGGGCGTACTTCTCGATGCTGTCCACCACCGGGTTCAGCAAGTACATGGTCAGCGGCGCGGGCTTCATCGCGCTGGCGGCCATGATCTTCGGGCGGTGGCACCCGGTCGGCGCGTTCTTCGCGTCGCTGTTCTTCGGCTTCTTCGGGGCGCTGACCGGCTTCCTGAACAGCATCAGCAGCCCCATCCCGAGCCAGTTCCTGAGCATGCTGCCGTACCTCGCGACGATCTTCGCGGTGGCCGGTCTGGTGGGACGCGTCCGCGCGCCCGCCGCCGACGGCAAGCCGTACGTCAAGGGCTGACGGCTAGGCTGGATGGTCCGATCTTGCGTGGCGCCCGCTCGGGCGCCACGCGTTTCGGGCGAGCGGAAAGGAACGGTCATGGACGTCGACTGGGAGAAGCTGCGGATCGCCGCGGTGGAGGTCATGCACCGGGCGTACGCGCCCTACTCGAAGTTCCCGGTGGGCGCCGCGGGCCTGGTCGACGACGGCCGGGTGGTCGTCGGCTGCAACGTCGAGAACGCCGCGTACGGCGTGGTGCTGTGCGCCGAATGCGGCATGGTGTCGCAGCTGCACGCCACCGGAGGCGGCAAGCTGGTCGCGATGGCATGCGTGAACGGCGACGGCGACCCGCTGCTGCCCTGCGGGCGCTGCCGCCAGCTGCTCTGGGAGCAGGGCGGCCCGCGCATGCTGATCGACGCCGAGGGCGGCCCGCTGACCATGGCGGAACTGCTCCCGCACGGGTTCGGCCTGGCCGAACTGGAAGCTGTCAACGGAGGTAATGGTTCATGAGTTTCGCGGCTGTGGACGTCATCCGGGCCAAGCGGGACGGTGGGGAACTCGGCGACGAGCAGATCGACTGGGTCGTCGACGCGTACACCCGGGGTCATGTCGCCGACGAGCAGATGTCGGCGCTGGCCATGGCGATCCTGCTGCGCGGCATGACCGACCGGGAGATCGCCCGGTGGACCGCCGCGATGATCGCCTCCGGGGAGCGGCTGGACCTGTCCCAGGTCTCCCGGCCGACCGTGGACAAGCACTCCACCGGCGGCGTCGGTGACAAGATCACGCTGCCGCTGACCCCGCTCGTGGCGGCCTGCGGTGCGGCCGTGCCGCAGCTTTCCGGCCGCGGGCTCGGGCACACCGGCGGGACGCTGGACAAGCTGGAGTCGATCCCCGGCTGGCGGGCCGCGCTGAGCAACGAGGAGTTCATCTCCCAGCTGCGCGACGTCGGCGCGGTGATCTGCCAGGCCGGCACCGGGCTCGCCCCGGCCGACCGCAAGCTGTACGCCCTGCGTGACGTCACCGGGACCGTCGAGGCGATCCCGCTGATCGCCAGCTCCATCATGAGCAAGAAGATCGCCGAGGGCACCGGCGCGCTGGTGCTCGACGTGAAGGTCGGCACCGGTGCCTTCATGAAGTCGGTGGAGGACGCCCGCGAGCTGGCCCGCACCATGGTCGAGCTGGGCCGGGCGCACGGTGTGGACACGGTCGCCCTGCTCACCGACATGAACACCCCGCTCGGCCTGACCATCGGCAACGCCGTCGAGGTGCAGGAGTCGCTGGACGTGCTCGCCGGTGGCGGCCCCGCCGACGTGGTCGAGCTGACCCTGGCGCTGGCGCGCGAGATGCTGTCGGCCGCCGGGCTGTCCGACGTCGACCCGGCCGACGCGCTGCATGACGGCCGGGCCATGGACTCCTGGCGGGCGATGATCCGCGCCCAGGGCGGCGACCCCGACGCGCCGCTGCCGGTCGCCAACGAGATCGAGCAGGTCCGGGCGGAGCGCTCCGGGACCGTGGCGTCGGTCGACGCCCTCGGCCTCGGCCTGGCCGCCTGGCGGCTCGGAGCGGGCCGGGCACGCAAGGAGGACCCCGTCAGCGCCGCCGCCGGCGTGGTGCTGCACAAGCGCCCCGGAGACCGGGTGGCCGCCGGTGACGTGCTGTACGAGCTGCGTACCGACGACCCGTCGCGGTTGCCGGTGGCCAGGGTCGACGCCGCGTCGGCCGTCGTCGTCGGGGACGGGCCGGCGCCCGTACGTCCGCTGATCATCGATCGGATCGGCTGATCACGTGGCACTGCCCGCACCGGACCCCCTCGCCGTGCGTGCCGCCAGCTTCCAGGAGCTGACGCGGCTGGGCGTGCCGCTGCCCCCGGACACCTACCCGCTGGTATGGGAACCGGGGGACACCGTCGAGCTGCGCCCCACGGGCGAGCTGGAGGCCCGCGCGGCGATCCTGCACGTGGCGCTGGAGCGCGTCTTCGGCATGCCGCCCGCCGAAGCCGAGAAATGGCTCGACGCCAACGCCCTCATCCCGGACGTGACCGAACCGGAGTGGGCCTGGATCGTCGACGAGCTCGGCGACCGGCAGTCGTTCGTGCTGCACCTGGACGCGCTCGCCGGGATCTGCTGGGTGCTCGGGGTCATCAAGACCCTCGACCCGCTGCTGACGCCGCCGCGGCTGATGGAGTCGCTCCCGGACCTGCACGGCGGCGAGACCTTCACCGCGTGGAAAGCCCGCATCCTGGCCGCGCCGCGCGACCCCACGGTCGTCGCGGCCGCGCTCGACCTGCACTACTGCCTCGACTGGTCGTTCCAGGAGCTGGAGCGCCAGGGGCTGCCGGTGCCCGGTGAGCTGAACGCCAACGCGATCGGCCAGCGCCGCTGGGCGCTGGAGTGGTCGTCGGTGTTCCTCGGCGAGTTCCACGACCCACCCGGCGGCTGGGAAGAGGTAGACCTCTCGGTCTGACCGCTAAAGATCATCCGACTTGCCGGGCACCTGTGCGTATCTTGAACGCGCATTCGCCCAGGTGCCTGGCAAGTCGAGCGCTCGGGCGCGGTGTGACCGGTGGGTCGGGCGGTCCTCGGGCTCTGGGCGGCCGGCAGGTCGAGTGGTCTGCTCGTTCAGCTTGGCCGGTAGCGGCCGATCCGGACGGATGCAGTGCAGGCGACCGGGCCTGTGGCGCGGGCTCGGTCGTGGAAGGCGTTGGGGCCCATCGCGATCAGGTCGTCGGCCTCGGTGGCGGTCAGCTCCAGCGGCCACTCCAGCAGCCGCTCGTCGGCGAGCGCGAAGTCGCGCAGCTCGTGGGCGAGCCGCTCGGCTTTGGACGGATCGACGCTCAGCAGGCCGAGCTGCTCGCGCAGCTCCGCGAGGTGCCGTTCGGTCGGGGTGACCACGACCAGCAGGCCGCCGGGCTTCAGGACCCGGCGCATCTGTGCGCCGTTGCGCGGGGCGAACACGTTGAGCAGCACGTCGACGCTGCCGTCGGCGAGCGGCAGGGTGCCCCAGGTGTCGGCCAGCACCGCCCCGGCCCGCGGGTGTGCCTTCGCGGCCCGCCGCAGGGCCGCCTTGCTCACGTCGAACGCCAACCCTTCCGCCCCCGGCGCGCCGTCCAGCACGGCGGCCAGGTAGTACCCCGTCCCCGCCCCCAGGTCCACCACCAGCGGTCGCCCGCGCATCCTCTCCTGCCGGGCCGTTCCGCCGACCCCGCGCGGCTGATCACCGGCCTCCAGCGGGTGATCATGAAGTTGTGGCGCCGACACGCCGCCGAGCCGTGCCATAAGTTCATGATCAACTAGGCAGGTGAGGGTGGTGGCGAGGGGGAGGTAGGCGGTGGTGGACAGGAAGGCGGCGCGGGCGGCGACCATGGCGGGGGTGTCGCCTTCGGGGAGCTTGCGGCCGGTGCCGAGGGTGACGTAGCCGTGCTTGTTGAGGTCGAAGCTGTGGTTGTGGGGGCAGCGCAGGGTGGTGGGAGTGCGGGAGAGGGGGGCGGCGCAGACCGGGCAGCGCAGCGCGTCAGTCATCTCGGCGGTGAGCACACCGAATATCTTGGTGCATGTGACTCCGACCTATGACGAGATCGTGAAGGCGCCTAAGGCACTGCTGCACGACCACCTCGACGGCGGCCTGCGCCCGGCCACCATCGTCGAGCTGGCCGCCGAGATCGGGCACGAGCTGCCCGCCACCGATCCGGCCGAGCTGGGCGAGTGGTTCGTCTCCGCGGCCGACAGCGGCTCGCTGGAGCGCTACCTGGAGACGTTCTCGCACACGGTGGCGGTCATGCAGACCGCCCCGGCGCTGCGGCGGGTGGCCCGGGAGTGCGCGCTGGACCTGGCCGCCGACGGCGTGGTGTACGCCGAGGTGCGGTACGCGCCCGAGCAGCACCTCACCGCCGGGCTGACGCTGCCGGAGGTGGTGGAGGCGGTGCTGGCCGGGTTCGCCGAGGGCAGCGAGCAGGCGGCCGCGGCGGGCAGCCCGATCCGGATCGGCACCCTGCTCACCGCGATGCGGCACGCCGCGCGCTCGATGGAGATCGCCGAGCTGTCCACGGCGTACCGCGACGCGGGTGTGGTCGGCTTCGACATCGCCGGGGCGGAGGCCGGCTACCCGCCCACCCGGCACCTGGACGCGTTCGAGTACCTCCAGCGGGAGAACTTCCACTTCACCATCCACGCGGGCGAGGCGTTCGGGCTGCCCTCGATCTGGCAGGCGCTGCAGTGGTGCGGCGCGGACCGGCTGGGTCACGGCGTGCGCATCGTCGACGACATCGAGCCGGGCACCGGCAAGCTCGGCCGGCTGGCCGGGTACGTGCGGGACAAGCGGGTGCCGCTGGAGCTGTGCCCGTCGTCGAACGTGCAGACCGGGGCGGCCGCCTCGATCGCCGAGCACCCCATCGGGCTGCTGCGCGACCTGCGCTTCCGGGTGACGGTCAACACCGACAACCGGCTGATGAGCGGCACCTCGATGTCGCGGGAGATGGCGCTGCTGGTGGAGGCGTTCGGCTGGGGCTGGGCGGAGCTGCAGTGGTTCACCATCAACGCCATGAAGAGCGCGTTCATCCCGTTCGACGAGCGCCTGACGATCATCAACGAGGTGATCAAACCGGCTTACGCGAAGCTCCTGTGACCAGCAGCCGCGCGCGGCGGTGCAGCGCCGCGGCGGTGGTGGGCCGGCAGCCCAGCTCGCACTGCCGGCCCAGGACCTGGGCGTCCTCCCGCCACAGGCGCAGCCCGCGGCGCACCAGGACAAGCGGCGGCTTGCGGTTCTCGGCCAGGTCGCGCACCAGCCGCCGGGCGAAGGTGACGGTGCGCGGGCGGTGCAGGGCGAGCGCGTCCGCGAGCACGCCGCCCTGCGTGCAGGCATCCACCATCTCGGCGGCGAAGATGCCCTCGGCGATGAACAGCGGCGCGCCCGCCAGCTCGAACGGCCGGGTCCCGATCCGGGCACTGAGGCCGATGTCGTACACGGGCACCTGGGTGTGGCCCGTCTCGGCCAATTGTGTGACCGCCGTCATAGCTGCGTCCAGGTCCCAGGAAAAAGGGGACTCCCAGTCGACCATCTCATTCACTCGGGGGAGTGTCGGGTCGGCCCCTTCCTTGTAAAAATCATCAAGGCACAGGACCGGAAGTCCGGTCTGGCGGGCTACGTACGACTTGCCCGATCCGGAAGGGCCGGCAAGAAGGATAACTCGGGCGCTTTGGACACTCACCGTGCGTGACTCCAAGGAAACTGCGGGCTGAACTGTGCGGGTGGCCTGCATGAGCATCCCATTCGGTGTCGGATTCCAGGCAGCCTGGGCTTTCCTCTTTTCACCGGGCGTGATGGAATCTCGGGGGTTCGTCCCAAGCTCGCCGGGATGGACTGTGTACGGTGCCCGGCGCGACCCCCGCGCCATCCGCGCTTTCGCGGATCTCGATGGTGGTACCGACAGGAGGGCGGTGACGTGAGCAAGCGGCCAGGAACGCAGAACAACGCGGTCCTTTCGCGTCTCCGACGGCCAGTGAGCCGGCTCCGGGACATGCCGATCTGGTCCAAGCTGGGCCTGATCATGATCGTTCCGACCTTGGCCACGATCGTCGTTGGTACCAACGGTCTGTTGGACAACCTCGACACAGCGACCGGCGCCGACCGCACACGGATCCTCTCCGTGTTGGTGAAGGAGTCAGGCGCACTCGTCGACGACCTCCAAAACGAGCGTGCGGCAGCGGTCATGCTGCTCGGCACGACCAACACCCCGCCGGCGTCCTACGAGAACGCCGGCAAGCTGGTCGACGAGGCCAAGAAGCCGTACTCGCAGCAGCGCGGCGCGCTGGTCGACGTCGACGACAGCCTCCGGGACCTGCTCGTGCAGATCGACGCGGGCCTTTCGAGCCTGCCCTCGGTGCGCGAACAGGTGAAGGATCGCAAGATCAAGCAGTCCGACGCGGCGATGCGCTACCAGGTGATCGTCGATTACCTGCTGCAGATCCGTGATAAGGCCGCCCAGATCGCCGGTGGTGGCGAGCTCGGTGACGGCCTGCGCGCGGCCAGCGCGATCGCCACGTACAAGGAGTTCCTCTCCCAGGAACGCGTGATCGTGCACCGGGCGTACGCGCTCGGCGGCCTGAACACCGGTCTGCGCAAGGACTTCATCGCCACGCTGACCGGTCAGGAGCAGGCGCGCGACGCCTTCGAGTCGGTCGCCAGCGACGCGGACATGGACCTGTTCAACAGCCAGGTGACCGGCCCGACACTGCGCAAGTCGTCGAAGTTCCAGGCCGACATCGAGGCCCTGCTGGGCGAGTCGCTCAGCTCGCTGAACTTCTCCGCGGCCGAGTGGGACCAGAGCATGCGCGACCACGGCGGCGTGCTCCGCAAGGTCGAGGCGAAGCTGGACTCCGACGTCGAGGTCACCGCGAGCGACCTGCGTGACGAGGTCACGCAGCAGGTGCTCGTGCAGACCGGTCTGCTGCTGGGCATGCTGCTGCTGGCGATCCTCTTCGCCTGGCTCGTGGCCCGCTCGATGGCGCGGTCGCTGCGTGAACTGCGCCACGGCGCGCTCAGCATCGCCCAGTACGGCCTGCCGCAGGCGGTGGCCCGACTGCGCGACCCGGCGCTGTCCTCACAGCTGTCGCCGGTGCAGGTGGCCAACCAGATCGCCGAGCCGCTGCCGGTGCGCAGCAAGGACGAGTTCGGGCAGGTGACCGAGGCGTTCAACGCGGTCCACCTGGAAGCGGTCCGCACCGCCGCCGAGCAGGCCGCGCTGCGGTCGTCCGTCGCGACGATGTTCGTCAACCTCGCCCGCCGCTCGCAGATCCTGGTCGACCGGCTCATCGGTCACCTGGACCGCCTGGAGCGCGGTGAGGAGGACCCGGACCGGCTGGCCGAGCTCTTCCAGCTGGACCACCTGGCCACCCGAATGCGGCGAAACGACGAGAACCTCCTGGTGCTCGCCGGCGCCGACTCCACCCGTGTGCAGCGCGAGCCCGCGGCTCTGCTGGACGTGCTCCGTGCCGCCCAGTCCGAGGTCGAGCACTACACCCGGATCGAGTTCGGGGTCATCGACCGTGACATCGAGGTCGCCGCGCACGCGGTCAACGACCTGGTGCACCTCATCGCCGAGCTCTTCGACAACGCGACCGCGTTCTCCCCGCCGGACTCGACCGTCATGGTCGAGGCGCGCCGGGTCGGCGACCGCGCCGTGCTGTACGTCGAGGACCACGGCATCGGCATCTCGCCGGACATGCTCAACGAGATCAACGAGAAGCTGGCCAGTCCGCCCCAGGTGGACGTGGCGGTCTCCCGGATGATGGGCCTGGTCGTGGTCGCGCGGCTCGCCGCACGCCACGGGGTCAAGACGGAGCTGCGGCTCTCGGCCGACCGGGGCATCATCGCCGACGTCACCCTGCCGACCGCGGTCCTGGTGCCGCGTGCCCTGGCCGGTGGACGTGCCGCCCCCGCGGCACCCCGCGAGCTGCCCGGGTTCGCCCCGGCTCCGAACATGCGCCAGCAGGCTCCGGCGGCTCCCGTGCAGCGCTCGTCCTCCTTCGCGCCGCTGGCGCTGGAGTCGGGCTCGGGCATGGGCGCCCCGGCGGGCGCCGGCCGTCCGGTCAACGGCGGCGGCAACGGTGGGCGGCTCTTCGACGCCCCGCCGGCGCCGCCGGCTCCGGAGTTCCCCGCCAGCACGCCGCCCTCGCGGGCCGGTATGCCGGCGTGGTCGGACCTGACCGGTGTCAACGGCTCCGACGCGTCCCGCCGCGGCAACGGCGAGGCGCTGCCGCAGCGGCGGGTGCCGGCCGAGGCCGAGCGCCCGGAGGCGTTCCACCAGCCGCAGATCCCGCGGCAGCCGTCGTCGCCCGTGGAGGAGCGCGCCAACCCGTCCTGGAACCAGCAGAGCTGGGCCGGGCCGGCGGTGCCGACCCCGCAGGCGCCGAGCAGCCCGTACGCGAGCCCTGGCATGCCGATCTCGGCCGTCCCGGTCTCCGCGGTCCCGGTCTCGGCAGCGCCCGTCTCGGCGGCTCCGGTGGACGTTCCCGCGTCCGCCGCGCCGCCGGCCTGGCCGCCGGTGAGCCGTGACGAGAGCCCGGTCATGCCGGACATGACGGCTGAGATGCCGCGCGTTCCGGCCGAGTACCCGGTCGTCGACACCCGGGTCCCGTTCGCGGACGAGACCATGGAGCTGCCGATCTTCCGGGAGCTGGAGTCGGCCTGGTTCAGCACGCGGCGTACGGCAGTCGATACGCCAGCTCAGGACGAGAAAACTGCCCCTCCCGCGAACGTCCCCCAAGACACTACGATCACCGCACAGTTCCCTGCCGTTGACCGCAACGGGCACGGGAGCAACGGTGCACCGAAGGTCAGCAGCACAGCGGCGGGAGCTTCCGACCTGCCGAGCAGGGACGTGAGCATGGGGAGTACGCAGTCTGGCCGTGAGGCCGCCGGATACGAGGTGCCGGCGCCCTACCGGCCGAGCTGGCAGACGGCCGCGGACGACGGCTGGGCGGCTGCCAGCGCGATCGCCAACAGCACCCCACCCTCGGAATCGACGGCCGCTGGGCTGCCCAAGCGCACCCCGATGGCACAGCTGGTCCCCGGCGGTGTGGAGAAGGGCGCTACCACCGTGCAGCGCCGTACGCCGGAGGGCGTCCGCGGACTGCTCTCCGCCTACCACCGCGGGGTGCAGCGAGGCCGCACTCAGCACAAGGACGATGATGTGATTCCGGGCTCCACCGAGGCCGGAAGCCAGTCTGGCAAGGAGCAGGAGGCATGACCACTACGCAGGATCTTGGTTGGCTGTTGGCCAACTTCGCGGACCGGGTGCCGGGCGTCGCCCATGCGGTCGCGGTGTCCGCGGACGGCCTACTGCTCGCCGCCTCCCGGGATCTTCCCCGGGACCGCGCCGACCAGCTGGCTGCCATCTCGTCCGGTCTGGTGAGCCTCACGCAAGGCGCAGCCCGCTGTTTCGAAGGTGGCGCGGTGTTGCAGACTGTCGTGGAGATGGACAACGGGTTCCTTTTCCTGATGTCCATCTCGGATGGCTCGTCGTTCGCGGTGCTCGCTTCGCGGAGCTGCGACGTCGGCCAGGTCGGGTACGAGATGGCGCTTCTCGTGGACCGGGTGGGCGACGCGCTCACGCCGGCCCCGCGCAGCGCCGCAGGCGTGCTGGGCTGAGGCACAACCGTCCCGGAGGGTCCGGGGACGGCACTGGGGAAGGGGGTGAACGGCGACGATGCCCGACAGAGAAGAACCGACCGGCGCATTGGTACGGCCGTACGCCGTGACCCGTGGCCGCACCCGGCCGCGATTGGAGATCGCGATCGAGGCGCTGGTGGAGACGACCGTACGCGGTCGATCTGCCGGCACCTCGGGTCGCGGCGGCCACGGGCGGGAACACCAACACATCGCGTCCCTCTGCGACGGCAAGGTGCAGTCGCTCGCGGAGATCGCGGCACGGATGCGGCTGCCGCTCGGTGTCGCCCGTGTCCTCATCGCGGACATGGCGGCAGACGGCCTGGTCGCGGTATACGAGCCGACGTCGTTTGAGAGTAACGACGCGGTAGGCACTGAACTGCTGGAGAGGGTACTCAGTGGACTTCGGAGGCTCTGACATGTCACACCGCCCGGGGCAACAGCCTGGCGGTCGGGTGACATCGGCGAAGATTGTCATCGCCGGCGGCTTCGGCGTCGGTAAGACGACGCTGGTTGGGTCCGTTTCGGAGATCACGCCGCTGACCACTGAAGCGATTATGACTTCGGCCGGCGTCGGCGTGGACGACACGCGCTCGGTTCCCAACAAGACCACCACCACGGTGGCCATGGACTTCGGCCGTATCTCCATCGATCGCGACCTGATCCTGTACCTGTTCGGCACGCCTGGCCAGACCCGGTTCTGGTTCATGTGGGACGAACTCGTACGGGGCGCGATCGGCGCGGTGGTCATGGTGGACACGCGCAGGTTGGCAGACTGCTTCGCGGCGATCGACTTCTTCGAACACCGCAAGCTGCCCTATCTGATCGCGATCAACCAGTTCGACGGGCAGCAGTACCACAACGCCCAGGACGTTCGCGACGCGCTCGCGATCTCCTCGGACGTGCCGGTGGTCAGCTGCGACGCGCGCAATCGCGAGTCGACCAAGCAGGTCCTGATCTCACTGGTGGAGTACGTGCTCTCGATGCGGCGTACCCGCACCGGCGTCTCCGCCTGACATAGCAAGCATCCTCCAGGCCCGCTGTCCCCACAGGACAGCGGGCCTGAAGTGCTGTCCCCCACCGGCCTCCGGCCCGGCCCGCCTGCCCCTCCCGTGCCGCAACTCTTAAAGGGTCGCGCCCTCAGACACTGTCTGAGGGCGC
>NZ_JBHTAC010000067.1:0-36764 GCF_042663325.1 Catellatospora aurea
GGTCGCCGAGCCGCCGGGCCACCAGCAGCCCGTCGGCCGCGGCCCGCCCGTCCCCGGCTCGCGCCGCGGCCAGCGCGGCCCGGTGCGCGAGCAGCGCCCGCAGCCCGGGGCTGCCCGCCCGGCTGGTGCCCGCCGCGGCGATCCGGGCCAGCCGCCAGGCCGCTCGGGGATCGGCGTCGCAGAGCAGATGGCTGGCCGCGCCCAGCACGTGCCCGCCCAGCGCGGTTTCGCCCGCCTCCGTCGCCAGCACCAGTCCTGCCCGGTAGGCCCGCAGCGCCGCCGCGCGGTCCCCGGCGTCGGCGGCCGTCCACCCGGCGAGCTGTGCCAGCTCCGTGACCGGGCGCAGCAGGCGTCGCCGGTCCGCGCCGCGGGCACGGTGCAGCCGGTCGGCGGCCTGCTGCCAGCGCCGGTGCGCGATCGGGGCCAGATCGGCCCCGCCGACGAGATCGTCCATCCGCCGCAGCTCGGCGATCTGCCGGTCGAACCCGGCGACCTCATCGCCGCCTGGCCGGATGAGAAACCGACCGGACGCGATACGCGCTGATCCGTCGGCGGTGTGGTCCGGCGCGGTGTCGCCGTGCACGGTGTGGCGCAGCCAATGCTCGGCGAGCTGGTGCAGGCGGGTGACGCCGTCGGCGGGAGCGGGCCTGCCCACCGGCCGCGCGGCGGCGGCCAGCCGAGCGGGCGGCAGGTCGAGCACGAGCGCCAGCCAGGCCAGCCACTGCGCGCCGGGCAGCCGGTCGCCGCGCTCCCAGCGGCTCACCTCGTGCCTGGTCACCGTGGTGACCCCGGCCGCCGCGCAGAGCAGCGCGGCGAGTCTGGTCTGGCTGTACCCGCGTCGTCGTCGGGTCTCGGCGATCAATCCGCCCAGCGGTGGACGGGACACGGCGGCCTCCAGGCTCGTCCCACGGCATTACCGGACAACGGCCGACCCCCGGCGCAGGCCCCCATGCGCCGGATCGTTTCTACCGTCCGCGTACGACACTGCGGCCACCACGCTCCGCCGCCCGGCCAAGATCGCCGTCTCGGGTCGAAAAGTGCGGTCCGGCCCCACTTTTCGACCCGAGACGGCGATCACCGCGAGGCCAGCCGCGCCGCCGCGAGCTGTCGGACCTCCGGTGACTCGATCGGATCGTGGGCGAGGCCGTTCAGCAGCGTCCTGGTGACATGGTCGAGGTGGACGTGGGCCACGGCGAACTCGCGCACCTCGCCTTCGCTGTCGAGCAGGCCCTGCACCAGCGGCACCTCGGCGGCCAGGGGGTCGACGGCCAGCAGCGCCCGCAGGCAGGCCGTCCGCTCGTACGAGTGCGGAGTCCATCGCCACATCGCCCGCAACCGCGGCACGGCATCGGCCGCCACGGCGCCGAAGCGGGCGAAACCGTTTGCCAGGTCGTCGAACCCGCACCATTCCTCGGACTCCCACCACCTGTCCCAGGCCTCGATCAGCCGCGGGATGTCCTGCTCGGTTCCGTGCTCGGCGAGCAGGGCCGCGCCGAACCGGTGCATCCGCCCGTCCTGCGCCCATACCCTGGCGTGGTCGACGACGGCCGGGCCCAGCCGGGACACCGCGCGATGCAGCAGCGGCGTCCCGAAAAGGTCCTCGGCCAGCGCCAGCAGCCGCGGCTCCGGCGCGGACCGGGCCAGCTCCCGCACCGCGGCCGATCGCTGGCCGCGCGACGCCAGCGGGTCGGTCAGCACCGCGACCAGCACATCGTTGGGTCGCGGAGCGGGCGTCGGCGGGCGGATCGCTCGTTCGGCAGTGCGCCGTGTCAGGTCCCCGATCCGGGGATGCCGGCGTGCCCAGGTGGTCCAGGGGTCCCGAAACCCCAGCACGTCTTCCTCGTCCTGCGGGGTCAGCCGGGCGAGCACCACGGTGTCGAGGTCGTCCCAGGTCTGCCGGGGCCACCGGTAGGTGATCTCTTCGAGCACCGCCATCCAGTGCCCGGCCTCGGCGACGGCTCGCCGCAGCTCGGCCACCGCCCGGAGGTCGCCCGCGTGGCCGAGCGTCTCCAGCACCTTGAGGGTGACGTAGAAGGAGCCTTCGTCGTAGGAGGTCTCGTCGTCGAGGTCGGGGTCCCGGTCGGCCGTCCAGAAGAGATCGGTGATCGGCGTGAGATCCATGTCCAGGTCACGGACCAGGCGGGCGAGATAGTCGCCGCAGTCGTCGACCAGGCGGTCCCAGCGGTGGTCGCGCGCGATGCAGGCGTACACGGCGTCGGTCACGCCCGCGTCGCGCCGATCGCGGCGTGCCACCAGCACGCCGCGCCCGTGCCCGCGTTGCAGGCTTCCCAGCAGGGTTCGGGGATGGTCGTAGTACCAGTGGTGTCCGTCGTCATCCGGTTCGGTCATCGCGGATCAGGATGGCCACGTGCGGTCGACCGGACAACTGGAATACCGCAGTGATCATCCGCCGCGATCCGCGGTTGCAACGGCCGTGCGGAGGGAGATCGCGGTCCATCGTGGTGTCGTAGAGTGCGACTGTTCCGAACGACGGAGGGTGGTCTGCGATGGCGGGCGAGCAGCCGGCGTACCGGCGGGTGGCGGATCAGCTGCGCCGACTCATCCTCAGCGGTGAGCTGGCGGAGGGCACGCGCCTACCCTCCCTGCGCGAGATCGCCTCGCAGTACGGCGTCGCCGTGAGCATCGCGACGCGTGCCCTTGATGTGCTGCGGGCCGACGGTCTGGTGATGGCGCGGCCGGGCGCGGGAACCTTCGTGCGCCGTTTCGAGCGCATCGTGCGTAGCTCGCCGGGACGGCTGGCCCGGGACCACTGGGGCAGGGGTTCGGCGATTCAGGACCATGACACAGGCCCGCGGGCGCGGGAAGTCGACATCGTCGTCGGTGATGCGCCGGCTTCCGATTTCGTGGCGAAGGCGCTGGGCGTAGAGCCAGGAGCGCTCGTGCTCACCAGGTCCCGGCGGTTCGTGGTGGAGGGTAGGGCGGTGCAACTGTCCACCTCCTACCTGCCGACGGAACTGACCCGCGGGACGCGTATCGAGCACACCGATGCGGGTGCGGGCGGCACTTATGCACGGCTGGCCGAGCAGGGATTGGCCCCCACCCACTTCACCGAACGGATCGTGGGGCGTAGCCCGCTGCCGGAGGAGGCTGCTGCCCTCGGTCTGCTCGCCGACGGGGCGCGAATCCTGGAGATCACGCGCCTGGCGTATGCGGAAGACCGCTGTGTCGAGGTGAACCGCATGGTCCTCGACTCTGACGCCTACGAACTGACCTACTCGTTTTCCGCCTGACAACTGTTCCGAACGATCGTTGATTGTTCGGAACAGTTGTGATTGACTCATGCCACCGTCCACAAAGGAGGGCATGAGGCATGAGAACTCCCCTCGATGCTCGAACATTTGGCATATACGCCGATGCGCAGGCGGCGTATGCCCGCCACCTGTTGAAGCAGCATCTACGTGACGGCACCGGCTGTTGCCGGTGCTGCGGCCGGACTCACCCATGCGCTGAGCGCCTACACGCTGCGCGACTGATCGCTCATTTCGCGGACTGGCCGATTGACGGCCAATGAGCTGCGGCAACAACACGCATCCGGCTTGAAGAACCGACGTCCGACCTGGTGGCGGGCATGTAAGGACTTAACGCCTCCTGGCCCCTGCGCATTCTTCTGCTGGCCCCTCCCACGGGGCGGAATCTTCGCTGTGATGAACGGGCTCGCGCTGGTCGACGGCACTCCCAGTCCGGTGTGAGCCGCCGGGGCGGCGCGTCATCTCCCATGGCCTGCGCCGCCCCGGTGCCCTCGTTCGCCCGTACACCCTGGAGGGTCTGATGGAACTGCCCCCGATCGACTGGGAGAACCCGCCGCTGGAGCCGCCGGAGCAGGTGGTGCAGCCGCTGATGTGGCGGCTGGCAGCGCGGTTGCTGCACGATCACGTGCCGGGTGCGGGCTTCCGGCCGCCGGTGCACCGGTGCCGGGTGTGCGAGCTGCCGTGGCCCTGCCCGCCGCGGCGGTATGCCGAGCGTGGGCTGCTCGCCGCGTGCCGTCACCCGGCGGTGGGGCGCGGCTCGGCCTCGTTCGCGGACTGGTTCCTCACCGGTGAGCAGCCGTGAGCGCGCCGGCCGAGGGTGGTGCGGCTGGGGCGGGAGGGACCCGTGAGCACGGTCACGCGGGGCGGGCGCACCACGCACTGGGACGAAACCGCTCTTCAGGCCGGTGCGCCGATAGAGTCGGCAGGGTGACGCTGCGTGCTCCTTCCACCATGCCGGGACCCCGGCCGACCGTCCGTGAGCTGCTGGTGTCGGGGGAGCCGACGTTCTCGTTCGAGTTCTTCCCGCCGAAGACCGCCGACGGCGAACGGCTGCTGTGGCAGTCGATCCGGGAGCTGGAGTCGCTGCAGCCGTCCTTCGTCTCCATCACGTACGGCGCGGGCGGCAGCACCCGGGACACGACGGTGCAGCTCACCGAGCGCATCGCGACCGAGACGACGCTGCTGCCGCTGGGGCACCTGACCGCGGTCAACCACTCGGTCGGCGAGCTGCGCAACGTCATCGGGCACTACTCGGACGCGGGCGTGCGCAACATGCTGGCGCTGCGGGGCGACCCGCCGGGCAGCGACCCGCAGGCGGAGTGGGTGGCTCACCCGCGCGGGCTGCACTACGCCGAGGAGCTGGTGCGGCTGCTGAAGGAGAGCGGCGACTACTGCGTCGGCGTGGCCGCGTTTCCGGAGAAGCATCCGCGCTCGGCCGACTACGCCTCGGACGTGCACCACTTCGTCCGCAAGTGCCGGGCCGGGGCCGACTACGCGATCACGCAGTTCTTCTTCGACTGGCAGGACTGGGCCCGGCTGCGCGACGCCACCGCCGCAGCCGGCTGTGACGTGCCGATCATTCCGGGCATCATGCCGGTGACCAACGTCAGCCAGATCGAGCGCATGGCGCAGCTGTCCGGCGCGGCGTTCCCGCCGGACCTGGCCGAGCGGCTGCGCGCCGTCGCCGACGACCCCGGGGCGGTGCGGGCGATCGGCGTCGAGGTGGCCACCGAGTTGAGCGCGAAGCTGCTGGCCGAGGGCGCACCCGGCCTGCACTTCATCACGTTGAACCGGTCGACGGCCACCCGTGAGGTGTGGCAGCGGCTACGGGTGGGCGCCGCGGTGTAGCTCCCATCCGGGTGGCCCGTGCGAGCGGGCGGACCGGGAGTGGAGCATGGCAGCGCCGACGACGGAAACGAGCTGGGACGGGTACGTCTCCGGCTGGTCGAACTCGCACGACGGATACGACCCCCGCCACGCGGGTCCGCTGCTGCGCAAGTGGTTGCGGGCCGCTTTCACGGTCGGCGGGATGCTGGCGCGGTTCGGGGCGCGGCCCGCGTACGCGATGACGGTCGCCGTGGCCTGCGCGGTGCTGGTGCCGGTCCTCGCGGCCCGGGGCGGCTCGTGGCCCGCGCTGGCGGCCGTGGTGCTGGTGCTGGGGCTGGCCGCCGACACGGTCGGGCAGACGCTGGCGGTGCTGCTGGGCCGGACCTCCCGGCTGGCCTCGTTCTACCGCACCATGATCGATCGGCTGAGCGAGGTGTGCTGGCTGGTCGCGCTGGCGTCACTCGGCGCGCAGCGCACGCTGCTGCTGGCCTGCGCGGCGATGGTGTGGCTGCACGAGTACATCCGGGCCCGTGCCGGGGCGGTCGGGCTGCGTGCGGCGGGTTCGGCGACCATCGGCGACCGGCCCACCCGGGCCTGGCTGACCCTGCTGTCGCTGCTGCTCGCGGCCGCGTCGACGGCGCAGGTCGGGCCCGATCTGGCCGCGGGCGTGGTGACGATGGTCCTGGTCCTGTGGTTCTCCCTGGCCGTGCTCGGCCTCGGTCAGCTCCTCACCGTCGTCCGCAAGGTCCTGACCTGAGGTCAGTGGGTCATGGGCAGGGGGCGGCCGAGGACGGCGAAGGGGCGGGGGTCGCCGGGGAAGAGCAGGTGGCGGGAGACGTCGAGGAAGCCGGTGCGGCGGTACAGCCGCCAGGCGCGCGACGCCTGCTCGTCGGCCTCGGGGGTGGACAGCAGTGTGGTCGCCGCGCCGGTCATCGCCAGCAGCGCCCGCAGCTGCGCTTCGCCCAGGCCGTGGCCCTGCGCCGCGGGGCGCACGTGCAGTTCGACGACCTCGAAGCAGTCGGTCAGCCAGCGCTGCCGCGCGTCGGGGTCGAGCACGGAGCTGACCTGGTCGTGCCACCACTGGCCGGGTTCGGAGTGGTAGCCGTAGGCGAAGCCGAGCAGCTGGCCCTGGTCGCTCAGGCTCGCGATCGCCCGGAAGTGCGGGCGCTGCAGGTGCGTGGTGATGTAGCCGCGCCGTACGGCCAGCGCCTGCGGGTGGTACGACATGGCCTCGCCGAACACGGCCAGCACGTCGTTCATGCGCCGGCCGAGGTCGTCGGAGGTCCAGGGGACCAGCCTCATGCGACCTCCGCCGGTGTCGCCGAGGTGACCCTCAGCAGCTCCGGGTAGGTGATCGGGAAGACGGCCCGGGGCACCCCGCCCGCCGCCCAGATCTCGCCGTACGCGGCGAGCGCGGTGTCGATGAGGGTGCGCACCGGCTTGGGGTGGCCGAGCGGGGCGACGCCGCCGATGGCCTGGCCGGTGTGCTCGCGGACGAACTCCGGCGTGGCCCGGCGCAGCTTGGCGACGCCGAGGTCGGCGGCGACCTTCGCGGTGTCCACCCGGTGCCCGCCCGAGGTCAGCACCAGCAGCGGCTCGCCGTCGACCTCGAAGATCAGCGAGTTGGCGATCTGCGCGGCCTCGACGCCCAGGGCGGCGGCGGCCGCTGCGGCGGTGTGCACGCCGTCGTCCAGGATGACCACCCGGCAGCCGGCGCCGGTGTGGTCACGGGCGTCGGCGGCGTCGAGCGCGTGCTGGACTGCGATCACGTTCGGGTGCGACGACATCACTCGATCCAAGTCTCGGCGTGGGGCACGTCAGCTGACGGCGGGCACACGGGCGGGTGTGCCCGCCTCATTCTGCCCCAGCGGCACCGGCTCGATGAGCGCCGCCACGGGCACCCGGGCGGTCTCGGCCAGCGCCACGCCGATCAGCAGCAGCGTGCCGCCGGCGAGCTGTGCCGGGTTGAGCCGCTCGCCCAGCGTGATCCAGGCCACCGCGGCGGCGAGCACCGGCTCGATCATGCCGAGGATGCCGACGCTGGTCGCGGGCAGGTGCCGCAGCGAGCCGGCGATCAGCAGGTACGGCACGATGGTGCCGAGGATCAGCAGGTAGGCGCAGAGCAGCCAGAGCGGTGTGCCGCCGGCGGTGTGCCCGCCCAGCGCGCTCCAGTCGGGGGCGGCGCCGGACAGCGCCCGCAAGAGCAGGCCCGCCACGGCCGACACGCCGAACGCCCAGCCGGTCAGCGAGACGGTGTCGCGGCTGGCCACGCCCTTCGCGCCGAGGACGAAGTACGCGGCGAGCAGCACCGCCGCGCCGAGTCCGGCGAGCACGCCGACGCCGTCGAGGCTCAGGTCGCCCCAGATCTCGGCGACGCAGGCCAGGCCGAGCAGGCACAGGGCCAGGCCGGCCCACAGCCGGGGGCGCACCGGGCGGCGCTGGCCGAAGCGGGCCCACAGCGCGACGAACAGCGGAGCGGTGTATTCGAACAGCAGCGCGACGCCGACCGGCATGCGGGAGATCGCCACGAAGTAGAGCATCGGCACGGCGAGGAAACCGGTGATGCCGTACGCGATGAGCAGCGGCAGCTGCCGGGCGGTGACGGCGAACCGGCGCAGTCCGGGGCGCAGGACCGCGCCCAGCGCGATCAGCCCGGCGCACGCGCCCAGCGCCCGCAATGTGGTGAGGTCGGGTGCGCTTACCCCGGCGCGCAGGATCAGCTTGGAGACCGTGCCGTTGACGGCGAACAGCAGGCTGGCCAGCGTGACCATGGTGATGCCCAGGGCGGGGCGAGGACGGAACGGCACCGTACGAGGCTACCTGTTGTCATGTGCGTAGCCGCATCTGGTCCTTACGTAAACGGTCCGGGTGGCGACACGGCGCGGGCCAGGGTTTACAACACGATTTTTTCGAACTAACGTTCTACTCGTTGTTCGGACAAGTGTTCGATCATGTCTCGGGGGGAGCGGTTCGCTACCGCGAACTCCGGGCCGGTGTTCGCGGCACCGACCCAGGTCACCGGAGATTCGCGGCTCCGGCGGCCGACCAGGCGGGTGCCACTCGCTGCCCAACGACCCCCGGGCAGCGGGTGGCCGCCCGACCGGCGAGCCGGTCCGGGCGTGGCGTGGGGAAGCTCCACGCCCGGCCGGCAAGCGCTACACCACGTTCTTCCTCCGTGGCTCGGAAAGCGGGCAGTCGCCCGGCCCGGAACGACCCGGGTCCGAATGACAGCCCTGGGGCTCGGCCGGGTATAGGCCGACGATGGAGGGAGCCGCCGACATGAACGCCACGAAGGTGCCGGCCCATCTGCTGCCGCACCGCACTCCGATCGAGCTGATCGTCCTCGCCCGCTGCGGGCTCGCCGAGGCCCGGGAGACCGAGAGCCACGCACAGCGCTACGCCATCGCGCACCTGGCCGCCCTGCGCGCCGCGGCCGCCGTGATCGCTGCCCGCGCGCTGCCCGCGCCCGCCCGCCGTCGCCAGATCACCAGCGTGTGGGTGCTGCTGGCCATGGTCGCCCCCGAGATGAGCGCCTGGTCGTCCCTGTTCTCGTCCGGCGCGGCCAAGCGGTCCGCCGCCGAAGCCGGCATAGCCCGGGTCACCGCCGAGGAGGCGGACACCCTGCTGCTGCAGGCCGTTCATTTCACCGACGAGGTGCAGGAAGCGCTGGATCTCGCGATCCAGCCCGCCCTCGCACGGTGAGTTCCGGGGCTCGCGGGGGCGGGCCCTGAGTTTCCGGGCTCGCGGGGGCCCACCGCGCCCGCCGGGCGCACCCGGACAGCCCGTTCCCGACGCCGCCCGCCCGCGGCCGCCGGGGACGGGCCACCGGGGATCACGACGACGGATGACCACGTACGACGGGGGGATGACCGCCATGACGGGGCTGAGCATGGCCCGGTCAATGGAGTTGCAGCACGCTTCGGTGCGGCGCGCCAGCGACCTCACCGACGAGCAGGCCGGCCTGGGCACGGACCGTCTGCTGCCGGTGCTGCCCGAGCTGCGCGAGCTGCTGCCCGGCCGGGGGCTGCGCCGGGGGAGCACGATCGCGGTCGCCTCGACCGACGCGCCCGGCTGCGGCGGCACCACCTCGCTGCTGCTGGCGCTGCTGTCCGCCGCGTCGTCCGCCGGTTCCTGGTGCGCCGTGGTCGGGCTGCCGACCCTGGGCATGGCCGCCGCCGCGGAGCTGGGCATCGCCCTGGACCGGCTCGCCCTCGTGCCACACCCCGGCCCGCAGTGGACCACCGTCGTCGGCGCGCTGCTCGACGGGTTCGACGTGGTGGTGGCCGCCCCGAACGGGCCGGTCGCCGCGTCCGTACGCCAGCAGCTCGCCGCCCGCGCCCGCCAGCGCGGCAGCGTGCTGGTGCCGTTCGGCGGCGGCTGGGAAGGCGCCGACGTGGTGCTCTCCCCGGTCCAGGGCATGTGGCTCGGGTTGGGCCGGGGACACGGCCGGCTGCGTGCCCGCGAGCTGACCGTCTCCGCCCGTGGCCGGGGTGCCGCGGGCCGCCCGCGCCAGGTCACCATGTGGCTGCCCGCCCCGTCCGGCCCGGCGGTTCCCGAGCCCGTGATCGTGTCGCCGCCGCGTCCGCAGCCCCAGGCCGCGGGGCAGAGCCGGGGCCACCTGCGCGTGGTGCAGGGATGACCGCGGCGCCGCGACCTCCTGGGGCGGTGCCGGCCGGTGCCGCGGGTGAGGCGACGTCGCAGCCGGTGGGCAGCGGTCGGGCACGACCGCCGGCGGTGCGCTGATGGGCGACGCCGCCCAGCGCACGATGCTCGTCTGGTGTCCGGACTGGCCGGTCATCGCCGCCGACCTGCTCGACGGCGTGCCCGCGCACCAGCCGGTCGCGGTGCTGCACGCCAACCGCGTCGTCGCCTCCTCGGCCGCCGCCCGCGCCGAGGGGGTGCGTCGCGGCCTGCGCAAACGTGAGGCGCAGAGCCGGTGCCCGCAGGTGATCGTGATCGATTACGACCCGGTCCGCGACGTGCGGGCCTTCGAACCCGTGGTCGCGGCCGTCGAGGAGATCGCCGCCTCGGTGGCGGTGCTGCGTGCGGGCGTGTGCGCGTTCGCGGCCCGCGGCCCGGCCCGCTACTTCGGCGGCGAGGAGGCCGCCGCCGAGCGCATCGTCGAGCAGGTCGCCCAGCAGTGCGGGGTGGAGGCGCAGATCGGCGTCGCCGACGGCACGTTCGCCGCGCTGCTGGCGGCCCGGGCCGGGCGGATCATCGACCCCGGGCAGACCGCCGCCTTCCTGGCCGCGATGCCGGTCACCACCCTGGACCGACCCGCGCTGACCAGCCTGCTGCGGCGACTCGGGGTGCATACCCTCGGGGCCTTCGCCGACCTGCCGCCCAGTGACGTGCTGGCCCGGTTCGGGCTCGACGCCGCGCTCGCGCAGCGCCTGGCCGCGGGCCGCGACGACCGGCCGCTCGCGGTCCGCCAGGCCCCGCCCGAGCTGGAGGTCGAGGAGCGCTACGACGAGCCGGTGGACCGCGTCGACAGCGCCGCCTTCGCCGCACGGGCGCTGGCCGAGCGCCTGCACGAGCGGCTCGCCGGGTACGGCATGGCCGCCACCCGGCTGGCCATCAGCGCGGTCACCGCCGACGGCCGCGAACTGCACCGGGTATGGCGCCACGACGGCGTGCTCACCGCACAGGCCATCGCCGACCGCACCCGCTGGCAGCTGGAGGGGTGGATCACCCAGCGCCGGATGACCGCGGGGGTCATCGCGCTGCGGCTCATTCCCGACGGCCTCGTCCAGCAGGCCGGACTGCAGGCCGGGCTGTGGGGCGACGTCGGCCAGGAACGCGACCGCGCCCACCGGGCGATGCACCGGGTGCAGGGCATCCTCGGCCCGGAGGCGGTGGTGACCGCGGTGCTCGGCGGCGGGCGCGACCCCGGCGCGCAGGCGACCCTGGTGCCCTGGGGCGACGAGCGGACGCCTGCCCGCCCGGCGGGTCCCTGGCCCGGCCGCCTGCCCCCGCCGTCGCCGGCCGTGGTGCTGCCCGAACCGCTGCCGGTGCAGCTGCTCGACGCCGCCGGCGAGGTGCTGCGGGTCAGCGCCCGGCTCGAACTCAGCGCCCCGCCCGCCCGCCTGATCTGGGACGGCCGGAAGATCGAGGTCACCGGCTGGGCGGGTCCGTGGCCGGTCGAGGAGCAGTGGTGGGACGGCCGCCGCACCCACCGCTCCGCCCGCCTCCAGATCCTCCTCGCCACCGGCCGAGCCCTCCTGCTCACCCTCAACGCCGGCCAATGGTCCATAACCCTCCACTTCGACTGACCCTGCCCACCCACCGCCCTCCCGGGTTGATCATGAACTTATGGCACGGCTCGACGGCGTTTCGCGGCCACAAGTTCATGATCACCTTCGGGTGGCGGGCGCTCGTCTCGATCGATCATGAGGTTGTGTCAACGACACGCCGACGAACCTGCCCATAAGTTCATGATCAACCCGGGAGGGCGGCCCCCGGGGTGGGGGTGAGCTGGGGGTTAGTACAGTTGTTCGAGTGGGGTTCGATAGTCAGAACCAGTTGCCGTGGGGGGAGCTGGAGCGGCGGATGCGGGGCGGCCGGGTGGTCGATCCGCTGGTCGCCGATGGGGGGGACGGGCCGGGGTTCTCGCGGAAGAGGGAGCCGTATCGGGCCGAGCCGGTCGAGCGGCCGCGGACCGCGGTGCCGTACGCGGAGCTGCACTGTCATACGAACTTCAGTTTTCTGGACGGGGCCAGTGATCCGGAGGAGCTGGTCGCCGAGGCGGTGCGGCTGGGGCTGGAGGCGCTGGCGATCACCGATCACGACGGGTTCTACGGGGTGGTGCGGTTCGCGGAGGCGGCGCGGGAGCACGGGCTGCCGACCGTGTTCGGGGCGGAGCTGAGCCTGGCCGGGTTGCCGCGCGGCGGGGGAGCGCCTGACCCGGCGGGCACGCATCTGCTGGCGCTGGCCCGGGGGCCGCAGGGGTACGCGAACCTGGCCCGCACCCTGTCCGAGGCGCACCTGAAAGGCGGCGAGAAGGGCCGCCCGGCCTACGACCTGGAGAAGATCGCCGAGACCCTGGCGGGGCAGGCGGTGATCCTGACCGGGTGCCGCAAGGGCGCGGTGCCGCACGCGCTGCTCACCGACGGGGTCGACGCGGCCACGCGGGAGCTGGACCGGCTGACCGCCCTGTTCGGGGCGGAGAACGTGGTGGTGGAGCTGACCGACCACGCGGACCCGTCGGACGCCGACCGCAACGAGGTGCTGGCGTACCTGGCGCAGCGGGCGGGGCTGCCGGTGCTCGCCACGAACAACGTGCACTACCACGCCCCGGCGCGGCGGCGGCTGGCCACGGTGACCGCGGCGGTGCGCGCCCGCACCAGCCTGGACTCCCTCGACGGCTACCTGCCCGCGGCGGCGACCGCGCACCTGCGCTCGGGCGCGGAGATGGTGGCCCGGTTCGCGGCGATGCCGTACCCGGGCGCGGACCGCGCGGTGGCGTACGCCGCGGAGCTGGGCCGGGAGCTGGCGTTCGACCTGCGCCTGGTCGCGCCGAAGCTGCCGCCGTTCACCGAGCCGGACGGCACGCGCGTGGACGAGGTGGCGTTCCTGCGGGCGCGCACCTACGAGGGAGCGGCGCAGCGATATGGGCCGCCGCAGGCGTACCCGGAGGCGTACGAGCGCATCGAGCACGAGCTGAAGATGATCGAGCAACTGGAGTTCCCGGGCTACTTCCTGGTGGTGTGGGACATCGTGGAGTTCTGCCGCAAAAACAAGATCTACTGCCAGGGGCGGGGGTCGGCGGCGAACTCGGCGGTCTGCTACGCGCTGCGGATCACCAACGTGGACCCGGTCGGCGGGGAGGGCGGGCTGCTGTTCGAGCGTTTCCTGGCCCCGGAGCGCGACGGGCCGCCCGACATCGACGTCGACATCGAGTCCGACCGGCGCGAGGAGGTCATCCAGTACGTCTACCGGCGCTACGACCGGGAGCACACCGCGCAGGTGGCCAACGTGATCTCGTACCGGCCGCGCTCGGCGGTGCGGGACGTGGCCCGCGCGTTCGGCTTCTCGGCGGGGCAGCAGGACGCCTGGAGCAAGCAGATCGACCGCTGGCACGGGGTGTCGGCCAAGGACGTCGACGGCATCCCGGAGCACGTGCTGGAGTACGCCAACGAGCTGCTGCACGCCCCGCGCCACCTGGGCATCCACTCCGGCGGCATGGTGATCTGCGACCGCCCGGTGATCGAGGTGTGCCCGGTCGAGTGGGCGCGTATGCCGGGCCGCACCGTGCTGCAGTGGGACAAGGACGACTGCGCGGCGGTGGACCTGGTCAAGTTCGACCTGCTCGGGCTGGGCATGCTGTCGGCGCTGCACTACGCGTTCGACTTCCTGGGCCAGGAGCTGGACCTCGGCGACCTGAAACCGGACGACCCCGAGGTGTACGAGATGCTCTGCCGTGCCGACACCGTCGGGGTGTTCCAGGTGGAGAGCCGGGCGCAGATGTCGACGCTGCCCCGGCTGCGCCCGGAGCGCTTCTACGACCTGGTGGTGGAGGTGGCACTGATCCGGCCCGGCCCGATCCAGGGCGGTTCGGTGCACCCGTTCATCCGGCGCAAGAACGGGCTGGAGCCGGTGGACATCCCGCACCCGCGCATGCACAACTCGCTGGCCCGGACCCTGGGCGTGCCGCTGTTCCAGGAGCAGATGATGCAGCTGGCCATCGACGTCGCCGACTTCACCCCGGTGGAGGCCGACCAGCTGCGCCGGGCGATGGGCTCCAAGCGGTCCATGGAGAAGATGGAGCGGCTGCGCGAGCGGCTGTACGAGGGCATGGCCCGCAACGGCATCGGCCCGGCGCTGTCCGACGACATCTTCGCCAAGCTCGCCGCGTTCGCCAACTACGGCTTCCCGGAGAGCCACGCGATCAGCTTCGCCTACCTGGTGTACGCCAGCGCCTGGCTGAAGCGTTACCACCCGGCGGCGTTCTGCGCGGCCCTGCTCGGGGCGCAGCCGATGGGCTTCTACTCGCCGCAGTCGCTGGTCGACGACGCCCGGCGGCACGGCGTGCAGGTGCGCCGGCCGGACGTCAACGCGAGCCTGGTCAAGGCCAACCTGGAGTGGGCGCCGGGGGACCGGTCGGGCAGCGTGCCGGGGGAGCAGCCGTCACAGTGGGGACTGGGCGGCCCGGCCGTCCGGCTGGGCCTGGACAGCGTGCGCACGCTCGGGGAGGACGTGGCGAAACGGATCGTCGAGGAGCGTGTGAGCCGCGGGGCGTACGCCGACATGACCGATCTGGCCCGGCGGGCCGGCCTGCCCGCGGCCCAGCTGGAGGCGCTGGCCACCGCGGACGCCTTCGCCTGTTTCGGCCTGGACCGGCGGGCGGCGCTGTGGGCGGCGGGCGCGGCCGCCACCGACACCCCCGACCGGCTGCCCGGCACGGTCGTCGGCGTGCACGCGCCGACCCTGCCCGGCATGGACGCGGTGGACAAGCTGGTGGCGGACGTGTGGGCGACCGGGCTGTCCCCGGACGACCACCCGATCCGGCTGGTGCGCGAGCGGCTGGCCGCGCGGGGGGCGCTGCCGATCGCCCGGCTCACCGGGGTCGAGCACGGGTCCCGGGTGCTGGTCGGCGGCCTGGTCACGCACCGGCAGCGGCCGGCGACCGCGGGCGGGGTGACCTTCCTCAACCTGGAGGACGAGACCGGGATGCTCAACGTGGTCTGCTCGCCCGGCCTGTGGCTGCGCTACCGCAAGGTGGCTCGGGGCAGCACCGCGCTGCTGGTCCGGGGCCGGCTGGAGTCCGCGTCGGGGGTGCGCAACCTGGTCGCGGACCAGCTCGCGGAGCTGACCGTGGCGACCCCGGCCGCCTCTCGGGACTTCCGTTAGTAGTGTGCTGACTACTACGGGTCCATAAAGGACGACCGTACGTCTTGTGTGGACAGGAATCTGTCGATACCGTTCGCACGACCCATCACCCCTGGGACGAACGGACAGCAGATGCGGAAATCGTCGTCGATCGTGGCGAGTTGCGGCCTTTTGCTGGCCACAGTGGTCGCCTCCCTGCCCGCTCAGGCGGCTCCGGTGCTCACCCTGGACTGCCGGGTGGCCGCCCCCGCCGCCGGGCTCGGCGCGGGGCTGACCGCGGACCGGGCGCCAGCCTATGGGCAGTGGCTCGACAGCGAATCGGGCCGCCGGGCCAACCAGGCCGTCCAGCAGGCCGCGCGGGCCGCCCTCGGCCTCGGCGACGGCAAGGAACGCATCGCCGACCAGGTGCGGCGCGGCTACATCGGCACCGCGATCGACCACAACACGCGGACGGTGACCGTCGTGGTGACCCCGGAGCAGCGCACTCGGGCCGACGCGCTCGGCAGCGGCCTCGCCGCGGCGTCCCTGGCCGCGGACGGCGCGCCCGAGGTCAAGTCGGCCGTCAAGGTCGGCTGCTTCCCGGCCGAGCGCCTGGCCGCCGCCGACGAACTGCTCGCCGCCCGCGCCTGGCACCCCGACGCGGCCCAGGCGACGTTCAGCTACCGGCTGCGCGCCGAGGACTCCCGCTACCAGGTCAGCTTCGACCCGCGCTTCCCCGCCGCCGCGCAGGCGCTGCGGGACGCGCTGGGCGAGGTCGCCGAGGTCACCCTCGAATCCGCGACCCGCACCGGCCGGCTCAACGACGGCGAGGCGCACTTCGGCGGCGCGGGCGTGCGGGTCAACTCCGGCCCGACGAACACCTGCACCACCGCGTTCGTCGCCAGGCGCAGGTCGGTCACCGGGGACACCGCGGTGTACACCGGAGGCATCAGCGCCGGGCACTGCTTCGCCAACGGCAACAAGATCTACTCGTCGACCCAGTACTGGGGCACCGCCTCGCGGGAGAGCGACTACCCCACGTACGACATGATCTTCGTGGGATCGTCCGCCGAGACCTACGACAACGTCATCCACACCGACCCGTGCTGCCCGACCCAGCGCAACATCACCGCCAAGCGCGATCCGGTGATCGGCGACGTGGTCTGCCTCAGCGGCATGGCCACCAGGGCCACCTGCGGTATCACCGTGTTCAGCCTGACCACCTCCATCTGCGACGCCGAGGGCTGCACCTACGGCCTGATGGAGGGCGGCCGCGGCGGCGACGTCATCGTGCGCACCGGCGACTCCGGCGGCCCGGTCTACATCAGATCCGGCACCAGCAACGCCGTCGCCCTCGGAATGATCATCGGCTGCACCAGCCAGTGCCGGGGGGTCGTCGCGGAGCAGCTCACCAACATCGAGTCCCACCTCAACGCCACCATCCTCATCTCCTGAGGTCGGCCACCGATGAAAGGCTCAACATGAGCGGACAGCGCAGCCTGCCGGCGCGGATCGCCGCGCTCCTGCTCGCCGGCGCGGCCGCCGCCGCGGCCGGCGGGTGCGCCGCGCGCAACCTGCCGCCCGCGGACGTGCCGGAGCCCTCGGCCGACGCGGTCGTCGTCACGACCCGGGTGCCGCAGGTGATCGACAGCGCCATCGGGCGGCTCGACAAGGAGTTCGGCAAGGCGGGGCTGGTGCCGCTGGTCACCTACGAGCCCGGGCTGCTGCTGGAGCGGGGCGTCGTCGCGGTCACCGATCCGCCCGGCGGCAGCACCGTGCCCCGCGGCAGCGTGGTCCGGGTGGTGGTGGCCGGGGCGCCGGCGACCCTCGACGAGTACATCCGCGGGCACTGGGAGACGTTCGTCGGGGCCGGAGCCGATCCGAAGGGCACCGTCGTGCTCGGGGTGCACGAGGGCAACAAGCTGCCCGAGGTCGTCCAAGGCGTGGAGAAGTACCTGAAGGGCAAGCCATACCGGCTGGTGACCTGCCCGCACTCGCGGGTCGAGCTGGAGCAGGTGGTCGTCGAGCTGGGCGAGCGCAGGTTCCTGCCCAGCGCGGCCACGCTGAAGTTCTCGCTGAGCATCGACGGGGGAGCGTGCGCGGTGCAGTTGCGCGCCGACCTCGACGATGAAGAGACCGCCCAGCTCATGGAGCGCTTCGGCGCGAAACTCGTGATCGAACGGGGCCCGCTCGGCGGCGGCTTGCGGGGAGACGGCTGACGCCCGCCGGGGCGGCGTGCCCCGACGGCCGCCCACCGGCGGCCGCTAGGCTCGCGACGTGGAGCGAACTGTGACGACAGCCCGCATTGCCGGACCCCGTACCGCCGTGATCTGGTCGGTGCTGCGCGATGAGCTGGCCGGACACGACGGCCGCCCGCTCGGCGTCGTCGACGTCGGCGGCGGCAACGGCAGCTTCGCCGTGCCGCTGGCCGAGGCCGGGCACACCGTGACCGTCGTCGACCCCAGCCCCGACGCGCTCGCGTCGCTGCTGCGCCGCGCCACCGACGCGGGCGTCGCCGATCGGGTACGCGCGCTGCAGGGCGACGCCGACTCGCTCGGCGACCTCGTCCCGCCCGCCGCCGCCGACCTGGTGCTGTGCCACGCCGTGTTCGAGTACGTCGACGACCCCGACGCGGTCGCGCGGGCGCTGCACGACGCCCTGCGGCCCGGCGGCGCGGCCAGCGTCCTGGTCGCCAACCGGGCCGCCGCCGTGTTGTCCCGCGCGATTGCCGGGCAGTGGCAGGCCGCGACCGCGCTGCTGACCGCTGGTGGGGAGTCCTCGGAGGCCGGCCGTCCAGGCGGGCCTTCGGGACGAGCCACTAGCGGAGACACGCAGGCTCGGGCCGCCGCGCGGGACACGGTGCGGCGGCGCTTCGACCTGCTCGGCGCGGAGGCGCTGCTGGCCGAGGCGGGACTGCACGTCGAGCAGGCGCACGGGGTGCGCGTGGTCGCCGACCTGGTGCCGGGCGTCGTCGCCGACGCCGACCCGGAGTCGCTGCTGGCGTTCGAGCTGGCCGCGTCCGCCGTGCCGCCGTACCGGGACGTGGCCACCCAGCTGCACCTGCTGGCCCGCCGCCGCGGCTCGTCCGACGACTGACCTGCCGGGAGGCTTCCGTGTTCGTGGCGCCGAGATACGACGAGGGCACGCTCGCCGACGTGCTGCCCGGGGCACTGGCCGCGCTGGGGGCGCCCGGCGTCGCCGACCGGCTGGGCCTGGCCGACCGGCTCGACGGCGTACGCCGCATCGCGGTGCTGCTCGTCGACGGCATGGGTCAGCACCAGCTGCCCGCGATGGCTCCGGTCGCCCCGGTCATCGCCGCGACCCTGCGCGGCGAACTCGGCCTCGCGCTGTCGACCACCTGCGGCTTCCCGTCGACGACCCCGACCAGCCTGGTCGGCCTCGCCACCGGGGCGCTGCCCGGCGCGCACGGCGTGCTGGCGTTCAACACCATCGTGCCGGGCACCGATCGGGTGCTCAACCACACCGTCTGGTCCGACGATCCGCCGCCGCGGCAGTGGGTGCCGGTGCCGCCGCTGTACGCCGCCGCGGCCGCCGCCGGGATCGACACCACGGTGGTGAACCGACCGGAGTTCGCGGCCAGCGGCCTGACCGCGGCCACCAGCGCGGGCGCGCGTTACGTGCCCGCGGTCGACATAGACGAACTCGCCACCGGCATGCTCACGGCGCTCAAGGAGGCCCCGGCGCGCGCCCTGGTGTACGGCTACCACCCGCGCCTGGACAAGGCGGGCCACGAGCACGGCCTCACCTCGCCCGAGTGGGCCGCGGCGGCCGCCGAGGTGGACGCCCTGCTGGCGCGGCTGGTCGACGGCCTGCCCGAGGACGCCGCACTGCTGGTCACCGCCGACCACGGCCAACTCGACGTGCCCGCGGACCGTCGCGTCGACGTGCACGCCGATCCGGCGCTGTCGGCCGGCCTGCGGGTGGTGACCGGCGAGCCGCGCGTGCGCTACCTGCACACCGCGCCCGGCGCGACCGCGGACGTGCTCGCCGCCTGGCGGGAGCGGGCCGGGCACGCGGCCTGGCTCGGCACCCGCGACGAGGCGATCGCCACCGGCTGGTACGGCCCGATGGCGCAGCGCCACGCGGCCCGCCTCGGCGACGTGGTCGCGGTCTGCCGCGACGACTGGGCGATCCTGGCCACCGCCACCGACCCGCCCTCGGTAGCCCGCCTGATCGCCATGCACGGCTCCCTCACCGAACCCGAAATGCGCATCCCCCTTCTCCTCTACCGCCCCTGACCCGCTGGGTCGGGGGTAGGTGTCTTACCCGGGCGGTAGCGTGACGGGTTGTGGGACGTGCTTCCGGGGGTGGGGCGCCGAAGGGGTTCGGGCCTGACGGCGACGATTCGGGCTGCCCGTTTCTGCACATCGACATGGACGCCTTCTTCGCGGCCGTCGAGGTGCGCCGCCGTCCCGAGCTGCGCGGGCTGCCGGTGGTGGTCGGCGGCACCGGCGGGCGCGGGGTGGTCTCCTCGGCCAGCTACGAGGCCCGGGCTTATGGCGTACGCAGCGCGATGCCCACCGCGATGGCCCGCAGCCGCTGCCCGCAGGCGATCTTCATCCCGCCCGACATGACCGCCTACGCCGAGGCCTCGCGGGCGGTGATGGCGCTGTTCCGCGACATCACGCCGCTGGTCGAGCAGCTGTCGGTGGACGAGGCGTTCCTCGACGTGTCCGGCAGCCGCCGCCTGTTCGGCCCGCCCGCCGAGATCGCCCGGCTGATCCGCCGCCGGGTGGCCGAGGAACAGCAGCTCACCTGCTCGATCGGGGTCGCCCCGAACAAGTTCCTGGCCAAGCTCGGCTCCACCCGCGCCAAGCCGGACGGGATGCTCGTCATCCCCGCCGACAAGACGCTGAAGTTCCTGCGCCCGCTGCCGGTGTCGGTGCTGTGGGGCGTCGGTGAGCGCACCGAGGAGGCGCTGCACCGGCTCGGCCTGCGCACCGTCGCCGACGTCGCCGACGCCACGCCGAGCCTGCTGCGGGCCGCGGTGGGGCAGTCGCTGGCCGCGCACCTGCACGAGCTGGCCTGGGGCCGGGACCCGCGCCAGGTGAACACCGAGCACCAGGAGAAGTCGATCGGCGCCGAGGTGACCTTCGACACCGACCTGGGCGAGCCGGAGGCGCTGCGCAAGGCGCTGCTGGCGCTGGCGCAGAAGGTGGCCGGGCGGGCCCGTGCCGCCGGGCAGGCCGGGCGCACGGTGTCGATCAAGGTGCGGTTCGCCGACTTCCGGACCATCTCCCGGTCCCGCACGCTGCCCGGCCCGACCGACGTGGCGCACGACATCCTCGCCATCGCCTGGGAGCTGTTCGAGGCGGTTCGCGCCCAGCAGCGCATCCGGCTGGTGGGCGTGCGCCTGGAGGGGCTGCTGGCAGCCGAGGGGGCGGTGCGGCAGCTGGCTCTCGGCGAGGAGGAGGACGGCTGGCGGGAGGCCGAGGTGGCCAGTGATGCCGTCATCGCCCGGTTCGGCCGTGGGGCCGTCCGTCCGGCCAGTCTTCTCGGTACGACCCGGCGTTCTGCGGGTGCGGCGGCCTCGCGGCCGCAAAATCCCGCTCCGGGCATGGTCGTCCCGCTTTCCGACCCGCCACCGCCCTCGTAGACTGACGGGTAGCAGTCGTCCGGCTGCAACACGTATTCACGGTTTGGCGATCTTCATCTGGGGAATCGGCGCTCTGTCGCACCCTGGAGAGGGGAACGCCGACCTGGCGGACCGGGGAGGAGAGCCGTGCCGCTATCCGAGCACGAGCAGAGGCTGTTCGAGCAGATCGAACGGTCGCTGTCCGAAGACCCGAAGTTCGCTTCGGCAGTCCGCCACAGCGACCCCAAGTTCCACGCCCGCCGGCGGATCATCATCTCCGCCGTGCTCATCCTCGCCGGACTGGGCCTGGTGGTCTACGGCGTCGCCGACAGCGAGAAGCTGTGGCTGGGCGTCGTCGGTTTCGTGCTGATGCTCGGCGCGGCGGCGTTCTGGATGCTGGCGCACAAGCGCAGCCAGACCGCTGAGCTGCGCTCCGTCGGTGGCACCGCGACCCGCCGCACCCGTGGCGGCGGCCGGGGCGGCCGCGGCGGCATCATCGACCGCCTGGAGAACCGCTGGCGCGAGCGCGGGGATTTCGACCGCTGACCCCTGCACCGGCGAGGCCGCGCCGGTGCCCATGACTACGACGAGCGCCGCCCCGGGACGGGGGCGGCGCTCGTCACCTCTGTGCGTTCTGACGGCGTGCTGCCGCGGGGGTGATCGCCGTTTCCGGTCAGAAGCTGCGGCCGCACCGCAGATCTTGACCAGAAACGGCGATCATCCCCCGGCTCAGCGCAGCAGCCGCCGGGGCCGCAGTGGCCGCAGCACGCGCATCAGGACCTCGCTCAGCCGTGCCGTCCGCGCCGACAGCGCGGTGAACCCGGTGTAGGTCGCGTTGCGCCAGCGCAGCAGGACCGACGGCGGCATCAGCAGCGCCGTCAGGCGCACACCCCGGTCGGCCTCGCCCGCGATGGCCTGGCGCACCTCGCGGACGGCCGGGGCGAGGCGCTCGGCCGACAGCGGCACCGGCGCGTACCGGGCCCGCTCCTCGGCCAGCCCGAGCAGGCGCGCCTGCTCCACCGCCGGCGATGCGGGCAGCGCGGTGCTGATCAGCCGTTCGACGGTGGCCCGGGGGGTCTCCGCCGGGTCGACCACCAGCCGGTGGTCGATCATCGTGTCGATGAGCTCGTCCCAGGCCGCGTGGGCCTGCCGCCGGGCCACGTCGGTGTCGCCGACCACGGTCATGGTCAGGTCCGCCGGGGAGACGCCGACCGTGGCGAACCCGTCGCCGGTGGCCGTCGCCGCGGCCCGCGCGCTGCGCCGACGCCGCAGCGTCAGCCGCCGCAGTGCCGGGGTGACCAGCAGCACCAGCAGCACGAGGACGCCGCCGCTCGCCACCCACACCCAGGTGGGCAGCTCGGTCTCGAGGTTGATCGGCCCGGCGAACCCGCCGTCGGGGTCGATCGGGTCGCGGGTCGGCCCGCCCGGTCCCGCGGAGCCGTCGGTCGCGCCGGGGCTGAGCGAGGGGCGCGGCTGGCCGGGGGTCTCCTCCGGCGCGTCCACGTCCGGCGCCCACGCGGTGGGAGCCGAGCCGACCACGTACGTCGACGGGGTCGCGTCGAACGGCACCCAGCCGAAGCCGGAGAAGTACACCTCGGTCCATGCGTGCAGGTTGCGGTTGGTGAGCGTACGCACCCCGTTGTCCGCCGAGCCGCCCAGCGTGAAGCCGAACGCCACCCGGGCCGGGATGTCCGCGGTGCGCACCATCCACGCCAGCGCCGCCGCGTACTGCTCGCAGAAGCCGCGCTTGTTGTTCAGGAAGTCGACGATGGCCGCGCCGGAGGTGCCCGCCGGGGCCGCCACGTCGTACTTGAAGTCGTTCTTGGCGGAGAAGTAGTCGTAGAGGGCCCGGACCCGGTCGTAGTTGTTCGCCTTGCCCTCGACCAGCTTGTTCACCAGGGTGCGGACCTCGGGCACCTCGGGCACCCGGCTGTAGTCGCGCTGGTTGGCGTCGGACGCGGCCATCGTCGGGGCGGTGCGCAGCTGGTCGGGGGTGAACTCGGCCCGCACGTAGTCGAACTCGTACGACAGCTCGGCGGAGTTCGACCGCTGCGAGTAGACGATCTGCAGCGACGGGTCGTACGACCAGGCGGCGTCGAGCCCGCGGACCGACGTCGGCGCGGAGTAGACCGGCAGCAGCGGCATGGCGAAGTTCTCGGTGATCTCGACGCGGGCCGTCGCGGCCTGCGTGCGCACCGCGCTGAGGTCGAGTCCGGCCGGGTCGGGCAGGTCGTCGCTGACCGGCTGGCCGGTGGGCTGATGGCTGGCGAAGCCGCCGCCGCTGATCTGGTCGGCGACACCGAAGCGCATGTAGAACGGGTCCGGGTCGTTGGTGGTGACCTTCACCATGTCCTGCACGCCGGCCTGCTTGAGCCGGCCGCTCAGCTCGGCGAACAGGTCCACCCGGCCGCTGCCGCGCGGGCCCTTGCCGGCCTGGCCGAGGCCGTCGCCGCTGCCGAACTCGCCGAGCCAGCCCGCGCTCATCGCGGGCACGGCCAGCGGCAGGGCGACCGCCACCAGCACGCCGACCACGGCCAGCCGCCGCCCGGCCGAGGCCAGCGGCGACGGCTCCCAGACGTCGACGCCGCGCCCCTCGCCGGTGAACCGGCGGCCGAAGCGGCGCACCCGGTCGACGTTGTCGCTGACCAGCAGCCACAGGAAGCCGACCGCGGCGATGACGAACGGGATCGGGTTCACCGAGTCGATGTAGACCGCGACCGGGACCGAGTAGATGGCCAGCATCGGCAGGCCGGCCAGCGCCGGGCGGCGCAGCCCCACCGCGCACAGGTCGACGATGATCGCCACCGCGCCCATGCCGAGCGCGCTGACGAACAGCAGGCCGTCCAGGTCGGGCACCGGCACGTAGCTCTTCTGGACCTCCTCGCCGGCCAGCGCGAACAGCGAGCCGAAGTGCGTGAAGGTGTCGGGCGAGGGGATCAGGCCTCCGATCGCGGTGTCGCCGCCGAACAGCCAGGTCAGGCCGACCAGCAGCGCGGCCAGCATGGCCAGCAGCTGGGCCCAGAGGCGCCCGCGCAGCGAGCGCGCGCCCAGCGCGGCCCCGGTCACCATCGCGACCATGAGCCCGCCCTCGAACAGCCAGCTCCAGCCCGCAAAGATCTGCGAGATCGGGGCCGAGGCGAGGATGGTGGCCCCGCCCGCGACCAGGCCCAGATGACGTCGTGAGTTCATCGGCCGCCTCCCATGGTGACCGTCTCGGCCATCGCCGCGCGCACCGCGAAGCCCTGCTGGCCCCGGGCGGCCTGCGGCCACAGCGTGGGCAGCTGGTCGCCGTGCTTGACCCGGACGACCCGCCAGCCGCTCTGCATCAGCGACAGCGCCGCCGCCGCGTGCTCGTGCTCGGCGGCCTCGCGGGCCTGGACGGGCAGGTTGAGCCAGGTGCTGGCGTCCAGGAAGAACGCCACGCAGGTGGTGCCGCTGCTGCGCAGGGCCGACAGCAGGCGCGCCTCCTCGGCGCTGAGCAGGCCCAGCACCGCGATGATCAGGCCGCCGTCGGCGCGCCGCCGGGTGTGCTCCACCAGGCTGCCGACGTCGCCGCGCGGCGAGGCCTTCACCTCGGCCAGGTGGTCGAGCAGCATGCCGTCGCCGACGCCCTCGGTGGCGTCGATGTCGGCGCCCGTGTCGGTGACCAGGCGCAGCCGGTATCCGGCCTGGCGCAGGTGCACCGCGATGCTGGCCGAGGCCGACACCGCCCACTCGAAGCTGGCCGTGGGGCCCTCGCCCCGGTGCGCGCCCAGCCGCGTGTCGAGCAGGACCGTGGCCCGGCTCTCCCACGGCTGCTCCTCGCGGCGCACCATCAGCTCGCCGACCCGGGCCGTCGAGCGCCAGTGCACCCGGCGCAGGTCGTCGCCGCGGCGGTACTCGCGCGTGGCGGCGTCGTCCTCGCCGTGCACCGCGACCGAGCGGGCCCGGCTGTCGCCGGTGCCGGAGTATTCCCCGGCCAGGCGTACCAGCTGCAGGGCCGCCACGTTCGGGATGACGGTGAGCCGGTCCGCGCTGGGGAACGAGCGGGTCAGCTCGCACAGCCCGAACGGGTCCGTCATGCGCAGCGTCAGCGGGCCGACCTCGTAGCGCCCGCGCAGCTCGGCGCGGACCGTGTACGCCACGGAGCTGGCCTGCTGCGCGCCGAGGCGCTCCAGCACCAGCCGGGGCCGGCTGCCCAGCGCGTAGGGCAGCCGGTCCTCCAGCAGCAGCGTGCCCGTGGGCAGCCGGGACATGTTCTGCAGCCGCAGCAGCACCCGCGCGCTGCCGCCGGCCTGCACCCGGTACGGGTCGAGGCTGCGCGTGCAGGCGAGCTTGTAGCGCGCCCGGCCGACGTACATCGCCGCCATCAGCGGCAGCGCCACGAGCAGCACCGCCACCCGCATCAGGTCCTTCTCGCCGAGGGCGAGCGCGCACAGCAGCGCGGCCGCCCCCGCGGCGAGGAACGAGCGTCCACGGGTGGTGAGCCCGCGCAGCGCCTCACGCATGGGTCAGCCCCGCCGGTCGTAGAAGGAGTTGGGCGGCGTCGCCGGGCGGGTGTCGTAGGGGGAGCGCCCGCGGTCGTGCGGCACCGGCAGGCGGTGCACCAGCTCGGACAGGATCGCGTCGGTGGTGCGCCGGGCCAGCTGGGCGTCGGCGGTGGGGATGACGCGGTGGGCGAGCACCGGCACGGCCAGCGTCTGCAGGTCGTCGGGCACGACGTAGTCGCGGCCGTCCAGCGCCGCGACGGCCTTGGCCGTGCGCAGCAGCTGCAGCGTGGACCGCGGAGACGCGCCCAGGCGCAGCTCGGGGGCCTCACGGGTGGCGGTGACCAGCTCGACGGCGTAGCGCTTGACCGCCTCGGCGACGTGCACGCTGCGCACCGTGGCGATGAGCCGGCGCACGGTGCCGCCGTCGACGACCGCGGTCAGGTCTTCGAGCGGGTCGTGCGAGTGGTAGCCGTCGAGCATGGCGTACTCGGCCGCGGCGTCCGGGTAGCCCATCGCGATGCGGGCGGTGAACCGGTCGCGCTGGGCCTCGGGCAGCGGGTACGTGCCCTCCATCTCGATCGGGTTCTGCGTCGCGACCACCATGAACGGGATCTCCATGGTGTACGTCACGCCGTCCACGGTGACCTGGTGCTCCTCCATGCACTCCAGCAGCGCCGACTGGGTCTTCGGCGAGGCCCGGTTGATCTCGTCGCCGACGACCAGGTTGGCGAAGACCGCGCCCGGCTTGAACTCGAACTCGCGCGTCTCCTGGTTGTAGACGCTGACACCGGTGACGTCGCTGGGCAGCAGGTCGGGGGTGAACTGGATGCGGCGCACCGAGCAGTCGATGGACCGCGCCAGGGCCTTGGCCAGCTTGGTCTTGCCCACGCCGGGGACGTCCTCGATGAGCAGGTGGCCCTCGGCCAGCAGTACGGCCAGGGCCAGCCGCACGGTGGCGGTCTTGCCCTCGATGACCTGCTCGATGTTGGCCACGATGGCGTTGGTCGTGGCGCGGAACTCGTCGACCGTCATGGGGTCGGTGAGTTCGCCCCCACTGCGTTGCGTGGTCACATGTCCTCCTGTAGTTCGCAACTGCGGGGCACGGCCCCCGTGGGACGGGCGCTTCCTGCGCTCACCCCGGCCTCCCACCATTCTGATCACCTGCGCCCCGACAGGACGCCGACCTCCGTCGGGGAGGTTGCTTCCCGGTCAACTACCCGGCTGGACGGCCGGGACGACGCGCCGGGCGGCTCGCACGGGAGTGCGAGCCTTGTCCGCAGTGTTCCGTAGGTGCGGCGCTTGCGGCAATGGCGGGATCTGATCGGTGGGCGACGCGCCGGGATCAGCCGGTGTGCGGGGCATGCGAGATGCAGCGATTACGCGCTCGGGGGTATCATGCGGGCATGGCTTGGGCCCTGGCGCTCCTTAGAGAGCCGTGCTGACGCGACAGAGCGCGCGTGAGCACGGCGACCCCTCCTGCGTGAGGGGCTTTTTTATGCCCGCTCGCGGGCAGGAGCCGCACTCCGCGACGCGCTGACGCGTACGCGTACCGCCCGATGACTTTGATCTTGATCTGACTCGTGAGGACCTGGACATGAGCGAGCACGCCGAGACCCCGGCCGACATCCCCCCGTACCGCTACACCGCCGCGTCCGCCAACGCCATCGAGGCGCACTGGCAGGACTACTGGCAGGAGCACGGCACCTTCCACGCGCCCAACCCGGCCGGCCCGCTGGCCGACCCGTCGCACCCGCGCTCGGGCGCGCCCAAGCAGTTCGTGCTGGACATGTTCCCGTACCCGTCCGGCGCGGGCCTGCACGTGGGCCACCCGCTGGGCTTCATCGGCACCGACGTGTTCGCCCGCTTCCAGCGCATGGCGGGCTTCAACGTGCTGCACACGATGGGCTTCGACTCGTTCGGCCTGCCCGCCGAGCAGTACGCGGTGCAGACCGGCACCCACCCGCGCATCACCACCGAGCGCAACGTCGAGCGCTACCGCGCACAGCTGCGCATGCTGGGCCTGGGCCACGACGACCGGCGCTCGGTGGCCACCACCGACGTCGAGTTCTACCGCTGGACCCAGTGGATCTTCCTGCAGGTGTTCAACTCCTGGTACGACGCCGAGCGGGGCGTCGCCCGGCCGATCGGCGAGCTGATCGAGAAGTTCGCCGCCGAGGACCCGACCTGGGCGTCGAAGTCCGCCACCGAGCAGCGCGCGATCATCAACGAGCACCGCCTGGCCTACGTCTCCGAGGCCCCGGTGAACTGGTGCCCCGGCCTGGGCACCGTGCTGGCCAACGAGGAGGTCACCTCCGACGGGCGCAGCGAGCGCGGCAACTTCCCGGTCTTCAAGCGCAACCTGAAGCAGTGGATGATGCGCATCACCGCGTACGGCGACCGCCTGATCGACGACCTGGACACCCTGGACTGGCCCGAGCCGATCAAGGCGATGCAGCGGAACTGGATTGGCCGCTCCACCGGCGCGCACATCGCGTTCGCCGTCGAGGGCAGCGCCGAGGTCGTCCGCGTCTTCACCACCCGCCCGGACACCGTCTACGGCGCGACCTACATGGTCGTCGCGCCCGAGCACGAGCTGGTCGACGGCATCGTGCCCGCGGCCTGGCCCGAGGGCACCCACGAGGTCTGGACCGGCGGGCACGACACCCCGGCCGCGGCGGTCGCCGCCTACCGCGCCCAGGCCGCGGCTAAGACCGACGTCGAGCGCCAGGCCGACGCCAAGGTCAAGACCGGCGTCTTCACCGGGGCGTACGCGATCAACCCCGTCAACGGCGCGCGTGTGCCGGTGTTCATCGCCGACTACGTGCTGGCCGGCTACGGCACCGGCGCGATCATGGCGGTGCCCGGCCAGGACGAGCGCGACTGGGAGTTCGCCGAGGTCTTCGAGCTGCCCATCATCCGCACCGTGCAGCCGACCGAGGGCTTCGACGGCAAGGCGTTCACCGGCGAGGGCCCGGCGATCAACTCCGGCATGCTGGACGGCCTGGGCATCGCCGAGGCCAAAGAGAAGATCATCGCCTGGCTGGAGGCCGAGGGCCACGGCCAGGGCGCGACCACCTACCGGCTGCGCGACTGGCTGTTCAGCCGCCAGCGCTACTGGGGCGAGCCGTTCCCGATCGTGTACGGCACCGACGGCCAGGCCATCGCACTGCCCGAGTCGATGCTGCCGCTGGAGCTGCCCGAGGTCGCCGACTTCTCGCCGAAGACCTTCGAGCCCGACGACGCGACCTCCTCGCCGGAGACCCCGCTGTCGCGCAACAAGGAGTGGGTCGAGGTCGAGCTGGACCTGGGCGACGGCCCGAAGACCTACATCCGCGAGACCAACACCATGCCCCAGTGGGCCGGCTCCTGCTGGTACCAGCTGCGCTACCTGGACCCGACCAACGCCTCGGCCTTCGTCGACCCGGCCAACGAGGCCTACTGGGTCGGCCCGCAGGCGGCCGGCGACTCCGGCGGCGTCGACCTGTACGTCGGCGGCGTCGAGCACGCCGTGCTGCACCTGCTGTACGCCCGGTTCTGGCACAAGGTGCTGTTCGACCTGGGCCACGTGTCCAGCTTCGAGCCGTACCACCGCCTGTTCAACCAGGGCTACATCCAGGCGTACGCGTACACCGACGAGCGGGGCGCGTACGTCCCGGCGGAGGAGGTCGCCGAGGAGCAGCCGACCGTCTACACCTGGAACGGCGAGAAGGTCAACCGCGAGTACGGCAAGATGGGCAAGTCGCTGAAGAACGTCGTCACGCCCGACGAGATGGTCGAGCGGTACGGCGCGGACACCTTCCGGGTGTACGAGATGTCCATGGGTCCGCTGGAGGTGTCCCGCCCCTGGGACACCCGCGCGGTCGTCGGGTCGTACCGCTTCCTGCAGCGGGTCTGGCGCACGGTGATCGACGAGGCGACCGGCGCGGTGACCGTCGTCGACACTCCGGCCACCGACGACCTGCGCCGGCTGCTGCACCGCACCATCGCCGGGGTCCGCGAGGACATGGCCGCGCTGCGCTTCAACACCGCGATCGCGAAGCTGATCGAGCTGACGAACGCGGTGACCAAGGCCGGCGCGACGCCGCGCGAGATCGCCGAGCCGCTGGTGCTGATGCTGGCCCCGGTCGCCCCGCACATCGCCGAGGAGCTGTGGTCCAAGCTGGGGCACGACGGTTCGCTGACGTTCGCCGACTTCCCGGTCGCCGACCCGGCGCTGCTGACCGCCGACCTGGTCACGTACCCGGTCCAGGTCAACGGGAAGGTGCGCGGGCGGGTCGAGGTGGCCGCGGACGCGGCCGAGGACGAGGTCCGCGCCGCCGCGCTGGCCGCGGTCACCGACTCGCTGGCCGGCAAGGACCCGAAGAAGGTCATCGTCATCCCCGGCCGCCTGGTCAGCATCGTCGCCTAGTACGAAGGAAGGGCACCTTCTTAACGCTCCGCGTTATAGAAGGTGCCCTTCTTAACGCGCTAGCGCGGCTGACCTGCGGCTGCGGTTCTCTTCTGCGCCAGTCGCGCCACCAGCCGTCGGGCACCGGCCGTCGGGCACCGAGCCGACGGCGGCCGTTGCCGCAGGCCCTTGCTCCGCGTCGCCGGTGGCGCGACCACCTGCCGTCAGTTATGCCCGACTTGTTCGGTAGGCCCCCGGCGGGCGAGGTGCATGATCCGTTTTTGTGGACGCTGGGTGCCCCTCCAGGGGCCGTCAGCGTCCACAAAAACGGATCATCAGCCGGGCCAGCCGGCAGCGCGTAGGGCGGCGCGCACCGTTTCGAGGACTTCGTCCGGCTGGTTGCGAACCGCCCAGGCGGGGAAGCGCAGCACGCGCTCGCCCCGTATCCAAACCGCGTTCTGCCGCCGCATGTCCGCCCAGTAGGCCCGCACGTCGAGATGCTGCGCGCCGTCGATCTCGGCATGGACGCCGTATTGCTCGAACAGCGCGTCCAGGTAGCGCTGCCTGCCGTCACCGTCGCGGCGGCTCACCTGCAGTCGCGGCCGGGGCAGTCCGCCACGCCGGCATAGGGCCACGAACTGGGCCTCCGGCAGCGAGCCGGCTCCGCCCGCCGCGTCATTCACGGCAAGCATGATCACAGGCCGACGTCGCACCGAACTCAGCCTCGCGAGCACGGCACGCAGGTCGGCGGCGTCGACCAGTCGCTGCTGCACCGCGGCCGCGACGATCGCGCGTGCCTCGTCGTCGGAGCGAGCCCACTGTGCCGCGTCCACCACGGAGCGCGCGGGCATCGTGCACGGCGGGCTGCCGAGATCGTGCACCTCGGAGGCATCCAGCCGGCGCGTGCGGTGGATGATGACGTCGTGCGGCGTGTCCCGGTCACGGGTGGCGGACGGCATGAGCAAGTGGATCGCGTGGACGTGAAAGCCGCGTAGGCCGAGCTGGGCGAGCGCGGTGCGGCCCGCGGTGACCGTGCCCGCCGGACCGGCCAGGACGGCGATCCAGCGTCGCTGGTCATCGTCGCCGGGCGTCTCGCGCAGCACGAGCACGCCACGCCGTGGGCGCTGCCATCGGCCGGTGGCCAGACGATGACGGATCGCCTTCTCGCTGAAGTAGGCCAGCGCCTGCGCCCGACTGAGCACGTCGTGCTGCCGAAAGAGCAGGAAGTCGAGATCGGAAGAGTCGTCCCTTGGCATCGCACGCACGCCCGCAGAGCCTAAGCCCATCGAGCAAGATCTGTTTTTGTGGACGCTGCCGGCCCCTGTAGGGGCACCCAGCGTCCACAAAAACAGATCTTCACGCTTCTGCAGACCTGAATCGTGGCTTTTGGTGGGAATGCGATCAGGCGGTGGCGGGGCGGGGCGTCGAGCGGGACTGGTGGCGCCAGTGCAGGGCGGCGGCGGCGCTGATCAGGATGCCGGTCGCGGCCGGGATGAAGGTCAGCCAGCTCAGCGAGTGCGGCGCGATCGCGGCCGCGCCGATGGTGGCGTAACTGAACGACGACGGCAGGCCGCCGAGCGCGGTGCCGAGCAGGTAGTGCCGGAAGCGCACCGAACTGGTCCCGTACGCGTACCCGACCAGGCCGAACGGGGCGATCGGCTGCAGCCGCACCACGATCACCGCGAGCAGGCCGCGCCGGGCCAGCCAGCGGTCGAGCCGGGCCAGCCGGTCACCGGCGTGCGCGGCGACGAAGTCGCGCCCGGCCCAGCGCCCGGCAGCGTAGGTGGCGGTCGCGGCCAGCAGCGCCGCCGTCAGCGACCAGGCGGCCCCGCCGACCGCGCCGAACAGCGCGCCACAACCCAACGAGATGGCGGTACGCGGCACCAGCGCGCACAGCAGCACCGCGCAGACCAGCACCGCGACCGCAGGTGCGGCCGGACCCAGCTGGTCGACCCAGGTCGGCAGCTGCTCCAGCGGCAGCTTCCACGCGGCGAAGCCCGCGCCCGCGACGAGCACGCCCAGAGCCACCAGACGCGGCCAGTGCGTCGCCGCCCCGACCGGGGCGGGCAGTGCGGCATCTGCGTCGACCTGGCCAGGTTGTGCGGAGGTCGTGGAGGTGACCTCGGGCGAGGCCGTCACGCGAGTCCCACGGCGCCGAGGCGCTCGCTGCGCAGACGGGTGTGCCAGGTGTCGTCGGCCGCGCCGAGGTTCTCCTCGCCGGTGGCCCAGCGCAGCAGCAGGTCGGCCAGGGCCGGGTTGCGCGACAGGGCGGGGCCGTGCGAGTACGTGCCGATGACGGTGCCGGACCACGCGCCCTCGGTCGCACCGTCGTTGCCGATGCCGGCGCGGACCCTGGCCAGCGGCTTGACGCCAGAGCCCAGGTGGGTGCGGCCACCGTGGTTCTCGAAGCCGGTGAGCATGGGCAGGCCCAGCGCCGGGTCGATGTCGCCGGCCAGCTCGCCGACGGCGCGGGTGGGGCCGCGGTCGGAGTGCAGGTCGAGCAGGCCGAGGCCGTCGCACTTGGCGCCCTTGGCGAAGAAGCTGTGGCCGAGGAGCTGGTATCCGGCGCACACGGCGAAGACCACCGCGCGGCGGTCGACGGCGCGGTGCAGGCCGCGGTCGGCGGCCAGGCGCTGGGCGGCCAGCGCCTGCGGACCGTCCTCGCCGCCGCCGATGAGGTAGATGTCGCCGTAGGGCAGCGCCTGGTCGGAGCGCACCTCGAGAGTGTCGACGGGGATGCCGCGCAGCTTGGCGCGGTGCGCCAGGATCAGCATGTTGCCGCGGTCGCCGTACGTGGACAGCAGGTCGGGGTAGACCCAGACGATCTGGAGTGCGCTAGACAACTCGATCCAACTCCGCTCGGATGTCCTGGAACGCGGTGTAGTTCGCGATCACTTCGAGGCGGCCGGGCGGCACCGCCGCGACAGCCTCGTCGAATGTCTTCACGTGGGTGAAGGTGACGTCGTTGACCTGCAGCCGGACCGCGAGGTCGTACGCCCGGTCGCCGGTGATGAGGACCTGGCGGCCGCGCAGCGGGGCGAAGTCGACGTCGAACAGCCAGCTCGTGTCGAAGCCGTCGGGGTCCCGCGCGTTGATCGACAGCAGGGTGGGCTGCTGCTCGGCCATGTCGAAGGCCTCCAGCCAGCTGGCCGGGTTCTTCGCCAGGAGCAGGCGGATGTTGCGCCCATCGCGGTCGACCTGGGCGTAGCGGCCGGCCACGCTGGCGACCTCGCCGAGCTTGGGAGCGGCGTCGGCGGGGGAGACCCCGAACCGGTGCGCCACGGCCAGCGCGGTGGCCGCGTTGCCGACGTTGACCTTGCCGGGGAGCTGCAGCTTGACCTCGTGGCGTACGCCGTCGGGGTCGATCACGCCGGAGTCGTCGACGGTCCACTGCGGGGTGGGGCGGGCCAGGTCGCCGTTGGCGCAGCGCCAGGCGTCGGAGTCGGCCTCGTCGCGCTCGATGTGCGCGCCGCAGGCCGGGCAGACGTGGGCGTCCTCGCGCCAGCGCTGGCCGGCGGAGAACCAGGTGACCCGGCCCTCGCCCGCGGCGGCGTGCGCGGCGGCGGCGTACACGACCATGGGGTCGTCGGCGTTGGCGACGACGTGCACGTCGGGGTGGTCGGTGAGGGCGTCGCGCCACAGCTGCGCCATCATCGCCACCTCCTTGGCCCGGTCGAGCTGGTCGCGGGACAGGTTCAGCAGCGCCACGACCAGCGGCGTGGTGGCCCGCAGCACCTGCGCGAGGTAGTGCTCGTCGACCTCCAGCACGGCGTACGGCGTGGCCCCGGCGCGGGCCAGAGCCGAGGTGTGGCCGGTGGGCATGTTCGCGCCGAACGAGTTCGTGGCGACCTCGCCCAGCACGCCGACCGCCGCCGCGGTGAACCGCGTGGTGGTGGTCTTGCCGTTGGTGCCGGAGACCAGGGCTATCCGCCGCCCGGCCGCCAGGTGGGCGAGCAGGTCGGGGTCGATCATCATGCCTAGTCGTCCGCCGATGACCGACCCGTCGCCCCGGCCGGTGGCGCGCGACAGCGCCGCGGCGGTGCGCGAGACCGATGCCGCGAGCGAGGCCCGCAGCGGCAGCTTGTTCTCCGTCACGCCGGAGAGGCTACCTGACTCCGTGACGGCGTCAGGCCTGTGGCGTGAACCACTGCCCCGCTTCCCGTTTTCCCTGCGTATTGCGCGAATCGGGTCTGAAAGGGTAAAACGATACAGCGGCCGTGCGCGAATGCGCACCACGGTGGCGAGCACTTGGCACAGTGGTGGGCCGCACCCCTGGAAGGACATCGCTGTGCTCGAACTCCCCGAGCGGCGCCCGGCCCGTCTGCTGCTGGGCCTGGGTGCCGGTATAGCCGCGGTCAGCCTGCTCGGCGCTCCCGCCGCCAAACCCGCCCCGACCACCGCCAAGACCTCCGCCAGCGCGTCGGCCCAGCCCGACGGGCAGACCCGGCGCGACCAGCGCCGCAGCTCCGGGCAGGACGCCGCCGTCGGCGACGACGTCGCGGACGCCCGCACCGAGCGCACCGACGACGAAGCCAGCGACCAGGACGACACGACCGGCGAGGTTTGATCGCCGATCGTCCGGGCATGATCATGGCCTGGGCCTGACGCCGGCCGCGGTCCACGGCTGTGGTTCGACCACACGCCGTGGCCGCGAACGGCGATCTCGCGGGCAAAACGGGCGGCGGTCGGCGGCGGGAATCGTCGCCCGCCCTCCACCGATCGACGCTCATATAACTGAGTAGTACCAAGAGAGAGCTGTCAAGCACCCTCTGTCACCGCGTTACCACCTCCGGGTGACTGCGCGGAGACGGAGGGTGCATTTTTCTGCGCCGACTCCGGGTGTCAAAAAGATGACCTTGGTAACGCGGCGCGCCGCCCTCCACCGCTCGTTTACGGCCATGAGCTGCGCCTATGTGGAGCGAATCGGCACCCGGAAGGCTGAATCCGCATTGACCGTGGAGGGAAGTGGAGTAAAGTGGGGCGCAATGGCGGGCCGGATGGTCCGCCGGCCCCGGGGGCAACGCACGCCGACTCGTCCGCGAAACGAGACGGCGTCGGTGTCGGTGCTGGAGGGGGTGGGGGCCGATGTTCCTGGGCACCCATACTCCCCGGCTCGACGACAAGGGCCGGCTGATCCTGCCCGCTCGGTTCCGTGACGAGCTGGCAGGAGGTGTCGTGATCACCAAAGGGCAGGAACGCTGTCTCTACGTCTTTCCGACGCCGGAGTTCCAGCGCATCGCGGGCCAGTTGGCCGAGGCTCCGATGACGCACAAGGCGGCCCGCGCCTACAGCCGGGTCTTCTTCGCCAGCGCGCACGACGAGATCCCCGACAAGCAGGGCCGGGTCACCATCCCGGGCCACCTGCGGGAGTACGCGGGACTGGACCGTGACCTCGTGGTCATCGGCGCCAGCACCCGGGTCGAGGTCTGGGACAGGCTGGCGTGGGACGCCTACCTCGAGGCGAACGAAGACGAGTTCGCCGACATCGAGGAGGGGGTGCTGCCCGGCGGTCTGTGAGGACGGGGGTCCGGCACGCGTTCATGGCAGGCCGGGCTCGGCAGTCGTACCGCGAGATCTCCACCCGCTCCGGCACCTGGCGTCACTTCCCCGACGCCAGGCGCATCGCTCTCACCGTCGGCCGCGACGAGGGTGGGAACGGGGAAGCGGTTGGGGATCTGGCGGTACGACGAGGCACAGCGAAAACAGGGGGGTCGAGATGGTGGAGCCACGTGGCGTACACGTGCCGGTTCTGCTTGATCGATGCCTGGAGTTGCTGGCCCCCGCCCTGGACCGGCCCGGACGCGCACCCGGCGGCCGCACGGTCTACGTCGACGGCACCACCGGGCTCGGCGGTCACGCCGAAGCCGTGCTGCTGGCGCACCCGGAGACCATCCTCGTCGGGCTCGACCGCGACACCGAGGCGCTGGCGCACACGGCGCGCCGGCTGGAGCGGTTCGGCGACCGGGTGCACCTGGTGCACGCGGTCTACGACGAGCTGCCGCAGGTGCTGCCGAAGCTCGGCCTGGAGCAGGTCGACGGGATCCTGTTCGACCTCGGCGTGTCGTCGCTGCAGCTGGACGAGGCCGATCGCGGCTTCGCGTACGCGCAGGACGCGCCGCTCGACATGCGCATGGACCAGACCACGGGCATCACCGCCCAGGAGATCGTCAACAGCTACTCCCACCCGGACCTGACCCGGATCCTGCGGGTCTACGGGGAGGAGAAGTTCGCGTCCCGGATCGCGGCGGCGATCCTGCGCGAGCGTGCCAAGGCGCCGATCACGTCATCGGCCCTGCTGGCCGAGCTGGTGCGGGACTCGATCCCGGCACCGGCCCGGCGTACCGGGGGACATCCGGCCAAGCGGACGTTCCAAGCGCTGCGCATCGAGGTCAACGGCGAGCTGTCCACGTGGGAGCGTGCGCTGCCCGCCGCGATCGACGTGCTGGCGCCCGGCGGACGGGTGGTGGTGCTGTCGTACCACTCCCTCGAGGACCGGATCACCAAGCAGGCCTTCGCGGCCCGCGCCCGCAGCACCGGACCGGTGGACCTGCCGGTCGAGCTGCCGGGCACCGGGCCGACGCTGCGCCTGCTGACCAGGGGCGGGGCCGAGATGGCGTCGGAGGCCGAGGTGGCCCGCAACCCGCGGGCGGCGTCGGTGCGCCTGCGGGCCGCGCAACTGATCGAACAGGAACCAGGAGCCCGACCTGGCAAGACCGGGCAGCGGGCTCCGCATGACAGTGGTCCCTGACCGGGGGCCGACAGGCTGCGAGCAAAGGGGGTAGGGATGAACGTGACACCGCTGCGGGCATCGCGCCGCAGCACAACGCCAGCGCAGGAGGCGTCGCGACCGGGGGGTCGGGCCGCGAACCTGAATGCGAAGGCGAGTGAGGAAGGCCGTTCCGGGGACCGTTACCGGACGGTGGGCAGTGCCGCGCTGGCGGTGCAGCCGGAGGTCGCGACGTCGCCGGAGGCACGGCGACCGCGGCTGCGGCTGGCTCCGCCGGTGCCGGTGGCGGCGCCGCGAACGCCGTTCGTACTGCTCATCGTGCTGGTCGTGGTCGCCGGGGTGCTCGGCATCCTGGTGCTCAACACCAAGATCGCCGAGAGCGGCATCCAGCTGACCGATCTGAAGCGGCAGCAGGCGCAACTCGACCTGCGCGAGCAGCAGATCACCCAGGAGATCACGGAGGCGGAGTCGCCGGGTCGCCTGGAGGCGGCGGCCAAGCGGCTGGGCCTGGTGCCGGCGGGCTCGCCCGCCTTCATCCGGCTCCCCGACGGCAAGATCATCGGAGTGCCGCAGCCGGCCACCGGCAAGCCGAGCATCACCAGCCAGTGAACGTCAGGAAGCCGGTGAACGGTTTCCGGTGGCCCGCCGTCCGGGCGGGGCACCGGAACAGGCCGCCGGCGCA
>NZ_JBHTAC010000068.1:0-35652 GCF_042663325.1 Catellatospora aurea
ACCCCCAACCCCCAACCACACCCTCACCCACGCTCCCGCTGACCAGCGCGCCGTAGATCTAGAAGAGTTGTTGTCGCTCTGGCGACAACAACTCTCCTAGATCCCGCCGCAGCGAGGTGATCACGGTGCCAGGGCCGGGACACGCCGCCGAACACGCCCAAGACGACATCGTGCAGGCCTGGGCAGGAACAGCACGGGCCAGCCCGGCGACGGCAGCACCGTGCGCCGCGGCCTGCCGGTGACGGTGCAGACCAGCCTCGACCGCGTCGACGGACTGGCCGCGGGCGACGGATTCGCGCTCGCCGCGGGCTGACCTGCGCCGCGTCGTGCATACTGCCCGGATGCGGTTCACCAAGACGTTCAGCGAGCAGCAGTACGCCCAGGCCCTCGACGCGTGGTCGTGGCTCGGCCTCGACGGCAGGAAGCCGCTGTTCACCTCGCTGTTCGGCGACGTGTTCCTGGCCGGCCGGGACGGCTGCTGGTATCTCGACACCATCGAGGGCGCGCTCACCCGGGTCTGGGCCTCGGCCGACGAGCTGGAGCGCGACCTGTCCACCGAGCAGGGGCAGGACCGCTACCTGCTGGGCGGGCTGGCCGCGCAGGCCGCGGACCTCGGGCTGGAGCTCGGACCCGACCAGGTGTACACGTTCATGCCGCCGCCGGTCATCGGCGGGGGTGTGACCATCGAGTCCGTGGTCGTGGAGAGCTTCACCGTCGCGGTGAACATCGCCGGCCAGATCCACGAGCAGGTCCGCGACCTGCCGCCGGGCACCCCGATCACCGGCATCACGCTCGGCTGAGCGTCACGGCCGATCGCGCAGCCGCGGGACGAGCGCGTCCGGGCCGAGCCGGTCCAGGCCGTCCTGTTCGATGTGGGTGGCCAGGGCCCGGGACCAGTCCACCAGGCCGGTGACGGCGACGTCGTGGGGCGGGTCCGGCGCGTACGAGGCGATGCGGTCCGCGGCGCGGCGCAGCAGGCGCGGGGCTCCGGTGGCGTTGCCCCGCCGGGCGTGGGTGAGGCCGACCGCGAGCTGCGCGAGCCCGCGCCACAGCTCCCGCTCCGGTGCGGGGGCCGCCTTCCAGGCGCCCTCCAGGATCTCGTGCGCGTGGAACGCGCGGCCCTCGTCCAGCAGCCGCTGGGCCTGCGCGAGGGCCTCGGCGGGGGGCAGCCGCAGATCGTCCGGGGTGGTCGGCACCCCCGGCGCACCGTGCGGCAGCGGGCGTCCCAGCTCGTCACGGGGCCGCGCGTTCCGGGGCCGCCCCGCCACATCCCGATCCCGATCCGCTCCAGCGCTCATCGCCCCATCCTGCCCCGGCCCGCCGCGGTCAAGCCAGGGCGCGGCGCAGTGCGCCGCGGCCGTCCAGTTCGGTCAGCAGCGTGTTGAGGTGGTCGACCTGTTCGTCGGTATGCGCCGAGGTCAGCTGCACCCGGAAACCGACCTGCCCCCGGGGCACCAGCGGGTACGCGGCGAGCGTGACGTACACGCCGCGCTGCCAGAGCAGGCGGGCCACGTCGGCCAGGTCGTGGCCCGGGGTCAGCGGCAGCTCGATGACCGGCGTCTGGTCCCGGTTGGGGGTGTGCACGCCCAGCGAGCGCAGGTGCGCCAGCACCCGGGCGGTCAGCCGGTGCAGCGTGTGCCGCAGCTGATCGCCGCGGGTCTCGTTGACGTCGAACCCCGCCAGCACCGCCGCCAGCGAGTGCACCGGTGACGGTCCGGAGTAGAGGTAGGGCGGCGCGGCCAGCTTCAGCCGCTCCTTCAGCGCGGTCGGCACCGCGACGAACGCCAGCAGCGCGGAGTACGCCTTGGAGAACCCGCCGACGAGCACCACGTCGTCGTACGTTTCCGCGCAGTGCCGCACCACCGCGTTGCCGCGGGTCCCGTACGGCGTGGGCGCGCCGTCGCCGCGTTCGCCGATGACGCCGAAGCCGTGCGCGTCGTCGACGTAGAGCAGCGCGCCCCACTCGCGGCAGATCTTCGCCAGGGTGGGCAGGTCGGGGATGTTGCCGGTCATGCTGTTGACGCCGTCGAGGCATACCACGCGGGGGTGGGCGGTGTCGGCCGAGCGCAGCAGGCGCACCAGCTCGTCGGGGTCGTCGGCGTGCCAGCGGTGGAGTCGCGCGCCGAGCCCCCGGGCGTACGAGCCGCCGTCGTAGATCGTCTTGTGGGCCCCGGCCTCCACGAACACCGCGCCGCTGCCGACCAGCGCGGGCAGCACCGACAGGTGGATGTGCGTGATCGTCGGCAGGACCAGGGTGTCGGGCGCGCCGAGCAGGTCGGTGAGCCGCTCCTCGATGTCCGGGTAGAGCCGTGGGCTGCCCAGCAGGCGCGACCAGCCCGGATGGGTGCCCCAGCGGCGCACCGCCCGCTCGCCGGCCGTGATGATCTCCTCGTCGAGGTCGAAGCCCAGGTAGTTGCAGGACGCGAAGTCGGTCAGCCAGGTGCCGCCCACCCGGATGCGCCTGCCGTCGACCTCGTCGATGACCGCGTCGTACATCGGGGTCACCGCACGCAGCCGGTCGAGCTGGTCGACCGACGGCACCTTGTGCGCATCCGGCAGGTGCGGCGACGCCTTCGTCATACCCAACTCCCGATTCGCTCGCTCATGCGGCCACCTTCTGCTCGGTGATGAGGTTGATGGCCTGCTCGCCGGTGAGCGGGCGGGCGAACAGGAAGCCCTGGCCGTAGCGGCAGCCGATGCGGGAGAGCAGGTCGCGCTCCACGGTGCGCTCGATGCCCTCGGCGATCACCTGCAGGCCGAGGGTGTGCGCCAGCCGGACGATGCCGTCGACGAGCGCGGCCTGCTGTGCCGAGGAGGCGATGGTGCTGGTGAACAGCCGGTCGATCTTCACCACGTCCAGCGGCACGTGGCGCAGGTAGCTCAGCGACGAGTACCCGGTGCCGAAGTCGTCGATGGCCACCCGGATGCCGGTGGTGCGCAGCTCGGTGAGGTCCTCCCAGACGCCGTCGTCGTCGCGCAGCAGCAGGCTCTCGGTGATCTCCAGCATGAGCTGGTGCGGCGGCAGGCCCTCCTCGGCCAGGGTCTGGTGCAGGCTCGCCACGAAGCCGGGGGTGCGGAACTGGCGCGCCGAGACGTTGATGCTGACGTACGGCACCGCGGCCGGCCCGGCCTCGCGCTGCCACCGCGCGGCGGCGGCCACGGCCTGGTGCAGCACCTCGTTGCCGATCCCCACGATCTGCCCGGACTCCTCGGCCACCTCGATGAACTCGCCCGGCAGCAGCCGGCCCCGGGTGGGGTGGTTCCAGCGCACCAGCGCCTCGTACCCGGCGGTGACCCCGGTGCGCAGCTCGACGATGGGCTGGAACTCGACCGTGAACTCCTTGGCCGCGATGGCCCGGTCCAGCTCGGCGCGCAGCTCCAGCCGTTCGACGATCGCCGTGTGCAGGTCGGGCTGGTAGCGCCGCCACTGGCCCTTGCCCTCACCCTTGGCGACGTACAGCGCCAGGTCGGCCTGCCGCAGCAGTTCCGGGGCGCTGCGGGCGTCGGCGCTGGTGGCGATGCCGATGCTGGCGATGCCGGAGACCAGCCGGTCGTCGATGGTGAACGGCTCGGCCAGCGCCTCCACGATCCGGTCGGCCACGTCGTCGATGGTGGCCGCGTCCGGCGCGCCCTCGATCAGGGCGGCGAACTCGTCACCGCCGAGCCGCGCCGCGACGTCGTCGGTGCGCAGTACGGCGGCCAGGCGCTGGCCGACCGCGCGCAGCAGCCGGTCGCCGTGCTCGTGGCCGAGGGTGTCGTTGACCACCTTGAAGTCGTCGAGGTCGATGAAGAGGACGCCGACGACGCTGCCGTCGGCGTCGGCGCGGGCGATGGCCTGGCCGATGCGCTCGGCGAAGCGCACCCGGTTGGCCAGCCCGGTGAGCGAGTCGTGGTAGGCCAGGTGGGTCAGCTCGGACTCCATCCGGCGCTGGTCGGTGACGTCGCGCAGGGTCACCACCAGGCCGTTGACGGTCGTCTCGTCGCGCAGGTCGCGGCAGGAGACCTCGGTCTGCACGGCGGTGCCGTCGGGCCGCAGCACGGTCCAGTCCGCGGTGTCGACCGCGTCGTCCTCGGCCGCCGCCAGCCGGAACAGGTCGGCGACCAGGGCGTGGTGCGGGCTGTCGACCAGTTGCGACAGGTTCTTGCCGGGAAGTTCCGCGGTGCCGAAGACCGACGGCGCGGAGGGGCTGGCGTACCGGATGCGCCCGCCGTCCGGTTCGACGATCAGGATCACGTCCGAGGTGTTGTGCACCAGGGTGCGGAAGTACTGCTCGCTGTTGTGGCGGATGATCTCGTTGCTCAGCATGATGCGCTCGATGGCCAGCGCGGCCTGCGAGGCGACCAGCTCCATCGGCAGCTGGAGGTAGCTGAGCGAGTTCTCGTCCGAGGAGATCAGCAGCATGCCGATGTGCGGGTCGCCGGTGGGGCGATCCTCCAGGGCGAGCGGGCAGATCATGGTGATCTCGAAATCGCCCATCTGGGCCGCGATGTCCGGGGGCAGCGACTTGGTGAAGCGCAGCCGGGAGCCCATGGTGGTGGGCGCGGGGTGGAACAGTTCGGGCGCCGTGCCGTCGTTCATCACCATCGCGACGCGGTAGTCGGAGCCGGGCGGCAGCAGCCGTTCCGCGGTGCGCTTGAGGGCCCAGGTGACGCCCTCGACCGTGGTCGCGGACATCAGCGCGGCGTTGCTGGCGCGGATGCCGCTGGTGCGCATGGTGTTGCCGCGATAGCTGTTGACCACCCCGAACAGGCGGATCAGCGCCAGCAGGACCGTCGTCACCACGAACGCGACGATGACCATCGGGTACTTCAGCCGCCCCTGTCCCACGCCCACCACCAGCACCCCGAGCGGGATGAGCACGAACAGGGTGAGCAGCGCCTGGTGCAGGGCGCGCATCTCGCGCGGTCTGACCACGCGGGGGGTGGTCAGGTCGGCCATCGAGGGGTGCAGCGCCGCCGCGCCCCAGCACGCGTAGAAGACGATCCAGCCCAGGTCGACCGGGCCGCCGACGGTCCAGTAGCCGTGCAGCTGGACCAGGCCGTACATGACGTCGGCGGCCAGCAGGCCGACCGCGCCCACGGTCAGCAGCGCCACCGTGGGGCTGAACGGCACCACGGCGATCAGCCGGCCCACCGTGGCCAGGATCAGGATGTCGCCCAGCGGGTAGGCCACCGACACCAGGCGCTGGCTCATGGTCAGGTCCTGGTTGAGGATCTGCGGGCTGATCAGGAAGATCCACGAGAGCAGGCCGAGCCCGGCCGTGACGATCAGGGCGTCCAGGGGCACGGTGCGGTCCCGGCTGGCCGCGCCCGCCTTCGACAGGCCGAGCAGGCCGATCGTGACGGCGGGGTACATCGCCAGGTAGAGCATGTCGGCCGGGGACGGGAACGGGTTCACCTTGCCCAGCACGTCGGTCATGACGTTGTAGAGCGTGTCGCCGGCGGAGAGCAGGAGCAGCCCGGCGATGATCCACAACCAGGGGGACCAGCGGCGGGGGCGGTAGCGGCGCAGCCCGTACCCGATGGCGCCGGCGCTGCTGAGGCCGATCGCGCTCCAGAGCACGATGTGCCAGCCGGGCAGGGCGTAGAACAGCGCCGCCAGGACGGCCATCCAGGCGCCGTACCAGGCCATCACTTTGCGGGCTGACACGCTCCTCCTTCCGGCGGGGCGACATGCGGCCCGAATTAGGTAATTATGACAGCTTTTCGTATACCTTATCGCCTCGCAGCTCACCGGCGGCCGGAGATATGGCCAGGTCAGGGGCTACCTGCGTAGTTCGTCCCGCCGCCGAGGGGCCGGCTGCCGGGAACGCGAGACCTGGACCACAAAGGGTACAAGTCCGGAACACCGGAAACGCCCCCTCGGTTGAATCCCCTCGTACGCAATCCCAACGAAGGGACCTACTCGTGGTCAACGTCGACCTGATGGCACGGCACCTGCCCGCACTCAAGCGCGTGTCCTTCCGGGCAGTACTCGCCGCCACCGGCATGGCAGTGCTCACCGGCATCGCCGGCTCGCCCGCCAGCGCCAACCCCGCGGCTGCCACCGCGCCCGAGGCCAAGGCTGTCGCCAAGGCATTCGCGGCGCCCGCCACCGAGGCCGCCGCTGTGCAGGCCAAGGCCGTCGCCGCGGCACCCGCCGCGAAGCCGGCGACCAAGGCTCCCGCCATCAAGCAGGCCCAGCAGTCCGCCAAGGCGCCCAGCAGCCAGCAGCTCATGCCGGCTCCGGTCGCGGAATACCAGGAGACTTTCCAGCCCACCGCCGAGCAGAAGCGCAACGCGGAGGTCATCATCGAGACCGGCCAGAAGATGGGCCTGCCGCCGCGCGCGTGGGTGATCGCGGTCGCGACCGCCGCCCAGGAGTCGACCCTGCGCAACCTGGGTCACCTGGGTGACATGAACGACCACGACTCGCTGGGCCTGTTCCAGCAGCGCCCGTCGGCCGGCTGGGGCACCCCGTCCGAGATCACCGACCCGGTCTACTCCTCGAAGGCCTTCTACAACGGCCTGAAGAACGTCGAGGGCTACGACAAGATGGCGCTGACCGACGCCGCCCAGACGGTGCAGGTTTCGGCCTTCCCCGACCACTACGCCAAGTGGGAGAAGCTGGCCGCGAACCTGGTGCTGGCCAAGTACGGCCAGGGCCCGTACGCCGCCTGACATAACGCACCACCACGCAGCCTCAGGCCGCGCCGCCCCTCGGGGTGGCGCGGCCTGGCGCAGTTCAGAGGCTGTTCCTTGTTAAGAAGGGCACCTTCTACATCGCGGAGCGATGTGAAGGTGCCCTTCCTTTCGCTGTCAGCGGGCGGCGTGAGCGCCGACACGAGGGCGGGACGGGCCGTCGAGCAGGGAGTCGGAGTGGCGGGGCGCGGTGCTGGTCGGGCCGGTCGTGGTGGCGTCGGCGTAGTAGTCGGCGGGGCTCGTGGCGTCGGTGCCGGCGGGGACGCGCAGGGCGCGCAGCAGGAGGGTCGCGGCCACGACGATGACGAGGTTCAAGGCCAGGGCGATCAGGCCGGTGTAGACGGCGGAGCGGCTGTCGAGGCCGAGCTGGGACAGCGGGAGGTTGGAGCCGCCGAAGTGGGCCTTGAGGATGCGGCCGTCGGCGGCGCGCTGCGGGACCAGGTAGAGCAGGAACAGGCCGGTGGCGAGGCCGCCGAGCAGGCCTGCGGCCAGCGCCCAGCGGTGGAACCAGTTGGTCCACAGGCCGAGCACCACGGCGGGCACCGTCTGCAGCACGATGACGCCGCCGATGAGCTGGAACTCGATGGAGAACTGCGGGTCCAGTAGCAGGATGAAGATCAGCGCGCCGAACTTGGCCAGCAGCGACACCCAGCGGCTGACCCGGGCCTCCTCACGCGGCGACGCGCCGGGGCGCAGGTACTCGCGGTAGATGGAGCGGGTGAACAGGTTCGCGGCGGCGATCGACATGACCGCGGCCGGGATCAGCGCCGCGACGCCGACGGCGGCGTACGCGATGCCGGCGCACCAGGCCGGGAAGACTTCGTGGAACAGCTGCGGCACGACCGTGTTCAGGTCCCCGCCGACCGGCCGCACACCCTGCCCGATCGCGAAGAAGCCGAGCATCGCGACCAGCCCCAGCGCCAGGCAGTACACCGGCAGCGCGGCGGCGTTGCGCTGCACCGTGGCCCGGTCGCGGGCGGCCAGGATGCCGGTCAGCGCGTGCGGGTACGCGAAGATGGCCAGCGCGGAGCCGAGCACCAGGGTGAGGTAACCGAGCCAGCCGCCCTCGGGCAGCAGCAGCCCGCTGGCGGGGGAGACATCGGCGGTGAAGCGCTCGCCGGACCCGCGGAACGCCGCCGACCAGCCGCCGGACATGGCGACCAGCAGCACGATCGCCAGCACCAGCCACAGCAGCAGCACGTCCTTGGCGATGGACAGCAGCGCGGGGGCGCGCAGCCCGGACCGGAACGTGCAGAAGGACGCGACGAGCACCGCGACGGTGAGCGGCCACTCGCCGGTGACCCCGAGCGTCTTCATCACCGCCTGCAGCGCCACGAGCTGCACCGCGATGTACGGCATGGTCGCCACGATGCCGGTGACCGCGACCAGGGCGGCCAGCCCGCGCGAGCCGAACCGGGCCCGGGTGAACTCGGCCGAGGTCACGAAGCCGTGCGCGTGCGAGACCGACCAGGTGCGGGTGCTGATCAGGTACGCCAGCGGCGCGGTCATGATGGCGAACGGCACCGCGAAGAAGCCGGCCGCGCCGACGCCGTACACCAGGGCGGGCACCGCGATGTAGGTGTAGGCGGTGTACATGCTGCCGCCGAGCAGGAACCAGGTGACCCAGTTGCCGAACGCGCGCCCGCCGACACCCCACTCCTCCAGCGAGTGCAGGCTCGGCGGCCGCCGCCAGCGCGCGGCGGCGAAGCCGAGCACCAGCATGGCTCCCAGCAATACGGCGAAGACACCGATCTCGACCTGACGCGCGGTCACGGTCACCGCCCCGCCCGGGTCAGCCGGTGCACGAGCGTGGTGACCGCCATGGCCAGCACCGCGCAGCCGATCTGATACCAGTAGAAGAACGGGACGCCCCACAGCTGCGGCTCCAGCCGGTTGTAGAGGCCGACCGGCAGCGGGGCCAGGATCGGGATCAGCAGCAGCCACCGCCATCCCCGCCGTTGCGCACGTACGCCGAGTTCAGGCACCTGACGTCTCCTCTCGCCCCGTCCCGGCGACGATCGGCGGCGCCGGGGAGCACGCTGGGTAATCAGGACACTGTCCGGTCGTAACGCGCCGGAGACATCGGCGAAATCACCGGTCTTGCAACTCGCGATCATCGCCGGTGGCCGCCCCCTTCCGCCGGAGCCCGCTCGCGCTTATATTGCACTGGCAGTGCATCAAGTTTGCGGCGAAGGGGGCCGAGGTGGGGGCGAGCGTGGCGGAGCCGGTGACGGCCGAGAGCCTGCGGGAACGGGTCGACGGCTTCCTGGCCGGGCACGATCCGGCAGGCGAGCGGCTGGAGTTCCTGCGCGCCCGGTTCGACGCCGGGCTGGCCTGGGTGCACTACCCGGTCGGGCTGGGCGGGCTCGGTGCACCGAGGGTGCTGCAACCCGTGGTGGACCAGCGTTTCGCCGCGGCGGGCGCGCCGGACAACAGCCCGCGCCGCATCGGCATCGGCCTGGGCATGGCCGCCCCGACCATCCTGCGCCACGGCACGGCCGAGCAGCGCGAACGCTTCCTGCGTCCGCTGTGGACCGCCGAGGAGGTCTGGTGCCAGCTGTTCAGCGAGCCCGGCGCCGGGTCCGACCTGGCCGGCGTCGCCACCCGCGCGGTACGCGACGGCGGCGGCTGGCTGATCGACGGGCAGAAGGTGTGGACGTCCATGGCGCACCAGGCGCGCTGGGGCATCCTGCTCGCCCGCACCGACCCGGCCGTTGGCAAGCACGCCGGGCTGACCTACTTCCTGTGCGACATGCACGCCCCCGGCGTCGAGGTGCGCCCGCTGCGGCAGGCCACCGGCGAGGCCGAGTTCAACGAGGTCTTCCTGTCGGGTGTACGCCTGGGCGACGAGCTGCGGCTCGGCGCGGTCGGCGAGGGCTGGGCGGTGGCGCGTACCACGCTGATGAACGAGCGGGTCGCCATCGGCGGGGCCGCGCTGCCCCGCGAGGGCGGGATGATCGGCGTGCTGGCCCGCACCTGGCGGCAGCGGCCCGAGCTGCGCAGCCCCGCGTTGCACGACGAGGTGCTGCGGCTGTGGGTGCGCGCCGAGGCGCTGCGGCTCACCGGTGTCCGGCTGCGCCAGCAGCTGGCCGCGGGCGAGCCCGGCCCGGAAGGTTCGGCGATGAAACTCGCCTTCGCCGCGCTCACCCAGCAGATCTCCGGCGTCGAAGTCGAGCTGCTCGGCGCGGAGGGCCTGCGCCACGACCACTGGCGGGCCGACCGCCCCGAGGAGCTGGACCTGATCGGCCGCGGCCCCACGTACCGGTGGCTGCGAGCCAAGGGCAATTCCATCGAGGGCGGCACCTCCGAGGTGCTGCGCAACATCGTCGCCGAGCGGGTGCTCGGCCTGCCCGCCGAACCGCGTTCCGACACCGGCGTCGCCTGGAAGGACCTGCCCCGATGACCCTCGACCTGCGCTACACCGAAGAGCAGGAGCAACTGCGCGACTCGGTGCGGGCCATGCTCGCCGACCACGCCGGCTGGGCGCGGGTGCTCAGGGTCGCCGAGAGCCCCGAACCGGACGACGCCGACCTGTGGCGGCTGCTGTCCGTGGAGACCGGGCTGGCGGCTCTCGCCGTGCCCGAGCACCTGGGCGGCGCGGGCGCGACGCTCGCCGAGACCGCCGTGGTGCTGGAGGAACTCGGCCGCGCCGCCGCGCCCGTGCCCTACCTCGGCACCGCCGTCGCCGCGCAGCTCCTGCTGCATCTCGGCGAGAGCGACCTGCTGCGAGAGCTGGCCGGCGGCGGGATCGTCGCACCGGCCCTGCCGTTCGACGTCGGCCCGGCCGGGCGGCGGCTGCCGGATGTCGAGGTGTCCACGGCCGGCGACGGCAGTCCGCTGCTCAACGGCACGATCAGCGGCGTCGCCGACGCGTTGCGGGCGACGGTCCTGATCGTGCCCGCCGGCGGGGCGCTGTTCGCGGTCGACGCGGAAGCGCCGGGGCTGCGGCGGACGGCGGTGGTGTCGCTGGACGAGACCCGGCCGCTGTGCGACCTCGCGATGTGGAACGCACCCGCCCGGCTGCTGGCGGCGGGAGACCGGGCCACGTCGGCACTGGACTCGGCGCTGGTCGCGGGTGCGGTGCTGCTGGCCTCGGAGCAGTTCGGGCTGGCCCAGTGGTGTCTGGACACGACGGTGGAGCACCTGCGCACCCGGTACCAGTTCGGGCGGCCGGTCGGCTCGTTCCAGGCGCTCAAGCACCGGCTCGCCGACCTGTGGGTGGAGCTGGTCCAGGCACGAGCGGTGGCGCGGTATGCCGTGGCCTGCGCGGCGTCGGGCGATCCTGACGCGCGGCTCGCGGCGTCCCTGGCCCAGGCGCACAACGGCCCGCTCGCGGTGCGGGCGGCGGAGGAGTGCGTGCAGATGCACGGCGGTATCGGCTTCACCTGGGAGCACCCGGCACACCTCTACCTGAAACGGGCCAAGAGCGCGTCGGTCGCCTACGGCACCGCCGCCCACCACCGAGCGGCGCTGGCCGCCCTCGCCGACCTCGCGCCGGCCTGACGGCATACGGTTTCCGGGAAAGTGCACGAAAGCCCACCGGGATTCCCGCAGTTTCCGCGAAACTGCACGACGCGGCGCGGATGTTGCTTCACCGGGTGTGCAAATAAAGATCGACTGGACGGTGTCCAAAGCGGGCGCCGGGCTCGGCGGTACCCGTGGATCACGTGATTTGAGCGGCTTCGCGCAGTGAGGTCACGGGGTCGTAACAAGGGTATTGACGAGCGGTTTCCCAAACCTACACTCCTAGTGTAATAACTTAGCCCTCCCTCATATCGACCCCGACCGACCTGTAGAGGTGACGATGAGACCGCCTTCCGGGCAGACACACGCGGCAGGCCACAGCCTGTTCCTGCGGGGCATCGGGGTGCGCTTCGGCGGGCTCACCGCGCTCGACGACGTGTCGCTCGAAGTGGCCCCCGGCCAGGTCGTCGGCGTGATCGGCCCGAACGGGGCGGGCAAGACCACGCTGTTCAACGTGGTCTGCGGGCTGGTCCGGCCGACCTCGGGCGCCCTCGAACTCAACGGCGAACGCCTGACGCCCGCCCCGCACCGGCTGGCCGGGCTCGGCATCGCCCGCACCCTGCAGGGCGTCGGCCTGTTCCGCGGGCTGACCGTGCTGGAGAACGTGATGGCGGGCGCGACCTGCACCGCCCGCGCCGGCTTCTTCTCCGGACTGCTCGGCCTGCCCCGCAGCGACCGCGATGAGCGGCGGCTGCGCGAAGAGGCGCTGGCGCTGCTGGACCGCTTCGACGTCGCGGCGTACGCCAAGGCGCTGCCCGGCACCCTGCCGTACGCGGTCGGCAAGCGCGTCGCGCTGGCCCGCGCGCTGGCCGGCCGCCCCCGCCTGCTGCTGCTCGACGAGCCCGCGGGCGGGCTGGGCGCGCAGGACATCGAGGAGCTGGCCGCGCTGATCACCACCCTGCCGGCCGAGGCGGGCTGCTCGGTGATGCTGGTCGAGCACCACATGGACCTGGTGATGCAGGTCTGCGACCGGATCGCGGTGCTCGACTTCGGCCGGCTCATCGCCACCGGCACCCCGCAGGAGGTACGCGACGACCCGGCGGTCGCCGAGGCCTACCTCGGGGCCGAGGCCGACGCCGCCACCCCGACCACCAGCCGCCAGGAGGCTTCGGCATGACCGCTGACGACGTGATCCTGCAGGTCAACGGCCTGACCGCCGGGTACGGCGCGGCGCCCGTGCTGCAGGAGGTCGACCTCACCGTGCGGGCCGGGACCATCGCGGCGGTGCTCGGGGCCAACGGCGCGGGCAAGACCACCCTGCTGCGCACCCTGTCCGGGCTGGTCAAGCCGAGCGGCGGCGAGGTCGTCTACGGCGGCCGGCCGCTGCGCGACGTGCCGGTGGAGCAGCTGGTGCGCCGGGGCATGGCGCACGTGCCCGAGGGCCGGGGTGTGGTCGCCGAGCTGACCGTCGACGAGAACCTGCGGCTCGGCGGGCTGTGGCGGCGTGATCGCGCCGACGCGGCCAAGGCGCTGACCGAGGTGTACGAGCTGTTCGAGCCGCTCGCACAGCGCCGCCGTAGCGCGGGTCACCAGCTCTCCGGCGGCGAGCGGCAGATGCTGGCGCTGGGCCGCGCCCTGGTCGCCCGCCCGAAACTGCTGCTGCTCGACGAGCCGTCGCTGGGCCTCGCGCCCCGCGTCATCGCCCAGATCATGGCGCTGCTGCGGCAGCTGCGCGACACCACCGGGCTGACCGTGCTGCTGGTGGAGCAGAACGTACGCAGCGCGCTGTCGGTCGCCGACGAGGCCGTGGTCATGTCGCTCGGCCGGATCGTCACCGCGACCAGCGCCGACCGGCTGCGCGACGACGAGGAACTGCGCCACGCCTACCTGGGCTTCTGAGCCCGCCCCGACAAGAGCTAGAAGGAGGTATCCGTTGGACCGCTTCGTGTTCCTCACGTTCGACGGCCTGTCCAAGGGGGCGGTGCTGGCCGCGTTCGCGCTGGCCCTGGTGCTGATCTGGCGGGCCGCGCGCATCGTCAACTTCGCCCAGGGCGCGATGGCGGTGGCCGCGGCGTACGCCGGTTACAGCGTCACGACGGCGACCGGCTCGTACTGGCTGGGCTTCGCCGCGGCGCTGCTCGGCGGGCTGCTGATCGGCGTCGTCGTCGAGCGGGCGGTGATGCGCTTCGTGGACCACGCCTCACCGCTGTCCGAGGTGATCGTCGCGCTGGGCCTGGTGCTGGTGCTGCAGGCGGTGCTGGGCATGGTGTACGGCAACGAGTTCCTGCCCGCGGGCACCCCCTTCAGCCGTACCGCGCTGAGCGTGGGCGACGTGCCGCTGCTGTCGCGATACGACCTGTTCGTCTTCGGGGCGGTGCTGCTGGTGCTGGTCGGGCTCGCGCTGCTGTTCACGCGTACCTCCGTCGGCCTGCGCATGCGGGCCTCGGCGTTCGCCCCCGAGGTGTCGAGGCTGCTCGGCGTCAACGTCGGCGGCATGCTGACGCTCGGCTGGGCGCTGGCCTCGGCGGTCGGCGCGCTCGCCGCGCTGCTGGTCATCCCCACCGAGCTGGGCCTGCACCCGCACGCCATGGACCTGGTCTTCGTGTCCGCGTTCACCGCCGCGGTGGTCGGCGGCTTGGACAGCCCACCCGGCGCGGTGGTCGGCGGCCTGACCGTCGGCCTGATCCTCTCGTACGTCAGCGGCTACCTGGGCAGCGACGTCACCCCGATGGCAGTGCTCGTGCTGCTGCTCGCGGTGTTGCTGGTCCGCCCCGGCGGCCTCTTCTCCAGCACCGTGGCGAGGCAGGCATGAGCGAGCAGACGATCAACTCGACCGCGCATGCGACGGCCCCGGCCCCTGCTCCGCGCCGGGCACCGGCCCTGCCGGGCTTCCTGAACCGGTCGACGCTGCTGCGGCATCTGCTGCTCACCGTGCTCGCCGGGGTCGTGCTGTTCCTGCTGACCCAGCAGCTGGACCCGTTCCGCAACTTCCAGCTGGCCACGGTCGCCGCCTACCTGTGCGCGACGGCCGGGCTCACGCTGCTGGTCGGCATGAACGGGCAGCTGTCGCTGGGGCACGGCGCGCTGATGGCCGTCGGCGCGTACACCGTGGCGCTGACCCAGAACGCGCTCGCCGACCGGGGGATCACCGGCAACCAGGTGCTGCCGCTGTCGCTGGCGCTGGGGGTGCTGGTCACCATGGCCGCCGGTGCGGTCATCGGGCTGGCCGCCGCCCGGCTGCGCGGGCCGTACCTGGCCGGCGTGACCCTCGCGGTGGCGATCGCGGTGCCCGCCGCGACGGTCACCTTCGACGAGGTCTTCAACAGCGAGCAGGGACTGTCGGTCGCCGTGGAGCCGCCGCCGCTGTCGCTCGGGCTGTACTTCCCGAACGAGCGCTGGCAGGCCTGGGTCGCGCTGTGCGGTGCGCTGCTGACCATGCTGCTGCTGGCCAACCTGGTGCGCAGCCGGGTCGGGCGCAACCTGCGCGCGGTACGCGACGACGAGGTGGCCGCGCGGCTGTCCGGCATCCACGTGGCGCGTACCCAGGTGCTGGCGTTCGTGGTGAGCGCGGCCAGCGCCGGGCTCGGCGGCGGCCTGACGGCGCTGCTGGCGCAGAGCGTCTCGCCGGGCGCGTTCTCGCTGACGCTGTCGCTGTTCCTGCTGATGGCCGTGGTGATCGGCGGCCTGGGCAGCCTGTCGGGCGCGGTGTGGGGCGCGATCCTGCTCGTGGCGCTGCCCGACCTCACCCACGACAGCACGCTGCTGGTCTCCCTGTCGCCCGCGGCGGCGCAGCGGCTGGAGGGCAACCTCCCGCTGGCCGTCTTCGGGCTGACCCTGATCGTCGTGATGATCGCCGCCCCGGGCGGCGTGCAGGGCCTGCTGCGCCGGATCGGCGCGAGGGCCCGGCGGCGGGCGCCTGCCCGCTGATCTCACGGCCGCACCACCGTACCAACCGCTCCACCCCTGTTATATCGATAATCATCAATGTTAACGTGACGGAAGGATCGGTGTCACCATGAAGGCCCTGTCCCGACGCGGGCTCTCGCTCGCCACGGCCGCCGTGCTGCTCACGGCTGTCGCGGCCTGCAGTGAGGACGCGAACACCCCGCCGGCCGAGGTGCCCGGCGTGACCGCGAGCGAGATCGTGATCGGCTCGCACATGCCGCTGACCGGTCCCGCCGCGGCCGGCTACTCCGAGATCGCCCCGGCGAGCAAGGCGTACTTCGACTACGTCAACGCCAACGGCGGGGTGCACGGCCGCAAGATCACGTACAAGTTCATGGACGACGGCTACAACCCGGCCAACACCCAGACCGTGGTGCGCAAGCTGGTCCTGGAGGACAAGGTCTTCGCCATCCTCAACGGCCTGGGCACCCCGACCCACACCGGCGTGCTGGACTTCCTGAAGACCAACCGGGTGCCGGACCTGTTCGTCGCCTCGGGCAGCCGCAGCTGGAACCAGCCGGACAAGTACCCGGGCACGTTCGGGTTCAACACCGACTACACCGTCGAGGGCAAGATCCTGGCCACCCACATCAAGGCCACCCACGCGGGCAAGAAGGTCTGCTTCATGGGCCAGGACGACGACTTCGGCCGGGACAGCCTGGTCGGCGTCGAGCAGGTGCTCGGCGCGGGCGCCGTGGTAGCCAAGGAGAAATACGTCACCAGCAACCAGAACGTCGCCCCCCAGATCGGCGCCCTGAAGGCGGCCGGCTGCGAGGTCGTCGTGCTGGCCACCGTGCCGGGCTTCACCGCGCTGTCCATGGGCACCGCCGCCCGCCTCGGCTTCAAGCCGGCGTGGGTCGTGTCGAACGTCGGCTCGGACTACCTGACCCTGTCCAAGGTGCTCGGTGAGGGCAAGGTCCTGCTGGAGGGCATGGTCGGCATCTCCAACCTGCCGTCGCCGGTGGACATGAGCGACCCGTGGACCGCGGCCTTCAAGAAGATCCACGACCAGTACAACGGCAGCGCCCCGTTCAACGGCAACACCGTGTACGGCATGTCGGTGGCGTACCTGTTCGTGCAGTCGCTCCAGGCGGCCGGCAAGGACCTCACCCGCGAGGGCCTGCTCGCCGCGATCGAGAAGGGCGGCTTCAAGGGCCCCGGCCTTGCCCCGTTCCGCTACAGCAAGGACAACCACTCCGGCATGGGCGGCGGCAAGCTGACCAAGGTGACCGCCGGCAACCAGGAGTTCTTCGGCCCCGTCTACGAGACCGACTCCGCCGCCGGCCCCGTCAACGAGTACAAGGAAGAACGCCCCGCCCCCACCGCCAACACCATCCCGGCAGCAGCCTGACCAACCCCCTTCCGCGTTGATCATGAACTTATGGCACGGCTCGACGGCGTGTCACCGGCCTAACTTCATGATCGACGCCCGGTGAGCACCGGCCCGGCATGCGTGCGCATGCCGGGCCGGTGGGGTGGGCGGGGTCAGGAGAGGCGTTCGAGGACCATGGCCATGCCCTGGCCGCCGCCGACGCACATGGTCTCCAGGCCGATGGTCTTGTCGTGCCAGGCCAGGGAGTTGAGCAGGGTGGTGGTGATGCGGGCGCCGGTCATGCCGAAGGGGTGGCCGACGGCGATGGCGCCGCCGTTGACGTTGAGCTTGTCCCAGTCGATGCCGAGTTCGGCGGCGCTGGGGACGGCCTGGGCGGCGAACGCCTCGTTGATCTCGACGAGGTCGACGTCGCGGATGGACATCCCGGCGCGGGCGAGGGCCTGCGTCGAGGCCTCCACCGGGCCGAGGCCCATGATCTCGGGGGACAGGGCGGACAGGCCGGTGGAGACGATCCTGGCCAGCGGGGTGATGCCCAGCTCTGCGGCGCGGACGTCGGACATGATGACCAGGGCCGCCGCGCCGTCGTTGAGCGGGCAGCAGTTGCCCGCGGTGACGGTGCCGTCGGGGCGGAACACGGGCGCGAGCCCGGCCAGCGCCGACAGCGTGACCCCGGCGCGCGGGCCGTCGTCGGCGCTGACCACGGTGCCGTCGGGCAGGGTGACCGGGGTGATCTCGCGCGCCCAGAAGCCGTCCTTGATCGCCTGCTCGGCCAGGTTCTGCGAGCGGCAGGCGAACTCGTCCTGCAGTTCGCGGGAGACGCCCTTGAGCTGGGAGACGTTCTCGGCGGTCTGGCCCATCGCGATATAGACGTCGGGCAGGTCCCCGTCCTCACGGGGGTCGTGCCAGGTCGTCGCGCCGACGGCGGCCCGGCGTTCGGTACGGGCCAGCGCGGGCGCGTACACCTCGTTGCGGGTGCCGGGCATGCCGTCGCTGCGGCCGAGGCCGTAGTGCGACACCGACTCGACGCCGACGGAGAGGAACACGTCGCCCTCGCCGGCCCGGATCGCGTGCAGCGCCATCCGGGTGGTCTGCAGCGAGGACGAGCAGTACCGGTTGACGGTGGTGCCGGGCAGGTGGTCGAAACCCAGCATGGTGGCGACCACCCGGCCGAGGTTGTGGCCCTGGACGCCCGCGGGCTGGCCGCAGCCGAGCACCAGGTCGCCGATCTCGCGCGGGTCCAGGGCGGGCACCTGGTCCAGGGCCGCGCGCACGATGTCGGCGGCCAGGTCGTCGGGTCGTTTCGTGGCCAGCGAGCCCTTGTTGGCGCGGCCGATGGGGGAGCGGGCCGCGGCGACCACCACAGCTTCAGGCACGGTCGGGTCCTTTCACGAGTACGGCTATCTTTGTGCACTCAAGCTGCATCTTTCGGTACTGCCCTGTCAATGCCACGCCAGGTGGGGCATGTCACCATGGCTGTGGTCCGTTGACCGCCCGCGCGGCGGTCCCTAATATCGGCACTGCTAGTGCAACTAACCCACCTGGATGGAGTCCACGTGACCGCCCTCGATCTCGACGGCGCAGCGGTCGTCGTCACCGGCGCCGGCTCGGGCATCGGCGCCGCGATGGCCCGCCGCTTCGCCGCGGCCGGCGCCCGCGTGGTCGTCAACGACCGTGACCCCGGCGCGGCCCGGCGCGTCGCCGAGGAGACCGGCGGGCGGGCGTTCCCCGCCGACGTGGCCGACGAGGCGCAGGTCGCCGCACTGGTGGACTACGCGTGGGAGTCGTTCGGCGCGCTGGACCTGTTCTGCGCCAACGCCGGGGTCGCACCGCCCGCCGACGGGGCCACGGCGTGGGACCTGGCCTGGCGGGTCAACGTGCAGTCGCACGTCCTGGCCGCGCAGGCGCTGCTGCCGCGCTGGCTGGCCGCCGGGAACGGCCGCCTGCTGGTGACGGCGTCCGCGGCGGGACTGCTGACGATGCTCGGCAACGCGCCGTACGCGGTCACCAAACACGCGGCCGTGGCGCACGCGGAGTGGCTGCGGGCCACGTACGCCCACCGGGGCATCGTCGTGCAGGCGCTGTGCCCGCAGGGCGTCCGCACGCCGATGCTGGACTCGTCCGGCCCCGGTGGCAGCGTGCTGCTGGACCCGGGCGCGATCAGCGCCGAGGAGTGCGCGGAGGCCGTGGTGGCGGCACTCGGCGGGGACGCCTTCCTGGTGCTGCCGCACGCCGAGGTCGCCGCCTTCTACGAGCGGCGGGCCGCCGACCCCGACCGGTGGCTGCGCGGCATGAACCGGCTGCAGCAGGAGCTCGAACACCGGCTCTCGGGCTCATGAGCCCCGGGCGGGTTCGCCGCGCCGCCGAGCGCGCCGGGCTCGGTGACCGGGGGCCGGGCGCGCTCGGCGCGCCCGCATCGCGGACGGGCAGCCGAGCGGCGGGATCACGCCGTCGGTGGCGCGACTACACTCTGCGTGCACGTTCGGTGAGCGCGGCCGGTGGGGCCGCGGCGAGGTTGGCGGGAGCGGTATGAGCAGGACCGGCACCGAGGGCAGGGTCGACGGGCGCACCGCCCGTGCCGAGCGCACCCGGGCCGCCATCGTCGATGCGCACCTCGCGCTCATCACGGAGGGTGACCTGCGGCCGACCGGTGAGCGCATCGCCGAGCGGGCCGGGGTCTCGCTGCGTGCGCTGTGGACCAACTTCTCCGACATGGAGACCCTGTTCGAGGCGAGCGGCGTGCGGGTGCTCGCCCGCCAGGACGCGGCCTACCAGCCGGTGGACCCGTCGCTGCCGCTGAACCGGCGGGTGGAGGAGTACTGCCGCCAGCGGGCCGAGCTGCTGCAGCTGATCGCGCCGATGGCGCGCGCCGCGGCGATGCGCGAGCCGGTCTCGGCGCAGCTGCGCCGCAACCGGCTCAAGCACATCGAGCGGGTACGCGACGAGGTCTCCGTGCTGTTCGCGCCCGAGCTGGAGATGGCCGGCCCGGGACGGGAGCAGCTGCTCGCCGCGCTGATCGCGTCCACCATGTGGCCGGCCTGGTCGATGCTGCTCGACGGGCTCGACCTGGACGTCGACGCGGCTCGCGGCGTCATGGTGCGCACCGTCACCGCGCTGCTGCTGACCGCGATGGCTTCGGGGATGGCATAAGCGGCACGATCCGCGTCTTTCCAAAGCCGTTACTTATAGGTAACACTGTCGGCATGGTAAATGCATCGACAGTGCACATACCAAGGCTGCGCGGCCGGGACCGTGAGCAGCAGGCGATCGCCCAGCTTCAGGCGGGCGCGGCCGACGGCTTCGGCGCGGCCCTGCTCCTGCACGGCGACCTGGGCGGCGGCAAGACCGCCCTGCTGCGCCACGCGGCGGCCACCACCCCGGACGGAACCGTGCGCCTGTGGGCCACCGGCCTGGACGAGGAGTCCGACCTGCCGTACGCCGGGCTGCAGAGCCTGCTCCAGCCCGTCGTCGACCGGATCGCGGACCTGCCCGCCCACCAGGCGCGGGCGCTCACCCGGGCGCTGTCCGGCGAGGGCTGCGCCGCCGACGACCGGCTCGCCCTGTCCATGGCCGTGCTCACGCTGCTGGCCACGCTCGGCCGGGAACACCCCGTGCTGTGCTGCGTCGACGACGCCGACGCGCTGGACCGGCCGTCGCTGGACGCCATCGCCTTCACCGCCCGCCGGGTAGGCGCGCACCGCGTCACGCTGCTGCTGACCGCCACCGGCGACCTGCCCCTCAACGGCGTGCCGCGAGTCGCGCTCGGCCCGCTCGACCCGGCGGCGAGCCGCAGCATGCTCGCCGACCTGCTGGACGAGTCCGGCCGGGCCGGTGAGCGCCGTCCGCGGTGGACGCCCACCGATCCCGGCGCCCGGACCACGGCATGGCCGGCCCACACCGCGGACCTCGACGGCCGCGCACTCCACTCCACCGTCGGCGATGAGGTGCTGGCCGCGTTGGCCGCGCTCGGCAGCGGCAACCCGCGTGCGCTCACCGATCTCGCCGCCTCCCTCAGCGACAGCCAGCTCGCCGGGGAGGCCCCGCTGCCGACCCGGCTGCCCGTGGACAGCGCGCTGCTGCGCACGTACCGGGCGCGACTCGACCGGCTCGCGCCGGACACCCGCTGGCTGCTGCTGCTCGCCGCGGCCGACGAGGAGACCGACGCCGCGGGCCTGATGCGGGCCGCGCACAGCTCCGGGGTGGACATCGCCGCGCTCACGCCCGCCGAACGCGGCGGGCTGGTCCGGGTCAGCCGGGGCGGCATCGTTTTCCCCCAGCCCATCGCCCGCGCGCTGGCGTACGAGGAAGCGCCCCTGGCCCAGCGCCGCGCCGCGCACCTGCACCTGGCGCAGATCCTCGACGCCGACACCGAACGGCTGCGCCGCGCCGTGCACCTGGCCGCCGCCGCCCACGGCCCCGATGCCGAGCTGGCCGAGGAGCTGGAGGAGGCGGCCACCGGCGGCGGCTACTCGCGCGCCTCCACGGCCCTGGAGCACGCCGCGTTGCTCACCACCGAACCCGGGGGAGCGGCCCACCGGCTCGTCACCGCCGCCCGGTACGCGTGGCAGTCCGGCAGCGCCGGCCGGGCCCGCAGCCTGCTGCGCCGGGCCCGCCCGGCGGCCCGGGACCGGGTGGTGTCCGCCGAGAGCGAGGTGCTGTCCGGCGAGATCGAGCTGCGTGCCGGGGCCACCGCGAACGCCGCCGAGTCGCTGCTGACCATCGCCGACCGGCTCGCCGGGTCCGAACGCGAGCTGGCCGTGCTGGCGCTGATGCGGGCCGGGGAGGCCGTCTGCTTCTCCGGCGACTACCCGCGCTACGCCGAGGTGGCGAGCCGGGCCGCGGCGCTGCGTCGCCCCGACGACCCGCCGGAGCTGGAGGTGGTCTTCGAGCACATCGCCGGGTTCGCGTACACCTTCGGCGGCCGGCACCACCGCGCGATCCGCCCGCTGCGGCGCGTCGTCGAACTCGGCGAGACCCTGGACAGCGCGGCCCCGCTGACCTGCGCCAGCGCCGCCGCGCTGCTGCTGGCCGACGACGTCGGCGCGCACCGGCTGGCCGCCCGCGCGGTCGAGGTCGCGCGGGACAGCGGCGACGTGTCCGCGCTGCCGCTGGCCCTGGAGATGACCGCGTACGCCGAGTACTGGCTCGGCCGCTACGACGCCGCCGCGGCCACCAGCCTGCACGGGCTGCGCGCCGCACGGGCCTGCGGGCAGGGCAACTACGCCGGGGACCACCAGGCGATGCTGGCCGTGCTGTGCGCCGTCCGCGGCGATCGGGAGCAGGCCCTGCGGCACATCCGCGACATCGAGGTCGCGCCCGGCACCGGGCAGGTCAACCGTCCCAAGGCGCTGAGCCAGTGGGCGCTGGCGGTGCTCGACCTGATCGCGGGCCGCCCCGCCGACACGGTCGCCCGCATCGCCGCGATCGCCTGCCCCGTGACCGGCCGCGGCCACATCGTGGTGCAGGCCATGGCCACCCCGTGGCTGGTCGAGGCGGCGGTCCGGGCCGACGACCGGGAGCAGGCCGTCGCCGCGCTGGCCGGGTTCGACCTGTGGGCGTCGTCGACCGGCGACCCGGTGCGCCGGGCGCTGTCGGCGCGCTGCCACGCGCTGCTCGCCCCGCGCGGCAGCGCCGAGGCCGAGGAGCACTTCCAGCAGGCGCTCGCCCTGCACCTGGCCGGGGAGGCCGCCTTCGAGCAGGCCCGCACCGAACTGCTGTACGGCCAGGAGCTGCGCCGCGCCCGCCGCCCTCGCGACGCCCGCGAGCACCTGCACCGGGCCCTGGAGACGTTCACCCAGCTCGACGCCCCCGCCTGGGCCGACCAGGCCCGCGCCGAACTGCGCGCGGCCGGCGAGGCCGTCGACGCCCCCGCGGTCCGCGCCGCCGACGTCCTGACCGCCCAGCAGCTCCAGATAGCCCGCCTGGTCTGCGACGGCGCGACCAACCGCGAGGTCGCCGCTCAGCTCTTCCTGTCCCCCCGCACCGTCGACCACCACATGCGCAACATCTTCGCCCGCCTCAACATCCGCTCCCGCATAGAACTCGCCAAAGCCCTGACCTGACCCGCCCCGCCCGCCCCCGCCCCGCCCGCCCCCTCCCTGCCGCAACTCTTAAAGACTTGCGGCCTCCGACCCTGGCGGAGACCGCAACTCCGTAAGAGTTGCGACCCGAGCGGCGGGTCGTGCCGGGCGGGTGGGGCGGGTGGGCGGTGGGTTGGGACGGCCGTGGGGCCGCACGCGTGGGCGTGCGGCCTCGCGGGCGCGTCAGGGGAAGAGGATGACGGTACGGGCGCCTTCGCCGCGGGACATGCGGGCGAAGGCCTCGGGGGACTCGTCCAGGGTGATCCGGTCGGTGATGAGGGCGGCCGGGTCGAGGCCGCCGTCCAGGACCTGGTGGGCCAGGGCGGGCACGTCGCGGTCCGGGTCGGAGTTGCCGTACACCGAGGAGCGCAGGGTGCGGGCGGAGTGGAAGATGTCCAGCGCGGCGAGGCTGACCATGTCGTCCTTCGCGCCCATGCCGACCACGGTCACCTGACCGCCGCGCCGGGTGGCCCGCCACGCGGCCCGGATCGTCGCCGAGCGGCCCACGCACTCGAAGGAGTGGTCGGCCCCGCGGCGTTCGGTCAGGCCGCGGACCTGGGCGCTCAGGTCGTCACCCGATACCAGGAAATGGGTCGCCCCGGCGGCCAGGGCCAGCTCGCGTTTGGCGTCGGAGACGTCCACGGCGATCAGCGGGTCGGCTCCGGCGGCGCGGGCGGCCATCACGGTGGACAGGCCGACCCCGCCGAGCCCGATCACGACGGCCGACTCGCCGGAGCGCACCCCGGCGGTCCGGCGCACCGCGCCGACGCCGGTCAGCACCGCGCAGCCGAGCAGCGCCGCGGTGGCGAACGGCAGCTCGGCCGGCACCGGGATGACGGCGTGGTCGCCGACGACGACCTCCTCGGCGAGCGCGCCGAGACCCAGCGTGACGTGCAGCGGCTCGCCATCGGCGGTCGCGCCCCGGGCGGCCGTCGGCGCGCCCGCGGTCTCGCACAGCCAGGGCTGCCCGTTGCCGCAGAACCAGCACCTGCGGCAGGGCGGGGCCCAGTTCAGCACCACGTGGGCGCCGACCGCGATGCTCGCCTCCGGCCCGGCGGCGGTCACCACGCCCGCCGCCTCATGACCCAACACCAGGGGGTACGGCGGCGCGAGGGTCCCGTTGACCATCGACAGATCGGAGTGGCACACCCCGGCGGCGCGGATGTGCACCCGCACCTCCTTCGGGCCGGGTGCGGGCAGCAGGATCGGCTCGATCTCCAACTGTGCGCCGGGGCCGCGCCAGAGCAGCGCGCGGATCGGCCGGTCGACGGCAGGCCCGGAACCGGTCGCGGGAGCGGCGTTCGCGTCGGCGGCGGGCGGTGTCGGGGCGCTCATCGCTGGATCGCCTTCGTCTCCAGGAACTCCGCCAGCCCGTGCCGGCCGAGTTCGCGGCCGATGCCGGACTGCTTGAACCCGCCGAACGGGGCCAGCGGGTTGAACGCGCCGCCGTTGACGTCGACCGCGCCGGTGCGCATCCGCCGCGCCACGGCCAGCGCGCGGTCCTCGTCACCGGACCAGACCGCGCCGGCCAGGCCGTACCGGGAGTTGTTGGCGATGGCGACGGCCTCGTCGTCGGAGTCGAACGGGATCACCACCAGCACCGGCCCGAAGATCTCCTCCTGGGCCACGACGCTGTCGGGGTCCACGTCGGCCAGCACGGTCGCCGCGACGAAGTGCCCCCGGTCCGGCACGGGCGCGTCGAGGCCGCCCGCGATCAGGCGGGCACCGGCGGCCAGGCCCTGCTCGATGTAGCCGCGTACCGTCTCGCGCTGCGCGGCCGACGCCAGCGGGCCCAGCCGGGTGCCCTCGTCGAACGGGTCGCCCAGCGTCTGCCCGGCGGCGGCCTCGGCGGCGATGGCCAGCGCCTCGTCGTACCGGGAGCGGTGGACGAGCATGCGGGTCCAGGCGGTGCAGGTCTGGCCGGAGTTGAGGAACGCGTTGGCGACGCCGGTCTTCACCGCGCGGCGCAGGTCGGCGTCGGCCAGGATCACGTTGGCGGACTTGCCGCCCAGTTCCAGCGCGACCCGGGCGATGCGGTCGGCGGCCAGGTGCGAGATGCGCGCGCCGACGGCCGTGGAGCCGGTGAACGACACCAGGTCCACGTCGGGGTGTGCCGCGATGGCCGAGCCGACCACCGAGCCGGGGCCGGTGACCAGGTTGGCCACGCCCGGCGGCAGCCCGGCCTCGTCGATCGCGTCGAACAGCAGGTACGCCACCAGCGGCGTCAGGTCGGCGGGCTTGAGCACCACCGTGCAGCCTGCGGCCAGCGCCCCGGCCACCTTCGCCATGATCTGGTGCAGCGGGTAGTTCCAGGGCGTGATCGCCCCGACGACGCCGACGGGTTCGCCGACGATCAGCGAGTTGCCGACGGTGTGCGTGCTCTCCGGCTGCCCTGCCATGTCGACGTAGCTCTTCAGCACGGTCAGCGGCAGTCCGGCCTGGACCTTCGTGGCGATCTTCATGGGGGTGCCCAGCTCGCGGGCCACGGTGGTGGCGATGTCGCCCGCGCGGGCCGACAGCGCCGTGTGCAGCCGGTCCAGGTGCGCGGCGCGTTCTGCCGGGGCCAGCGCCGACCACGGGCCGAACGCGGCCTTCGCGGCGGCGACGGCGCGGTCCACGTCGACGGTGTCACCGGCGGGCACGTGGGCGATCACCTGCTCGGTGGTCGGGTCCTCGACGGCGATCACGCCGGTGCCGTGTGGTGCGATCCACCTGCCGTCGAGGTAGAGCTGGGTGCGGTCCGCGATCGGGGTGGTACGCCCCGGATGCGTCGCCGCGGCTGCCAGGTCCATGCTGTCCCTTCCCATCAGGGCGGCGTCGCTCGCGGCGCGGCACCGGACACCGACCGCACGGGGCGGGTGACGGCGTCGTCGCGGGTCGCCGGGCGGGATGTCTCCCGCGGACCGGTCGGTCCCGACGGAACGCGCATCTTCCACGACGCCCTCGGGGCGAGGGCGCCGGTGGCCGGACGGCCGCGTCCCGGTGGCCGCGTAGCGAGCAGCCGGCGGGGAGCCGGGCCGCAAAACTAGCGCTGCAAGTTTCGACTGTAGTACGAGTCGGGCCGCGGCTCCAGAGGCGGCAGCGGGCCGACCGTGGCCTCGTACTCCCGGGCCAGCCCGTCGACCAGCGCGTCGAGGCCGAGCGCGAACGCGCCCTCGTCCACGCTGTGCTGGTGCTCGGCGAGGCGGTGCGCCTGGGACAGGTGCGGGTAGTGGGCGGCGTACAGCTCGGGGTCCTCGACGAAGCCGCGCGCGAACGAGCCGAGTGACGAGCCCGCGACCAGGTAGCGCATGACCGCGCCGATGTGCGTGGCGCGGGCGGGCGGCCAGCCCGCCTTGACCAGGCCGCCGTACACGGCGTCGGCCATGTGCAGCGCCGCCGGTCGCCGCCCCGGGCCCTGGGCCAGGTACGGGACGATGTTCGGGTGCGCGGTCAGCGCGTCGCGATAGGAGTGCCCCCACAGCCGCAGCGCGTCGCGCCAGTCGTGCGTGGTGAAGAACGACACGTCCACGCCCGCGATCACCGCGTCGGCGACCGCGTCCAGGATCGCGTCCTTGGTGGGGAAGTGGTTGTACAGCGACGGCCCGCGTACGCCCAGCTCGGCCGCGAGCCGCCGGGTGGAGAACGCGGCCAGCCCGTCGGCGTCGATCATCGCGGACGCGGTCTCCACGATGCGCTGCCGGCTCAACAGGGCCTGGCTGGGCCGGGGCATGGTCGGTTCTCCCTCGCTCGGTGCTGACCGAAACTCTGCCACAGCGGGGTCTGGACGAGATAAAACTTTCACCGCTAGTTTAATCGGGTGGACATGACACTGTCGCCGGAACACGCCGCGGTCCGCCGCCTCGCCGCCGAATTCGTCGATCGCGAGGTCGTGCCGCACGCGGCGGAGTGGGACCGGCGCGAGAGCGTCGAGCGCACCGTGGTCAAGCAGCTCGGCGAGCTGGGCTTCCTCGGCCTGACCGTCGCCGAGGAGCACGGCGGGAGCGGCGGCGACCACCTGGCGTACTGCCTGGTCCTCGAAGAGCTGGGCCGGGGCGATTCGTCGGTGCGCGGCTTGGTGTCGGTGTCGCTGGGGCTGGTCGCCAAGAGCATCGCGCGGCACGGCACGGACTCGCAGCGTTCGTTGTGGCTGCCCGGCCTGTGCGCAGGGGACCTGCTGGGCTGCTTCGCGCTGACCGAGCCGGGCACCGGGTCCGACGCGGCCTCGCTGACGACGCGGGCGGTGCGCGACGGCGGGGACTGGCTCATCACCGGCTCGAAGATCTTCATCACCAACGGGACCTGGGCCGATGTCGCGCTGGTCTTCGCCCGTACGGGCGGGGACGGGCCGCGGGGCGTCAGCGCGTTCCTGGTGCCGACGGACACGCCGGGGCTGACCCGGCGGGAGATCCACGGCAAGCTCGGGCTGCGCGGGCAGCCGACGGCGGAGCTGGTGTTCGACGGGGTGCGGGTGCCGGCGGACGCGCTGCTCGGCGAGCAGGGGCGCGGGTTTCACCTCGCCATGTCCACGCTGGACAAGGGGCGGATGTCGGTCGCGGCGGGCTGTGTCGGCATCGCGCAGGGGTGCCTCGACGCGGCCGTCGACTATGCGAAGACCCGCACCCAGTTCGGCAAGCCGATCGCGGCGTACCAGCTGGTCCAGCAGCTGATCTCGGACGTCGCGGTGGACACCGCGGCGGCCCGGCTGCTGGTGTGGCGGGTCGCCGACCTGATCGACCGCGGGTTGCCGTACGCGACCGAGGCGTCGATGGCGAAGCTGTTCGCCAGCGAGGCTGCCGTGCGCGCCGCGAACAAGGCGCTACAGGTGTTCGGCGGGTACGGCTACGTCGACGAGTACCCGGTCGGCAAGTACCTGCGCGACGCCCGCGTCACCACCCTCTACGAGGGCACCAGCCAGATCCAGCAGTTGTTGATCGGCCGCGCCCTCACCGGCGTGAACGCGTTCTGAAAGTCCAGCTCAGGCAGGTTGAGGCGTTAACAAGGGCACCTTCCTCTACGTATGGCGATGTGAAGGTGCCCTTCCTTTCAAGGAGGTAGCGATGGGCAGCAGGTTTGCGGGGCGGGTCGCGATCGTGACCGGCGGGGCGCAGGGGATCGGGGCGGCGACGGCCAAGCGGCTGGCGTCGGAAGGGGCCACGGTCGCGGTCGTGGATCTGAGCGTCGAGAAGAGTGCGGCGCTGGCGAAGGAGATCTCGGCGGAGGGTGGGACGGCTGCCGGATACGGGTGCGACGTGACCGACGAGGCGGCCGTGCACGCGATGACCGAGCAGGTGGTGGCCGACTTCGGGCGGCTGGACGTGCTGATCAACAACGCGGGGATCACGCGGGACGATCTGCTGTACAAGATGAGTGCGGCGGACTGGCACGCGGTATTGAACACCAACCTGACCAGCATGTTCTATTGCTGCCAGGCGGCGCAGAAGCACATGGTGGCGGGGAAGTACGGCAAGATCGTCAATCTGAGCAGCCGGTCGGCGCTGGGCAACCGGGGGCAGGTCAACTACGCGGCGGCGAAGGCGGGCGTGCAGGGGCTGACGGCGACCCTGTCGATCGAGCTGGGGCCGTTCAACATCTGCGTCAACGCGGTCGCGCCGGGGTATGTGGCCACCGCGATGACCGCGGCCACCGCCGAGCGGGTCGGGTCGTCGGCCGAGGCGCACCAGAAGTGGGCGAGCGAGCACACGCCGCTGCGCCGGGTCGCCCAGCCCGAGGAGATCGCGTCCGTGGTCGCGTTCCTGGCCAGCGACGACGCGTCGTTCGTCACCGGGCAGACCCTCTACGTCAACGGCGGCGCGCGCTAAGCGAAGCACCCGAACCGGAAGGAAGCACAGTGGACTTCTCGCTCGACGACGAGCAGCGGGCGATCCGGGACACCGCCCGGGCGTTCATCCGCAAGGAGGTCGTCCCCCTCGAACACGAGCTGCTGCGCCGCGAGCGCGCCGGGCAGCCGGGCATCGAACGCGCCGAGCTGCGCGAACTCCAGCTCAAGGCCAGGAAGTTCGGGTTCTGGGGGCTGGCCACGCCGGCCGAGCACGGCGGCATGGACCTGCCCGCGCTCATGCAGTCGCTGATCTGGACCGAGGTCGGGCACACCCTGGTGCCGTTCCGCTTCGGCGGCGAGGCCGACAACATCCTCTTCCACGCCAACGCCGCCCAGCAGGACGAGTTCCTCAGGCCCACCATCGAGGGCGAGCGGATCTCCTGCTTCGCCATCACCGAGCCCGGCGCGGGCTCCGACGCCGCGAACATCAAGCTGTCGGCCCGCAAGGACGGCGACGACTGGATCCTCAACGGCGAGAAGACCTTCATCACCAACGGCAACGACGCCGACTTCGCCATCGTGGTCGCGGTCACCGACAAGGACAAGGGGGTACGCGGCGGCGGCACCACCGCGTTCCTGGTGGACCGGGCGATGGGCTGGACGTCGGAGTTCATCGCCACCATGGGCCCCGGCGGCCCGGCGTCGCTGGTGTTCGACGACGTGCGGGTGCCCTCGCGCAACATCCTCGGCGAGCTCGGCCAGGGCTTCGAGCTGGGCATGAAGTGGATCGGCAAGGGCCGGTACATCATCCCGTCGCACGCGCTCGGCATCGGCGAGCGGGCGCTGCAGATGGCCGTCGACTACGCCAACACCCGGGTCACCTTCGGCAAGCCGATCGGGGAGAACCAGGCCATCCAGTGGATGATCGCCGACGCGGAGACCGAGCTGGAGGCCGCCCGCTGGCTGGTGCTGCGCGCCGCGTGGACGGTGGACCAGGGGTTGGACCCGCGGCACTCGTCGTCCATGGCGAAGCTCTACGGCGCCGGGATGATCAACCGGTTGGTGGACCGGGTCATGCAGATCCACGGCGGCATGGGCTACACCCGGGAGCTGCCCATCGAGCGCTGGTACCGGCAGGTGCGGCTGCTGCGCATCTACGAGGGCACCGACGAGATGCAGCGCCTGATCATCTCCCGGGACCTGCTGCGCGGGTACACGAAGATCGGGGGGCACCTGGCATGAGGGTGTTCGCGTCCGCCCAGGAGCTGGCCGCGGCGGTCGGCCAGTGCATCGGCCCGGGGCCGTGGCAGCGCGTCGACCGGTCGCGGGTGGACGCGTACACCGAGGCCGCCGGCGGCGTCGACTGCGTCGGCATCGGGGCGGCCACGCCCGGCTGGCTGACCCTGTCGATGCTGCCGCTGCTGGTCCGCGACGTGTACCGGTTCGACAACGTGCGCCTCGGCGTCAACTACGGGGTGAACCGGGTCCGCTTCCCGGCCCCGATCCCGGTCGGGGCGCAGGTGCGCCTCACCGCCCGCATCGCCGAGGTCGAGCCCGTCGACGGCGGCGTGCAACTGGTCGCGCAGCTCACCGTCCGCGCCGACGGCGAGGACAAGCCCTGCTGTGTGGCCGAGACCGTCAGCCGTATCTACTTCGAGGAGGAGCAGTGAGCACGCTTTCCCTGGCCGCCGTCCTGGCCGAGGCCGCGCGCCGCCACCCGGCGAAGACCGCCGTGGTCGACGCGTTCGGCCGGGAGACCTACGCCGACCTGTGGCGCCAAGCCCTGGCGTACGCCGCGGGGCTGCGCGAACTCGGTGTCCAGCCCGGTGACGCCGTCGCGCTGGTCTGCCCGAACGTGACCGACTTCCCGCGCGCCTACTACGGCATCCTCGCCGCGGGCGGCGTCGTCGTGCCGGTGCACCTGCTGCTGACCCCGGCCGAGGCGGCGTACGTGCTGCGCGACAGCGGGGCGAAGCTCGTCGTCTGCCACAGCGGCATGCTGGCGTTGGGAGCGCCCGCCGCGGCCGAGGCCGGTGTCCCGATCGTGAGCGTCGGCCCGCGTCCCGACGAGGGCGGCCCCGAGCGGCTGGAGCAGGTCAGCTCCCGGGTCCCGGCGCTGCGCTCCTACGAGACCCGCTACCCGAACGACCCGGCCGTCATCTTCTACACCAGCGGGACCACCGGCAAGCCCAAGGGCGCCGTGCTCACCCACCTCAACCTGGTGATGAACGCGACCGTCAACACCTTCGACGCCAACGACGCCAAGCAGTCCGACATCGTGCTCGGCTGCCTGCCGCTGTTCCACACGTTCGGGCAGACCGTCGGCATGAACGGTGCGTTCCGCATCGGCGCGACCCTGGTGCTGCTGGCCAGGTTCACCGGCGAGGCCGCGATCGACCTGATGCTGCGGGAGAAGGTGGACGTCTTCCACGGCGTGCCCACCATGTACATCGGCCTGCTGGAGGCCGCCGCGGGCCGCTCGGAGCTGCCCGCGCTGCGGATCTGCATCTCCGGTGGGGCGTCGCTGCCGGTCGCGGTGCTGGAGCGCTTCAACGCCGCGTTCCGGACCACGGTCTTCGAGGGCTACGGCCTGTCCGAGACCTCGCCCAGCGCCACCACCAACCAGCCGCACTTCGGCGTACGCGCCGGCACCGTCGGCCACGCCCTCTGGGGCGTCGAGGTCGAGATCGCCCGCGCCGAACTCGACGAGCGGATCGAGCTGCTCGGCCCGAACGAGCTGGGCGAGATCGTGATCCGCGGCCACAACGTGTTCGCCGGCTACCTCGGCAACCCCGCCGCGACCGAGCAGGCCCTGGTCGACGGCTGGTTCCGCACCGGCGACCTGGGCACCAAGGACGCCGAAGGTTTCGTCTCCATCGTGGACCGCAAGAAGGACATCGTCATCCGCGGCGGCTTCAACGTGTACCCCCGCGAGGTCGAAGAGGTCCTGGCCCGCCACCCCGCCGTCGAACTCGTCTCCGTCATCGGCGTGCCCGACGACACCCACGGCGAGGAGATCTGCGCCGTCGTCGTCCTGCGCCCCGACACCGACCCCGTCACCGAGGACGACCTCATCACCTGGTCCCGCGACCAGCTCGGCAAGCACAAGTACCCCCGCCAGGTCCGCTTCCTCCCCGACCTCCCGATGGGCCCCAGCCACAAGATCCTCAAACGCGAACTCCGCCGCATGCTCACCGACTGAAGGCAAGGAAGGGCACCTTCACAACGCTCCGCGTTGTAGAAGGTGCCCTTGTTAACTTCTCCTGCCGGTTTTCCAACCTGTGCGCCGTGTGCCGCCGTGTAGGTGGGGCGGAAGGTCGGGAAGACGAACGGGGAGGTGACGTGTGACGGACGACGACGGGTTCCGCGAGTTCGTGCACGCGCGGCTCGGCAGGTTGTCGCGCATCGCGTATCTGCTGACCGGCGACCATCATTCGGCCGAGGACCTGCTGCAGAACGCACTGGTCAAGATCGCGTCGCGGTGGTCGAAGGTGTCGGCGGGGGGCGCGCCGGACGCGTACCTGCGCAAGGTGCTCTACCACGAGCACGTGTCCGCCTGGCGGCGCAGCCGCCACCTGCGCGCCGAGTGGCCCACCGCGGAGCCGCCCGAGGGCGGCAGCGGCCGGGACCTGGCCGCCGACACGGTACGCCGGGTGCTGCTGGAGCAGGCGCTGGCCAAGCTCACCCGCAAGCAGCGGGCGGTGATCGTGCTGCGCTTCGTCGAGGACCTGTCCGAGGCCGACGCCGCCGCGGCGCTCGGCGTCTCCGTGGGCACGATCAAGAGCCAGACGTCGTACGCCCTCAAGAAGCTGCGCGAGCAGGCCCCGGAACTGCACGTGCTGGTCAGGGAGCCGAAGGAGGCCTGGGCATGAGCGAGCGCAGCGAGCGAATCACGTCGCCTGGCACCCGTGCCGCCGACGAGCGAAGCGAGGAGAAGGCATGAGCGACCTGAACGAGCTGCTCGCGGACATCGGGGATCGCGCGCGGATCTATGACGTCACCGAGCGGGCACTGGCGCTGGGTCGTCGGCGGCGCAACACCCGCCGCCTCGCGGGCGTGGGCGGGATCGCCGCCGCGGTCGCGTTGTCGATCACGGGTGCCCTGGTCCTGCCCACCCGCCCGGAGCCCGGCCCGGCCGCGCCACCCTCGCCGACCCCGTCGCCGCCGGCGGTCGCCCTGACCGCTTGCACCGCCTCCGAACTGCCGATGCCGGAAGGCCTGCGCGCGGACACGTATCACGAGTTCGGCGGTGATCCCAGCGGCCGCTTTCAGGCGACGCGTGCCACCGACGGCAAGGGCCGCGATTTCCTGGTCGTCTGGGAGGACGGCAGGCCGAGCGCGGTCAGCGACTGGCCGAAGGGCGCCTTCTGGATCGATGCGGTCAGCTCGACGGGGACCGTGCTGGTGCGTGCCGGGCAGGCGGAGCCGGAGACCCAGGTCGTGCGCCGTGACGGCACCACGACACGGCTGCTCGGCCCGGGTGCGGTCGGCCTCGGCATCAACTCCGCCGGCGTCATCGTGGGTCAGATCCGGGGCAACCTGCTGATGACCTGGCCGAACGACACAGCGAAACCGGTGCCGCTGCCAGTGCCTGAGGGGATGACCGCGGGCGACCGCGCGGCGATAGCCGACGACGGCACCGTCGTCACACAATTGTTCGAGGGCCGGTTCGATCAGACGCCGTTCCGACGAGGCCCCGGCTGGGCGTACGTCTGGCCGCCCGGCGGCTCGCCGCAGCGGCTCGCGCTGCCCGACGCCATCGACGGCGTCAAGGTGAAGTCGTCGCGGGTCTTCCAGATCGCCGACGGCTGGGCCTCGGGTGTGCTGATCACCGGGGAGGGCGAGGACATCCGCCCCTATCCGGCCCGCTGGCGGCTCGGCAGCGGCGAGGTCGAGTGGCTGGCCGTGCCCGATCGGGGGGAGGGCGTTGTCAATCCTCAGGGTTGGGCGGTGCTTCGAGCGGCGGACGACACGACGACCCTGGTCCGCGGTGACGTGGCGATTCGGCTGACGGGCCTGCCAGGTCACACGCCACGTCCGTCCAGCGTCACGGGGACCGCCCCGCTGATGGTGAGCGTGGTCGGCCCGGATGCCCGCGCCCTGTTCGGGCTCCAGGTGAGCGAGGGCGAGAACCGCGAGCTGGTGTATCGGAGACTGCGCTGGACCTGCCACTGAACGGCGTGATCGGGCCGGGCGTCGTCCCTGGTGGGAGCGCCCGGCCCGCTTGACAGCCGCGCCGTGGCTGTGGTCGGGTCGGGGGATGCGACGCCTGGTGCTCTGGGACATCGACCGCACGCTCATCGACGGCGGCAAGGTCGGGCGGGAGGTGTTCGTCGCCGCGTACCAGGCGGTGGTGGGCAGCGAGCCGCCGCGGCTGCCGGAGTTCGGCGGCCGTACCGACCACTGGATCTTCACGACGGCGCTGGAGTGGCACGGCCGCGAGGCGCACCCGGAGATCGTGGCCGAGTTCTTCACACACCTGGCCGAGCACACCCGGGCGCACCGGCCGCAGCTGCTGGCCCGCGGTGGGGCGCTGGCCGGCGCGGCGCAGGCGCTGGCCGCCCTGGCCGGTGAGACGGGCGTGGTGCAGTCCGTCGTGACCGGCAACATCCGCGAGGCCGCGTACGAGAAGCTGTCCGCGTTCGACCTGCTCGGCCCGATCGACCTGGAGGTCGGCGGCTACGGCTGCGACGACGGGGTGCGCTCGGTGCTGGTGCGGCTGGCGCACGAACGCGCGCAGGCGAAGTACACGGCGGTGCTGCCCGCGCGGCAGGTCGTGGTCATCGGCGACACACCGCACGACATCGAGGCGGCGCGGGCCAACGGCGCGCTGGCCATCGGCGTGGCGACCGGCTCGTGCACCGCCGACGAGCTGGCCGAGGCCGGCGCGGACACGGTGCTGCCGTCGCTGGCCGAGACGGGCGCGGTGCTGCGGGCCATCCTGGCCTGAGCCTTATCGGTTCGACAGGGCGCCGGGCGACCCGCATGATCGCAGGCATGACGCGAACCGACGTGCCCGCCACCTGGGACGAACGAGCCACCCTGACCACCTTCCTCGACTACGCCCGCGCGACCGTGCGCGCCAAGTGCGAGGGCATCACCGACGAGGACGCGCGCAAGGCGCCGCTGCCGGATTCGCCGCTGATGACGGTCAAGGGACTGGTCAGCCACGTGCGCTGGGTGGAGTACTCGTGGTTCCAGGTGGTGCTGCTGGGCGAGGAGGACGCCGGGCCGTGGACCGCGGAGGACCCGGACCGGGAGTTCAGCTACGCCCTCGACGTGCCGATCGAGCAGCTGCTCGCCGAGTACGAGGCGCAGAGCGATCGCTACCGCGAGCTGGTCGACTCGCTCGACCTGGACACCCTCGCCAAGCGCGACCTGCGCCGGGCCGGGCGTCCCGCGACGCTGCGCTGGATCCTGTTCCACCTGGTCGAGGAGATCGCCCGGCACAACGGCCACCTGGACGTGGTGCGCGAGCTCGTCGACGGCACCAAGGGCGACTGAGCTGCCCGTTCCCGGGATGGGCGGCCCTGCGCGCGCGTAGCCTGAACCGGAGCGCATCGGGGGAGGCGTCATGGATCTTGACCTGGGCGGCAAGGTCGCGGTGGTCACCGGGGCCAGCAAGGGCATCGGCCTGGCCGTGGTGAAGTCGCTGGTCGCGGAGGGCGCGAGCGTGGTCGCCGCGGCCCGGGACACCTCCGGCGAGCTGGCCGGGATCGACGGCCCGGTGCGCGCCGTCGCCGTCGACCTGACCGACCCGGCCGGGCCGCAGCGCCTGATCGACGAGGCGGTCTCCGCGTACGGCGGGCTGGACGTGCTGGTCAACAACGTGGGCGGCGTGAAGGCCCGGCTGGGCGGGTTCGTGTCGGTGACCGACGAGGACTGGATGTGGTCGCTGACCGTGAACCTGCTGTCGGCGATCCGGACCACCCGGGCGGCGCTGCCGCACCTGCTGGCCCGGGGCGCGGGCAGCATCGTGACGGTGAGCTCGATCAACGCGTTCCTGCCCGATCCCGCGATCATCGACTACACGGTGTCGAAGGCGGCGCTGACGAACTTCTCCAAGGCGCTGTCCAAGGAGGTCGGGCCGAAGGGCATCCGGGTGAACACGGTCAGCCCCGGTCCGGTGCGCACGCCGCTGTGGACGGGCGCGGGCGGCGTCGCCGAATCGTTCGGCAAGGCGGGCGGCGTGTCGCCCGAGCAGGTGGCCGAGCAGGTCGCCGCGCAGGCCGTGACCGGCCGGTTCACCGAGGCCGAGGAGGTCGCCGACCTGGTGGTACTGCTGGCCGGCGGCCGGGCGGGCAACGTCACCGGCGCGGACTTCGTCATCGACGGCGGCATGATCGCGACCCTCTGACGGCGGAAGTGGCCCGTTCGATCCGATCGCACCT
>NZ_JBHTAC010000069.1:0-33030 GCF_042663325.1 Catellatospora aurea
GGTCGCCGGTGTTGGTGATGGTGATGTTCGCGCCGAAGCCGCTGCCGTTGTCCCATGCTTTCGTATAGGTCACCTGGCAGGACACGGCGGCGTGGGCCGGGGACGCGATCGTCGCCCCCGTGACCACGACCATGGCGCCGACCGCGACCAGCGCGACACGGCGTCTCAACGTGCGGATACTCACGAGATCTCCTCATGGAGCGGGTGCCGGCCGCATGTCCCGGATCGGGGCCGTGGACGGGACGGATACGCGGCGGCCGCGCAGCGGCCAACCAGGCGCCGTCCGGTCCCACCGGTTGCCCTCGGCCGCCCGATCCGCGTGAGGCTCCACACGAGTAGATGCATCGTCGCATCGACCTTTGCTGATCACAAGGGTCGATCATGCAGCACTTTTCAGCCCCCTCTCAACCTTCCCAGGCAACGCACAGCAGCCCCCTTCCGCGTTGATCATGAACTTATGGCACGGCTCGACGGCATGTCCCTGCCCCAACTTCATGATCGACAGCGCGGCTGTCGCTGGAGCACATACCTCGGCGAGCGGTTACATCTTTTTTGATGTGGCCACATCAAAAAAGATGTAACCGCCGCACACCGACGTGCCGTCCAAAGCGCGCGTGCTCGCGCACAGGCGAGCAACCCGCCGCCGGGCCGTCAGCCGCGCAACACCAGGCCGCGCCGCTCGCCGGTGAAACGGCCCGCCTCGACCACGACGTGACCGGCCAGCACGACGTGCTCGACGCCGGTCGGGCGCGCGTCGGGCACGGCGTAGGTGCCGTCGTGGCCGATCGTCGCCGGGTCGAACACGACCAGGTCGGCGACCGCGCCCGCGCCGACGAAACCGCGCCCGGTGAGTCCGAACTGGTCGGCGATCGCCGAGGTCATCTTGCGGACCGCCTCGGGCAGGGTGAGCAGGCCGCGCTCGCGCACGTACTCGCCGAGCACCCGGGGGAAGCAGCCCCAGGTGCGCGGGTGCTGCAGGCCGACCGGCGGGCCGTTGTCGGAGCCGATGCCGATCAGCGGGTCGGCCATGATGGTCTCCACGTCTTCCTCGGCCATCATCGTGACCACCATGCCCGCCCCTGGGTCGCCCAGCAGCACCTCGCACAGCGTGTCGAAGGCGTCGGCGGTGCCCGCCAGCTCGGCCAGGGTGCGGCCGGTGACCTCGGGCCGGGTCGTGTGCGTGGTGACGAACACGTCGGCCGGGGTGACCCGGGCCCAGAAGCCGTTGGGCTGCGTCAGATCCTCGGCCAGGGCGCGCAGCCGCGCCCGCTCGGCCGGGTCGGCGAGCCGGGCCCGCATCGCCTCGGTGCCGCCGACCAGCGCCGCGCCGGGCAGCAGCGCGTTCAGGAAGGTGCCGCCCGCGCGGTACGGGTACTGGTCGCCGCGCACGTCCACCCCGGCCAGCCGGGCGGCGTGCAGCTTGGCCAGCAGGGCCTTGCCACCGCCGTGGTTGGCCTTGCCGGCGACCTTGCAGTGCGAGATCTGGAGCCGGACCCGGGCCTGCGTGGCGATGGCGATCGCCTCGTCGAGCGCCTCGCCGAGCCGGTCGTCCTCGTTGCGCAGGTGCGTGGTGTAGGGCCGGTTCCAGCGATGCGCGACCCGGGCCAGGGCGATCAGTTCGGTGGTGTCGCCGTAGCTGCCGGGCGGGTAGATCAGGCCGCTGGACAGGCCGACCGCGCCGGCCGCGAACGCGTCGTCGGCCAGGCGGCACATCTGCTCCAGCGCGCCGGGGCGCAACCGCTCGTCCATGCCGTTGGCGTACGCCCGCAGGGTGTTGTGCCCGACCATGGCGGCGATGTGGTTGGTGGGGCCGGCGGCGGCGATGTCGTCGAGGTAGCCGGCGAAGTCGCGCGGCACGACCGGCACGCCCCCGGCCAGCTCGGCGAACAGCGGCCCGGTGGCCTCGATCGCGGTGGCGTCCAGCGGCGCGAAGGAGAACCCGCAGTTGCCGACGATCTCCGTGGTGACGCCCTGGTGCAGCTTGAACGGCTGCGGCTGCGGCATCAGCGGCACCGGGTCGGAGTGGCTGTGCGCGTCGATGAAGCCCGGCGCGACGGCCAGGCCGGTCACGTCGATCTCCCGGCGGGCCGGGCCGAGGTCTGCCCCGACGGCGCTCACCCGGTCGCCGGTGATCGCGACGTCGGCGGCGACACCGGGGCCGCCCAGGCCGTCGTACACCGTGCCACCGCGCAGCAGCAGGTCATGCATGTTCAAGCCTCCAGGGGGTGGGGGTCGTGCGGGTTACCGGTCAGGTGGTGATCCGGGCGCGGCCCGCGGCGGCGAAGGCGATCAGGCCCGCCGCGATGACGGGCAGGCCGACGCTGAACAGCGCCAGCGCCCCGAGCGCGCACAGCAGCACCCCGGACACCAGCAGTGCCGGGGCCCGCCTGCGCCGCGAGCCGAGCGCGCCGCCCAGTGTCAGCGCGGCCGCGACGAGCAGGCCGCCCACGAACCACAGCACCGGCGTGCCGCCCTGCTGGACGACGGCTATCACGTACCCGCCCGCCGACAGCAGGCACAGCAGCACCACGACCAGCGGCAGCCAGTCGATACGGAGCCGGGTACGCGCAGCCACGCCGTCATTGTCCCCGAGGCGGCGGTCCCGGTCCGGCCAAACGGGGCGAAGGGGTTAGCGGGCGATCCATTCCGTGGCGGTGGTGACCTCGGCGAGCGCCGCCGGGTCCGGGTCGACGCCCACGCCCGGCCCGGTCGGCACGGCCAGGTGCCCGTCGGCCAGCACGAACGGGGCGGTGATGTCGCGGCGGAAGTAGCGGTCCGAGGCGGACGTGTCGCCGGGCAGGACACAGCCGGGCAGCGCGGCCAGGGCCACGTTCGCGGCGCGGCCGATGCCGGTCTCCAGCATGCCGCCGACCCAGACCGGCACCCCGTTGGCGGCGCACACGTCGTGCACCCGGCGGGCCTCCAGGTAACCGCCGACCCGGCCGGGCTTGATGTTGACGACCGACGTCGCGCCGAGCGCGATCGCGTCGGCGGCGGCCCGCGCGCTGGTGATCGACTCGTCGAGGCAGATCGGGGTCCTGACCTGCTTCGCCAGCTCGGCGTGGCCCCGGATGTCGTCCTCGGGCAGCGGCTGCTCCATCAGCAGCAGCTCGAACGGGTCCAGCTTGGCCAGGTGGCGGGCGTCGGCGAGGGTGTACGCCGTGTTCGCGTCGACCTGCAGCGCGATGTCGCCGAAGCGCTCGCGCACCGCGCGCACCGGCGCGACGTCCCAGCCGGGCTGGATCTTCAGCTTGATCCGCAGGTAGCCCTCGGCCAGGTAACCCGCGACGGCTTCGAGCAGCTCCGGGATCGAGTCCATGATGCCGACGGAGACGCCCGCGGGCACCCGGTCGCGCACCGCGCCCAGGTGCGCCGCCAGCGGCGTGCCCACGATCCGCAGCTTCGCGTCCAGCAGCGCCGTCTGCACCGCCGCCTTGGCCATCGGGTGACCCTTGATCTTCGCGAACGGCACCTCGGCCAGGTACGGGTCCGCGTCCGGCAGGCTCAGCACGGCCGGGATCAGGAAGCGCCGGATCACCTCGGCGGCCCCGTCCACGTACTCGCTGGAGTACAGCGGCTCGGCCATCGCCACGCACTCGCCCCAGCCTTCGGCCCCGTCCTCGGTGACCGCGCGCACCAGCAGCACGTCGCGGTCGTGTTCCACCCCGAACGAGGTGCGGAACGGACTGACCAGCGGCATCGCGATCCGGCGCAGCTCGAACCCGGTCACCTTCATGACTTCTCCTCCAGCACGTACCAACCTTCACGGCTCATCCCGGTGATCCGGTAGCCGGTCTCCAGCGCCCCGCAGATCGCGTCGCGCACCGCGGTCCGCCACAGCTTCGCCACGTCGCGGTCCTGCGCCCGCAGCCGCTCGATGTCCGCCGGCACCGCGACCAGCAGCACGGGGGCGTCGGTCGGCGGGCGCTTCGGCGGCAGGGTCGGCGCGTCGGCCGAGGTCCGGCTCAGCAGCTCGGCCGCCCCGGCGGCGCGCAGCGCGGCCAGGTCGACCTCGCGCACCTCGCCGCGAGCGGCGGCCGACGCGGCCGGAGACAGCAGCTCCCAGCGGATGTAGAGGCGGTCGGTCGCCTCACCGGTGTTGATGCCGTCGTTCATCTCGCCGTAGAAGTCCGGCAGGTACTCGGCCGCCGTCGCGCCGAGCTTGTGCAGGTTGACGTAGGCGTTGCGGCGCACCAGGGGGTCGAAGGTCCAGCAGATCTCGCCGATGCCCCGGGCCAGGGTCCAGGCCCGCTGGTGCTGCTTGAGCGCGAAACCCACGCCGCCGCTCTGCTTGGCGGGGTCCACACCGGCGATGTGCGAGTGCAGGTGGCCGGTGCCGAAGAAGCCCACGGCCGCGCCGATCAGGTCGTCGCCGCGGTAGGCCCCGACGACGTAGTTGCCCGAGTGCTCCAGCGCGCGCAGCATGCCGGCGTTGATGAGCTGGTCGGGCGAGTCGGCTCGCCAGACCCGGCACAGCAGGTCGGCCGCGCGGTTCTGCTCGGGCACGGTGGACAGCTCCCGCATGCGTACGCCCAGCCGGTCGGCGGCGGCCCGCGCCAGCTCCTCGGCCTGCACCACCGCGTCCACGGTGATCTGCTGCGTCACGTCGCCCCACTCTCCCGCCGGCTCGTCATGCCCAGAGCGTATGGCCGCACGAGTCGCCACCGATGGTCGCGGTCGACGAAAACGAGCACCGCCGGTGGTGCCTTCGCACAAGGCCGGGCCGGATGTCAGGGCACCGAACTCACCGTGGCGACGAGTGTGAGCGCCTCGTCGAGCGTGCCCGGCCGCAGCACGCCGTCGGGCAGCTCGTCGGGCCAGCCGGGCCCGGCCGCCGCGACCACGGTGGGGCGGCGCGGCAGCTCCAGCACGGCCAGCAGCGTGGCGAGGTCGGCGGTGTCGGGCTGGTGCGACCACACGACGACGATGGCCGGCCCGGTGCGGCGTACGGCGTCGAGCAGGGCGCGCGGGGGGACGCGGGCGCCGAGCAGCCGGGCGGCGACGCCGCGTTCGGCGAGCGCGGCGGCCAGGGCCTCCAGGGGCAGGCTGTGCTGCTCCTCGTCGGCGCACGCCAGCAGCACCGGCACCGGTGAGCCGGGCGCGGGGCGGCGGACCCCGCCGAAGACCTCGCTGACGCAGCGCGAGACGAGGTGTTCGACGTCGACGAGGCGCTCGGTGGCGGCGTGGCGGTTGCCGATGCCGACGAGCACCGGCACGAGCAGGTCCTGCCAGGCGTCGACGACGCCGTGCTCGGCGACGGACTCCTGCACGAGGTGGCGCACGGTCAGCGCGTCGAGCCGCATGGCGGCGCGGGCAAGGCCGCGGGCCTGCGCTCCGGCCCGGCCGACGGCGAAGGTGTGGCCGCCGCCGTCGCGGGTGTGCGGGCGCTCCTCGGCGAGCTGGGCGATCCCGTCGCGGCCGGCGGAGCGGGCGACGCGGGCGGCTTCGGCGGCGGGCACGCCCTGGGCGGTGAGCCGGCGCATGGTCTCCAGACGTGCCAGGGCGTCGGCGTCGTAGCGGCGGTGGTGGCCGGGGTCGTGGCCGCTGGGGCCGAGCCCGTAACGCTGGTGCCAGGTGCGCAGCGTGGTGACGGCGATGCCGAGCCGCCGGGCCACGGCGCCCGCGCTCAGCCCTTCGTTCTCGCCTGCCACGTCAGCAGCCTATCGCAGCGTACAGTTGCGTTGATTGCTGCATCGTTATCTCCCGCCGACGTCCGAGGATGATCATGAATACCGTCGTCCTGCTGCTGACCCGTGATCTGCGCGTGCACGATCATCCCGCGCTCGCCGCCTCCTGCGCCAACGCCGAACGGGTGGTCCCGCTGTTCGTCGCCGACCCGGCGCTGACCGTCCCGGACAACCGCCGCCGCTTCCTGCTGGAGAGCCTGCAGGACCTCCGCGACGGCCTGCGCCGCCGGGGCGGCGACCTGCTGGTGCGCTCCGGCGACCCGGTCGCCGAGGCGATGCGCACCGCCCGGGAGGTCGGCGCCGAGGGCATCGCCCTGACCGCCGACGTGTCCGAATACGCGGCCCGCCGCCAGGAGCGGCTCGCTCGGGCCTGTTCTCGCGAGCGGCTCGCGCTCAAACTGTTCCCCGGCGTCACGATCATGCCTCCAGGAGAGGTCACCCCGTCCACGGGCGGCGACCACTACAAGGTCTTCACCCCGTACTGGCGGGCCTGGCAGTCGTCGCGCTGGCGCGGCACGGTCGCCACCCCGCGCAAGATCCACCTGCCCGACGGGGTCACCGGCGACGACCCGCGCACCGTGCTCGGCGACGCGAAAAGCGAGTCGCCGCACCCGATGACCGGCGGCGAGAGCGAGGCGCTGCGCCGCGTCAAGAACTGGAAGACCAAAGCCGCCGCGTACGCCGACCGGCACGACGACCTGCCCGGCGACGCCACCTCGCGACTGAGCCCGTACCTGCACTTCGGCTGCCTGTCCCCGCTCGCCCTGGCCACCGCCGACGGCATGCCCGAGGCGTACGTCCGGCAGCTGTGCTGGCGCGACTTCTACCACCAGCTGCTGGCCGCGTTCCCGAAGCTGCGCACGCAGGCCTTCCGGCCCGGCGCCCAGGAGCAGTGGCAGGACGACCCGGTGGCGTTGCAGGCGTGGCAGGCCGGCGAGACCGGGGTGCCGATCGTGGACGCGGGCATGAAGCAGCTGGCCGCCGAGGGCTGGATGCACAACCGGGCGCGGCTGGTCACCGCCTCCTACCTGACCAAGACCCTCGGGCTGGACTGGCGCGACGGCGCGGCCTGGTACGACCGGCTGCTCATCGACGCCGACGTGGCCAACAACTACGGCAACTGGCAGTGGGTCGCCGGGACCGGCACCGACACCAAGCCGTACCGGCGCTTCAGCCCGGACCGGCAGGCCGAGCGCTTCGACCCCGACGGCGAGTACGTACGCCGCTGGACCTGAGCGGGCCGTCAGCCCGCCCGGCCGTAGCCCCACCCCAGCCGGGTCTTCATCGGCCCGGTCCCCGTCGCCGTGACGTGCGCGATCAGCACGGACCGCAGCGGCTCCGGCGGGTCGGGCCGGCCTTTCCACTCCAGGGTGGTGAACAGGTCGGCGGCCCCGTCGAGCTGCTCCGGCGTGGGCGCGGCCAGCACCTCGAAGATCGACTCAACGGACTCCTGCAGCAGCATCCGCTGCGGCGCGAGTTCGTACCAGGCTGTGCCGCCACCGGGCACCGGCGGGGCGTGCGGGATGAAGCCCGCCCAGGCCAGCAGCACCGCGATCCGCTCGGCGGCATCCGGAAAGCGCACGGCGGTGAGTTCGGCGAGCCGCTCCTCCGCGTCGTCCTCCCGCTGGGACGTGGCCTCGGCGGCCTCGGTGAGCCCCGGCGGCGCGGCCTGCACCCACGCGACCCGGCGGTGCTCCTCCTGCGCCGCGTATTCCGCCAGCAGCTGCTGGATCTCGCGGGGTCCGGTCAGCCCGTGCTCGGCGAGCCAGTCCGTGAGCGCGGGGCCGTCCCGCAGGTCGGCGTCGCAGTCCCCGATCCCCCGCAGGCTGGTCTGATGGTGCAGCGTCCACTGGGCGGTGTCCTGGCCGGCCGCGTCGCGCACGAGGATCGTCGGCGAGCCCAGGCACCGGCAGAGATCACCCGTGCCGCCGTCCACGATGGCCAGCAGATCGGCCAGCTCACCGATCTCGGCACCAGCGAGCGTGATGCGGTCGGCATCTGGTTCGTGCGCTTCGTGCGGGGACGTCCCGACGATGACGACCTCCGCTGCTTCGCCCAGGACCCGCCGCAGGGCTGCCGTGGTGGGAGCCTCGTCGTCGCGGATGCCGAGGGTGAAGTCGTCGCGGTGGCCGGTCACGGCGGGCAGCGTACCGCGGGTGGCGAAAGGCCACCGCCCCTTGCACCGGTGATCATCGGGCGCGGAGAACAAGGTGTCGGTGGGCGCGGGTACATCTTTTTTGATGTGGCCACATCAAAAAAGATGTACCCGCGAACAGAAAAGCATGTCCCCGCCGCGGTACCGGTTCCGACGCCGAGGAACCGACTCCCCGACATGCTTCGGCCTGCGAAAACCTGGATGGCGCGGGGTCGCCGGGACGGCCATCCGGAATGGATCTCTCGACCCCATCGGGTCGCCCGATCTCCTATTCGCTATCTTGACCTGCTGAGACGCAGTCAAGTCCATGATCACTGACACCGTGATCATGGACTTGACCAGGGTTCAGGCCGCGGGCGCGCCGGACCGGGTCAGGTGCTCGCGGGCCGCCGCGACCAGGGCCTTCGGGTCGTCGGCCCATACCCGCACGTGGGTGACCGGCTCCGTCGGCCCCTTCGGGAGGTGGAACACGGTCGGCTCGCGCAGCACGACGTCCACGTTGGTCTGGCTCAGGATGACGATGCTCATCACGGTGCCGTCGGCGGTCTGCTCGTATTGGAAGGTGCGGCTCGCCGGAGCCGAGCGGTTGCGGGCGCTCACCGAGACGACGTTCTCCCACGGGATCGGCAGGGCGATCGTCGCCGCGTGCCGCAGCCGCAGGCCGGACGGCACGACCAGGTGCGGGTGCACCTTCACCATGGCCAGCAGGCCGATCATCCAAACGAGCCCGTACACGCCCAGGAACGCCAGGGTCAGCCGTGCGCTCTCCCACGGCAGCAGCAGGTCGACGGCCGGGATCTCGATCGCCGAGAGCACGATGAACACCCAGATCACCGGCGTCATCGCCTGGGCGTAGCCGAACGAGGCACCGCCGTCCTCGGTCACCAGCGGGCGGCGCAGGACCCACCGGTAGAGGCTGCGCCACATGCCCACCTCGTACACGAACAGCCGGCGGGCCAGCCGCCATGCCTGCTGCCATCGGGACGGGATCGCGGGGGTCGTCATGAGGCCTCCTCGCCGGGGGTGGTGGTCAGACCGACCGCGCGCAGTCGGTCCACGATCTCGTCGAGGCCCGCGCTCAGGCACTCGAACCGGTCCTCGGACATGCCGCCGAACAGCAGGTCGGCGAACCCGGCCTGCTGTCTCTCCATGTCGGCGACGACCGCCGCGCCGTGCTCGGTGAACGAGACGAGCAGCGCCCGGCGATCGGTGGGGTGCGGCTGCCGGGTCACGAAGCCGGTCGCCTCCAGCCCGTCCACCAGCCCGGTGACGGTGCGCGCACTCACCCCGAGGCCGTCGGCCAGCGCCCGCTGGGTGCTCGGCCCACTGCTGCGCAGCAGCCAGAGCAGGGTGGTCCGGGACGGGGTGAGCCCCTCCTTGGCCAGGCTCTCGGTCATGTCCTTGTTGAGCAGCACGACCAGTTCGAGCACGCGGTCGAGCGCCGCCAGGTGCCGCTGCTCGGCCACGGAGAGCCTCCAGGTATCGTGATGCACACTCACTATGTGCTAGGAACACAATGATGGCACTTCACCATCTCTGTGGCAAGCGGGCGGGCACCGGCTGGATGTCCGGCCCCGCGCGCGGTACAGATGGCAGGGGTCGGCGAGCACCGGCCCCGACGACCGAGGGAGCAGACATGCGCGAACCCGCGCTGGAGATCCGTGAGGCGGCCGACGGGCCACGGGCGCTGGTGATCCTGCTGCACGGCGGGGCGGCCGGCGGGCATGGACGAGCGCACCGCGGCCGAGCCGCCTACCTGCGCATGCTCCCGTTCCAGCGGGCCATGCCCGGCGACGTCACGGTGTGGCGGCTGCGCTACCGCTTCCGGGGCTGGAACGGCGCGGCCGCCGACCCCGTGCGCGACCTGGCGTGGGCCCTGGACCAGGCCCGCAGCCGCCACCCGGGGCTGCCGGTCGTCCTCGTCGGGCACTCGATGGGCGCTCGCGCGGCCCTGTGGGGTGCGGGCGATCCGCAGGTCACGGCCGTCTGCGCACTCGCCCCGTGGATCGAGCCCGGCGACCCGGTCGCGCAGCTCGCCGGGCGCACCGTCCTGATCGCCCACGGCGACGCCGACCGGATCACCGACCCGGCCGCCTCCCGCCGGTACGCCGTCGCGGCCGAAAAGGCCGGGGCAGACGTCACTTTCCTCGACGTCACCGGCGACGGCCACGGCATGCTGCGCCGCGCCCGGTACTGGCACCGGCTCGTCGGCGACTTCGTCCGGGCGCACACCCCGCGCGGCGAGCCGGACCGGGTCCGGACAGCGTGATGCGGGCCGGGCGTCGTGCCCGACCCGCATCGTGGCTGTGGTGTCAGTCGACGCTCGACCGCGAGGCGATCGGCGCGACCAGCGCGACGCCCAGCGCCGCGAATCCGATCTGGAAGAGGAGCTCCAGCCAGTCGACGCCGCCCGTGTTCGCCACGTCGAAGGCGCCCGCCACGAACGTGCCCAGCAGGGCCGCGACGACACCGATGACGATGGTCAGCCACAGCGCGATGGACTGGCGGCCCGGCAGGACCAGCCGACCGAGCACACCGATGACCAGACCGATGATGATGGCGGTGAAGATACCGGTGATTTCCACGGTGTTTTCCTTTCCCTGTCGTTGACACGGCGATGCCCGCACCCCGCGGACGGCAAACCAACACCTGCTCAGCGGCGGGAAACCCCGTGGCCGCGCCCGACGGCGGAGCGCACACTGCGGGAATGGACCAGGCTGCCGCTCGGCTGTACCGCTACATCGGCCCGCCCGAACTGCTCGCGACCGTCGACCCTGGACAGTCCGGTCGGCTGCTCGACTCCACGCAGGCCGTGCGGGCCTGGGTGGCGCAGGTGGGCGGTGAGCCGTTCACCTATGTCGTCGACGCGGCCGGCCGGTTGCTGGCGGCGGACCGGCGCAGCGAGCACGTCGCCTGCGCGGGCGGCCATGACGTGCTGAGCGCGGGCGAGCTGTCGCTGCGGCGCACGGCCACAGGCTGGGCCGTCGCCGAGGTCAGCAACCAGTCGACCGGGTACGCCCCCGAACCGGCGTCGTGGCCGGCGGTCGCCGCGGCGCTCGACCGCGCCGGGATCGCCCACCCGGGCGGCTTCACCGCCGCGTTCGAGTTCCGCCGCTGCCCGGCCTGCACGGCGCTGAACCTGGTCAAGGACGACGACTACACGTGCTGCCTGTGCGAGGCTCCGCTGCCCACGCAGTGGCGCGGTTGAACCGGGCACAGACGAGGACGGGCACCGGCGCGTACGCCGAGGCCCGTCCTTCTCACATCGTCACCGGCGCTCGCGGTCGGCGTAGTACGTGCCGACCTGATCGCGGTACAGCGTTTCGTCACGGAGGTCCGGGTCGTACTCCGGAGCGTCCTTGATCTCGGCCTTCGAGCGGTTGACGAACACCTTCTCCTCGGTCCAGTCGATGTTGTTCACGACTCCCGCGGGAAGCATCCGCTTGCTGCCGAAGATCCACGGACCGGTGTCGACCACGATGTAGCTGGAGCCGACGGCCCCGGTCGCTTCATCGATCTTGCCGATACCGCCGTCGACGGCCTCGACGTGGAAACCGACGATCGAGCGGTCCCCGCCCTCGTCGGTCGTCTTGTAGTCGAGGTCCGCGCTGTAGCTCCACGGGTCCCAGGGGATCGGGTTCATGGCAGTCATGTCTTCCTCCTCCTCGTTGGACTGGTTGCTGACGACGACCGCCTACCCGCTCCGCCACCCGCCTAACCCGCCCACGTCCTCCCATGATCACCCGACTTGCCCGGCACCTGGGCGAATGAGCCGTCAAGATATCCACGATTGCCTGGCAACACGGTGGATCACGGACGGTCGCGAGCGGCATATGGGTGATATGCATATTTTGTTCCTGGGCAGGGTACGACCCCCGCATGGCACGAACCGAGCGCGTCATCGCGGCCTCACCCGAGCGCGTCTTCGCCGTCCTCGCCGACGGCTGGACGTACGCGGACTGGGTCGTCGGCACCGCGCACATCAGGGACGTCGACTCTTCCTGGCCCGCTGTCGGCAGCAGGCTGCACCACAAGGTGGGCCCCTGGCCGCTGTCGACCGCCGACGTCACCCACGTGGTGCGCTGCGAGGCGCCGTACCGGCTGGTGATGCGGGCCCGGATGTGGCCGCTCGGCGAAGCGGTCGCGGACTTCCGCCTGGTCCGCCTGGACGCCCACTCGACCCTGGTCACGCTTGTCGAGGACTTCACCCGCGGCCCGCTGCTCGCGATCCGCAACAAGCTGAACGACCTGCTGCTGCACGGCCGCAACAAGGAGGCCCTGGACCGGCTGGCCGACTTCGCCGAGAACCGCGAGAACACCTACGACGCCCGGGCGCTGGCCGAGGTACGGCTGGAGCGCGTCGCCCGGCACTGACCGGGCGTGGCGGGTCGCGATACCCGGATCCGGCCGGCAGGGTGCATCATCTGCACATGCCCCTCCCGCCGCCCAGGCAGCTGGACTACTACCTGCTCGCCGCCGACGAGTCCGCCCGCCCGGCGGCGGTCGTCGTCGAGGACCTGGTGCTGCGCGACGACGGCACCGCCATCGGCATCGACAACGTGACCTGGACGGCGACCGGCGGCTCGTGGCGGTGCACCCCGGCGCTCAGCCGCGACCTGCGCGCCGACGAGCGGCTGCGCGGGCGGGTGCGCGCGGTCGACGCGGGCGCCGCCGAGACCGCGCTGCGCGAACTCGGCGGTGGCGACCTGCCGGACGAAGCGTGGCTGCGGGCGCGGTTCGGCGACTTCCTGCCACTGCCCTCGGCCCCGCTGCTGCGCCTCGGCCCGGCCCAGGCGCCGCCCGGCTTCCGGGACCGGCACGTCTACCGGATCCTGTTCGCGGGCGATCTGGACCGTGCCGGGCTGCAGTGCCTGCGGCTGTGGTGGCGGCTGGAACCGGTCGAACCCGCCGCCGACCCGTCGGGCCGCCTCGCCGGGCGGGCCCGCCGCGCGGTGGACGGGCACGAGCTGAGCTGGGAGCTGCGCCGGATCGGGCCGGGCCTCGGCTGGGCCGTCGACCTGACCGCGTGCCTGCGCGACGGACCCGCCGCAGGGGTGCCCGCGCTGCTGCGCGACCTGCGGCAGCTGGCCCGCGCCCACGGCCTGATCCCGGTGGCCGTCGAGCGCCTCAGCTGAGCCGACGGCCGCCTGCCCACCTGACGCCTGCCGGGCCGGATGCGAGAATGGGCGCATGTCAGCTCCCATCGTGGTGGCCGTCAGCCGGGACTCCGAACACCGGTTCAGCAAGCCGAACGCCGACGAGATCGAGCTGATCGCCGGGCTCGGCGTGGCCGGGGACGCGCACGCGGGCGTGACCGTGCAGCACCTGTCGCGGGTCGCCGCCGACCCGACCCAGCCCAACCTGCGCCAGGTCCACCTGATCCACGCCGAGCTGCATGACGAGGTACGCGAGCAGGGTTTCGCGGTCGCGCCGGGCCAGCTCGGCGAGAACATCACCACCCGCGGCCTGGACCTGCTGTCGCTGCCCCGGGGCACGGTGCTGCGCATCGGCCCGCAGGCCGTCGTCGAGGTGACCGGCCTGCGCAATCCCTGCGCCCAGATCGACCGCTTCGAGGACGGCCTGCTCAAGCAGGTCGTGTACCGCGACGACGCGGGAGACCTGATCCGCAAGGCGGGCATCATGAGCATCGTGCTGGCCGGAGGAACGGTGCGCCCCGGCGACACGGTCACGGTCGAGCTGCCCGCCGAACCGCACCTGCCGCTCGAACGCGTCTGATCAAAGCCCGGCCGCGCGATGCCAGGCCCTCCTCGGCGTCGCGGCGGCATTCTCCGTTGCGGGCCTGGTGACCGGGGACCGATCATGACCTGATGCAGCCCCCCGCGGATCCCGAGCGCCCCATCGAGGTGACCCTGCTCAGCCGGGCGGGCAACGCCGCTGTCGTGCACCTGCCCGGTCGGGCGTTTCCCGGCGTGAACCTCCAGGGCGACTCGCTGTCGGTACTGCGTACGCAGCTGGCGGGCGCGGCGGGGACGCTGCGGGAGACTCCCGGCGACGCCGCCGCCCTGGACGAGCTGGACGACGTCGTCAGAGAGCTGAACGCGCTGCTGGCCTACTACGAGCGGGTGCTCGCCCGGCACGGCTTGCGTCGCCCCTATTAGGCCGCCGCCGGGCGGGTCCGCCGGTTTTCGGGCCGCCGGGCCGCAGAATCATGTCATGGCATACGGGGTGATTTCCGACGAAGCCTCCCATGAGCGGCTGGCGGTGCGGGTCGCCGGGGTCGTCCAGGGTGTGGGGTTCCGGCCGTTCGTGTACACCCTCGCGCAGCGGCTGCACCTGCGCGGGCACGTCGGCAACGACACCGAGGGCGTGTTCATCGAGGCCGAGGGGCCGCGGTCGGCGCTGGACGCGTTCCTGTGCGCGCTGGACCTGGAACGCCCGCCGCTGTCGGTGATCGACTCGATGACCGCCGCGCCGCTGCCGGTGACCGGCGCGCCCGGCTTCACCATCGTGGCCAGCGACGCGTCCGGCCCGCCCGCCGCGCAGGTCGCCCCGGACGCCGCGACCTGCGCGGCCTGCCTGGACGAGACCACCGGCGGGGGCGGCCGCCGGCAGGGGTACGCGTTCACGAACTGCACCCACTGCGGTCCCCGGTTCACCATCGTGCGAGACGTGCCCTACGACCGGCCGAACACGACCATGGCCGGGTTCGCCATGTGCGACGACTGCGCGAAGGAGTACGGCGACCCCGCCGACCGCCGCTTCCACGCCCAGCCCGTGTGCTGCCCGGCGTGCGGACCCCGGCTCAGCCTGCTGGGCATGGACGGCAGCACGGTGCTCGCCGAGGGGGCCGACCCGGTCGCCGCGACCGCGCGGCTGCTGCGCGCCGGGGCCGTCGTCGCGATCAAGGGCCTGGGCGGTTACCACCTGGCCGTCGACGCGACGCATCCCGAGGCCGCCGCCCGGCTGCGCGCCGCCAAGCACCGCGAGGACAAGCCGTTCGCGCTGATGGTGGCCGACCTCGCGGAGGCGGCCGGGATCGCCGAGGTGGAGCCCGCCGCGGCACGGCTGCTGCGCCACCCGGCCCGGCCGATCGTGCTGCTGCCCCGCCGCACCCGCCATCCGGCGCACCGCATCGCCGAGGCGGTCGCGCCGGGCTGCCGCGAGCTGGGAGTGATGCTGCCGTACACGCCGCTGCACCACCTGCTGCTCGCCACGATCGTCCGGCCGCTCGTGATGACCAGCGGCAACTCCTCCGACGAGCCGATCGCCTACCGCGACGACGACGCGATGGTCCGGCTGACCGGCATCGCCGACGTCGCGCTGACCCACGACCGGCCGATCCACCTGCGCACCGACGACTCGGTGGCGCGAGTGGTGCGCGGGTCGCCGATGCTGCTGCGCCGCTCGCGCGGCTACGTGCCGCGGCCGGTGCGGCTGCCGTGGAAGCTGCGCCGGCCCGTGCTGGGCTGCGGGGCCGCCCTGAAGAACACGTTCTGCCTGGCCCGTGGCGAGTTCGCGACGCTGTCGCACCACATCGGCGAGCTGTCGAACGCGGCGACGTTCCGCTCGTACACCGAGGGCGTCGGGCACCTGGAGCGGCTGCTGGGCATCACGCCCGAGCTGCTCGCGCACGACCTGCACCCGGACTACCCGTCGACGGCGTACGCGTTGGAGCGGGACGGGGTGGAGCTGGTCGGGGTGCAGCACCACCACGCGCACATCGCGTCCTGCCTGGCCGAGCACGCGGAGCAGGAGGCGGTGATCGGGGTCGCCTTCGACGGGCTGGGCTACGGCGACGACGGCACGCTGTGGGGCGGCGAAATCCTGGTGGCGGATCTGGCGGCGTACACCCGGGCGGGTCATCTGGCCGCGGTGCCGATGCCCGGCGGCGCGGCGGCGGTGCGCGAGCCCTGGCGCATGGCGCTGTCCTACCTGGACGCGCTCGGCGGCGAGCTGCCCGACCTGCCGGTGGCGGCACGGCACGCGGCGGCCTGGTCGACCCTGCGCGACGCGGCGCGGGCGGGCGTGAACGCGCCGCTGACCTCCAGCGCGGGGCGGCTGTTCGACGCGGTCGCGGCGCTGCTGGACCTGCGCGAGGAGGTCACCTACGAGGGTCAGGCCGCCGTGGAGCTGGAGCAGGTGGCGCAGCGTGGCGAGGTCGCGGGTTACCCGGCGGAGATCGCCGAGGACGCGGTGCTGTCGCTGAGCGGAGCCGACCTGGTCCGCGCGGTGCTGGCGGACCGACTCGACGGGGTGCCGGTGCCGGAGATCGCCGCCCGGTTCCACGCCGGCGTCGCCGACCTGATCGTGAACGCGTGCCTGCTGGTACGCGAGCGGCACGGCCTGCACACCGTGGCGCTGTCCGGCGGCGTCTTCCAGAACACCCTGCTGCTCGGCCGGACCCTGGACGGGCTGACCCTGTCCGGCTTCCGGGTGCTCACCCACCGCCAGATCCCGCCCAACGACGGCGGCATCAGCCTCGGCCAGGTCGCCGTCGCCGGCGCCCGCGACCGCCGCTGACCGCGACCCGTCCCTGCTCCCGGCCTTGTATGGAAAGGAAGGGCACCTTCACATCGCTATGTGTTGTAGAAGGTGCCCTTCCTTACCGCGCATGAAGGTTGACCTGCTTACTTGAGGTTGACCTGGCTTACTTGATGAGGCGTTGGACGCCGTCGAGGATGACGTCGAGGCCGAAGACGAAGGCGTGGGCGGGGTCGGCGGAGGCCTGGTAGACCTGGCTGCTGGCCTCGCCGACGCGGCCGGCGACCGGGAAGTCGTGGCCGGCCATGACGCGCTCCAGGACGGGCGCGGTGGCGCGCCACCACTCCTGCTCGTCGAGGCCGGATTCGCGCTGCGCGCGGACCAGTCCGGCGTGGCTGCGGGCGACGCCTTCGACGTGGGTCAGCACGAGGGTGAGCACGGAGTCCATCTGCAGGTCGGTCAGGCCGATGCCGTCGAGCACCCGCAGCTCGGCCTCGTACTTCAGGACGGCGTTCGGGCCCAGGGTCGGGCGGCCGCCGGTGGCGTCGAGCAGCCACAGGTGGCGCAGGCTGACGTCCCAGTTGCGCTCGGCGACGTAGCGCAGGCCCTCGCGCCACCCGTCGCGCCCGGACGGGTCGTCGACGCCGGTGTACAGCTCGCCGAGCACCGTGTCGACCATGAGGTCGTTGAGTTCGGCCTTGCCGGGCACGTGGGTGTAGAGCGACATGGTCCCGGACCCGATCTTGTCGGCGACCCGGCGCATGGTGGCTGCTTCCAGGCCCTCGGCGTCGGCGAGTTCGATCGCGGCGTCGACGATCGCGCGGACCGTCAGGCCTGACCGGCCGGGCCGGGTGTGCGAGCCCCACAGCAGCGCGAGACTGCGACCTGGGTCACTTTTGCCGCTCACGGAAACACTCCACCTCGTCTTATCAGTTGGCGTACGTCGTACGGTACAGGCTACGCTTGCGAGCCGCCCCCACGACCCGATCCCGGAGGTCTGCCCGTGACCACTGCTGACTACGGCTTCATCCAGGTACGCGGAGCCCGCGAGAACAACCTCAAGGACATCAGTCTCGACATCCCGAAGCGTAAGATCACACTCTTCACGGGCGTGTCCGGTTCGGGCAAGTCGTCGCTGGTGTTCGACACCATCGCCGCCGAGTCGCAGCGCCTGATCAACGAGACCTACACGGCCTTCCTGCAGTCGCTGCTGCCCGGCTACGGCCAACCGGACGTCGACTCGCTGGAGAACCTGTCCGCCGCGATCATCGTCGACCAGAAGCGCCTGGGCGGGAACTCCCGCTCCACGGTCGGCACGGTCACCGACGCGTACTCGATGCTCCGGCTGATCTTCGCCCGGCTCGGCTCGCCCGCCGTGGCCAACCCGGGCGTGCTGTCGTTCAACGACCCCAACGGCATGTGCCCGGACTGCGAGGGTCTCGGCGACGTCGCCGCGATCGACGAGGACGCCATCGTCGACCGCGACAAGTCGCTCAACGAGGGCGCGATCCGGCTGTCCGGCTTCAACGTGGACAGCTGGTTCTGGGCGATCATCACGCAGTCCGGCTTCTTCGACAACGACAAGAGACTGCGCGACTACACCGCCGACGAGTGGCACCAGCTCATGTACCTGCCCGAGGCCAAGGTCAAGTTGGCCACCCCGGCAGGCAGCATGAACTCCACGTACGAGGGCCTGGTGCCCAAGTTCAAGCGGCTCTACCTGAGCAAGCAGACCGAGACCACGGCCCCGCACATCCGGGCCGCGATCGAGCGCGTCGCCACCCGCTCGGCCTGCCCGGCCTGCGGCGGAGCCCGGCTCAACGCCGCCGCGCTGGCCTGCCGGATCGACGGCCGCAACATCGCCGAGTGCGCCGCGATGGAGGTCGCCGACCTCGCCGCGTTCATCCGCGGCGTCGACGCGCCCACCCTGGCCCCGATGCTGCACTCGCTGGCCGCCCGGCTCGACAACCTCACCCACATCGGGCTCGGCTACCTCAGCCTCAACCGGCCCAGCGCCACCCTGTCCGGCGGCGAGTCGCAGCGGGTGAAGATGGTCCGCCACCTCGGCTCCAGCCTCACCGACATGACGTACGTCTTCGACGAGCCGAGCGTCGGGCTGCACCCGCACGACGTGCACCGGCTCAACGAGCTGCTGGTACGCCTGCGCGACAAGGGCAACACCGTGCTCGTCGTCGAGCACCGGCCCTCGGTCATCGCCATCGCCGACCACGTCGTGGACATGGGTCCGCGCGCGGGCCGCGACGGCGGGCAGGTCGTCTACGCCGGCGACCTGGCCGGGCTGGCCACCTCCGGCACGCTCACCGGCGAGCACCTGAGCCGCCGGCAGGCGCTGAAGCCGAAGGTGCGCACCGCCACCGGCGAGCTGGTCATCAAGGACGCGGCGCTGCACAACCTCAAGGGCGTCACCGCGGCCATCCCGCAGGGTGTGCTGACCGTGGTCACCGGCGTGGCCGGGTCCGGCAAGAGCTCGCTCATCCAGGGCTGCCTGCCCCGGCACCACCCGGACGCGATCTTCATCGACCAGCGGCCGATCCGCGGCTCGAAACGGTCCACCCCCGCCACCTACACCGGGGTGCTCGACCCGATCCGCAAGGCGTTCGCCAAGGCCAACGGCGTCAACGCGGCCCTGTTCAGCGCCAACTCGAAGGGCGCCTGCCCGCAGTGCCAGGGCATCGGCCTGCTCTACACCGACCTGGCCTTCATGGACCCGGTGGTGAGCACCTGCGAGGCCTGCGACGGTCGCCGCTTCCTGCCTGAGGTCCTGGAGCACACCCTGCGCGGCCAGAACATCAGCGACGTCCTGCGCATGCAGATCACCGAGGCGGCGTCGTTCTTCACCGAGAAGGCGATCAAGCCGACGATGACCGCCCTGGTCGACGTCGGCCTGGGCTACCTGACCCTGGGCCAGTCCCTGGACACCCTGTCCGGCGGCGAGCGCCAGCGCCTCAAGCTCGCCACCGAACTCGGCACCTCGTCCCGCGTCTACGTGCTCGACGAGCCCACCACCGGCTTGCACATGAACGACGTCGACAACCTGATCGGCCTGCTCGACCGCCTCGTCGACGGCGGCAGCACCGTGATCGTCATCGAACACAACCTCGACGTCGTCTCCCGCGCCGACTGGATCATCGACATGGGCCCCGGCGCGGGCCACGACGGCGGCCGGATCGTCTTCGCGGGCACGCCCCACGACCTGCTCGCCGACCAGCACTCCCGGACCGCCGCCCACCTCCGCACCCACCTCAGCTGATCAGCTGAAAAGCGAAGGAAGGGCACCTTCATAACGGACGTCCGTGTAGAAGGTGCCCTTCCTTTCGCTGTCAGGGCTGAGGCTGGGAGGGCGGCGGCTCTTCGGCGGACGCGGTCGGTTGCGCCACGGCCACTGCGGGGACCGGGGCGGCGGGCAGGGCCATGGTCACGCGGCTGTGGCCGAGGTGGGCCGCCGCGGCGGCTTCGTGGTACGCGTCGAGTTCGGCCAGGAAGTCCTCGGAGCGGTACAGGGTGCCGTCCACCACCGGACCCGACCGTCCTTCGAGGACGGCGACCACGTCGTCGCCGGTGAGGGTCTTGTGGGTCTCCAGGGCGTGGGCCAGGGCGAGCACGTCGCGGCGGTGCTGGGCGAGCAGTTCCGCCGTGCGGGCGAGCAGGTCGCCGAGCATGTCCTCGATCCGGTCGGCCAGCGCGTGGCGTACCTCGGCCTCGGTGTCCTGGCCCTTCTTGCGCCGGCCGCCCTGCCCGCCGCCGGGCGCGCCGACCTCCAGGCGCTTGGCGGTCGAGTACGACGACACGGTGCCGCCCATGCCCCAGAAGCCCTCCATGAACGACGCGACCGTCGTCGCCGACTCCAGGTCCCCGGAGACGCCGGACGAGCTGTCCCCGCCGAAGAACATGCGCTCGCCCGCCAGCGAGGCCAGCGACACGCAGATGTCGGCCTCGTACTCGGTGCGCCACCGGGTGAACTGGTCCTCGGGCGGGATGCTGGCGACCATGCCGAGGTAGTCGCTGCCCTTCTCGATGGTCGCGATGTCGATCTCCATGTGGTGCCGGGTGCGGTACGCGATCACGGCGTGGCAGGCCTCGTGCACCGCGACGGCGTGCCGTTCCCGCTCGATGTACTCGACGTCCTCGGGCGGCCCGAGTTCCTTGAGCTGCTTGGCCCGCATCACGTCGCGCCAGGCGATGACCTCGCGCCCGTCCCGGATCGCGGTGATCAGGGCCTCGTTGATCAGGTCCTTGATGGTCGCGCCGGTGGCGTACGGAGTGATCGTCGCCAGTTTGTCGATCTCGGCGGCGGTCAGCTCGTGGCGCACCTTGCCCAGGTAGCCCTCGTAGGTGCGGACCCGGCCGGCCTTGCTCGGGTAGCCGACCTTGTAGATCCGGTCGATGCGCCCCGGCCGCAGCAGCGCCTCGTCGAGGGCCTCCGGCAGGTTCGTCGCCATCATCACCAGGATGCGGTATCGCGGCGGCGGCTTCGGGCGCATGCCCAGCACCCGGCGCACGTACCGGTTGACGAAGCCGCGCGGCTTCTTCAGCCCGGACAGCTCGGTGAGCAGGGCCTGCAGGGTGCCCATGCCCCCGCCGTTGTTCATGCCCGCGCCCATCACGAACCGGTGGCGCCGCACCGGCGCGGGAGCCGGTTCCGCCGCGGCGTTTCTGGCCAGCCGCCACTGCGTCTCCGGGGACAGCCAGCCGAAGCCGTGGCAGCCGGGGCCGGTGGTGAACGCCGGGGTCATGCCCCGGGGGAAGCCCGGTCCGCCCTGGGCGAGCTGGCCGCGGCTGCCGAGCGAGTCTGCCTCGTCGAAGAAGACGATCACGCCGCCGTAGCGCAGTGCCAGCTTGCGCAGCTTGCGGAACAGCGACTTCACCTTGAGGATGCCGACGCCCATGAACATGTTGGTGAACGCGCCGGGGTCGACGAACACGTACGGCTTGCCGGTCTCCCCCGCGACGGCCTCGGCCATCAGCGTCTTGCCGGTGCCCGGCGGACCCCACAGCAGCAGGCCGGACGGCACGTAGCCGCCCTTGGCCTCGATCGCGTCGGGCTGCTCCAGGAAGACGATGTTCTCCCGCACCCGGGCCAGCACGTGGTCCTGGCCCCACACGTCGGTGAACCGGGTCTTGATGTCGTCGGGGTAGTACACCTCGACGCCGCCCCGGGACAGGAACCAGAAGATGGCGACGAACTGCATCACGACGATGAACAGGATGAACACCATCTGCACGACGAAGGGCATCAGCGCCCACAGGATCGCCGGGGCCTGGAACAGCGCCAGCACCGGCGAGGTGTCCAGCACCGCGCCCGCCACGAAGGCGAACACGACGATCCAGAAGATCCACTTGAGGATGCGGGCCAGCCGGAACCTGGTCCAGTCGGACAGCCGCCGCCGGGAGAAGCGCTCGAAGCCACCGAACACCCGGTGGCTCCAGAACCGGTGGTAGCCCGCCCAGTGCTCGCTGACTCCGAAATGCAGCTGCCGCAGCAGTTCCAGGCCGGCCAGGATCTGCAGCCAGCGCGACTCGACCAGGTGGATGCGGGTCGCCTCCACGAACGGCATGCCGCCCGGGAAGTCGGCCATCTCCGCCCACACCAGCACCAGCCAGGCGACGGCGAACAGGAACAGGAACTTGATCCGGTCCCAGAACGGCAGTTTCTTGCGCTTGCGCCGCTCCTCGACCCGTGCGGGCTCACCCGGCGGGCGCAGGCCCTCGACCGGCTCGGCAGACACGTCGCTCATGGCTCGCTCGCTCATGCCACGCTCCTGACCGTGAAGGACTGCACCAGCGCGTCGAGTTCCGCCGCCCGTGCGCGGTAACACGAGGCCGAGCAGCGCACGATGAACTGGTACAGCCGCCGCCCGGCATCGTCGACGTAGACGGTCTGGTCGAACGTCTGCAGCCCGCCGCCGCCGGGGCTGTAGTTGAAGACCGAACGCACCCCGCGCACCGAGCCCTCGGTCGGCAGGATCTCGTCGGAGACCAGCTCGAAGCCCTGGAACACCGCGTTCTGCGCGTTCTCCGCGCGGGCCGAGTCGGTGACCGGCAGCAGCAGGTCACGGGCTCCGTTCAGGGACACCGCGTTGACCTCGTTCTCGGACAGCCGGCGCACCATCGCGTACACGAAGGGCTCGTCGCCGGTGCCGAGGAACAGGTGCAGCGCCTGCGGGACGATCGAGGCGTCGTAGCCGACCGACCAGATCCGCTCCCGCCGCGCCGCCGCGGCCACCGAGTCGGGGTCCTCCCCGGACAGCATCCAGTCCATCGCCTCGTGCTCGATGCGCTGCCAGCCGTGGGGGACCTTGAAATAGACGCCGTCGTCGGCGTTCTTGACGTAGTCGAACTCCGGCGCGCCGCACCCGCCCAGCACGAGCGCCGCCGTCGTGAGGAGGGCGGCCAGCGCCGCCCGTATTCCCGCTGCCTGCCGCCTGTCTTTCATGACGCGCCCCCACCGCCGTCGGGCTGTCCTGTAAGGAGTATGGCGGCGACGTGTCGGCGATCAGAATGGCTGCGCAGTCGGCAATGTCGACCGCACAACCGATGGTGCGATCGACATATGTGCCTGATTATCTTCCTGGCGCGCCGGGTCCTTACGCCGGCGGGTCAGGTGAGGTTGGGGCGGAGCCAGCGTTCGGCGTCGGCGAGGTCGGCCCCCCGGCGGCCGGCGTAGTCCTCCAGCTGGTCGTGGCCGATCCGGCCCACGGTGAAGTAACGCGAGTCCGGGTGCGCCAGCAGCAGGCCGCTGACGGCGGCGGCGGGGGTCATCGCGTACGACTCGGTCAGGCCCATGCCGATCTTCTCCGCGCCGAGCAGGTCGAACAGCTCCCGCTTGAGGGTGTGGTCGGGCGTGGCCGGGTAGCCGAACGCGGGCCGGATGCCGCGGAAGCGCTCGGCGTGCAGGTCCTCGATGGCCGGGTCGGCGTCGGGCTCGTACCAGTCGCGCCGCGCCTGCAGGTGCAGGTGCTCGGCGAACGCCTCGGCGAGCCGGTCGGCCAGCGCCTTGACCATGATGGCCCGGTAGTCGTCGTGCTCGGCCTCGTACTTCGCCGCCAGCTCGTCGGCGCCGTGGATGGCGACGGCGAACCCGCCGATGTGGTCGCCGGCGGGTGCCAGGTAGTCGGCCAGGCAGCGGTTGGGCCGCCCGGCGGGCTTGACGGTCTGCTGGCGCAGCATCGGCATCCGGCCTTCGCCCTCGATGACGATGTCGTCGCCGTCGGCGTGGGCGGGCCAGAAGCCGTACACGCCCTGGGCGCGCAGCGAGCCGTCCGCGATGATCTGGTCGAGCATGGTGTTGGCGTCGTCGAACAGCTCCCGGGCCTGCGGCCGCTCCAGGATCGCCGGGTACTTGCCCTTGAGTTCCCAGGCCAGGAACAGGAACTGCCAGTCGATCATCTGGCGCAGCTCGGCCAGCGAGGGCGTGACCTCGCGCAGGCCGGTGAAGGCGGGCACGGGCAGCTCGGTGAAGTCGGGCCGCTCGGCGTTGGCGCGCGCCTGCTCCAGCGTCAGCAGCGGCTGGCGGGTCTTGTTGGCGTGCTCGTCGCGCAGCCGCGCCTGCTCGGCCCGGTTGTGCTCGGCAAGCTCCTCGGCCTTCGCGGGGTCGAGCAGCTGCGACACGACACCGACGACGCGCGAGGCGTCGAGCACGTGCACGGTCGCCGACTCGTACGCCGGGGCGATGCGCACCGCCGTGTGCTGCCGGGACGTGGTCGCGCCACCGATCAGCAGCGGCAGCTTGAGTCCGCGCCGCTGCATCTCCTGCGCGACCGAGACCATCTCGTCCAGCGACGGGGTGATCAGCCCGGACAGGCCGATCACGTCCGCGCCCTCGGCGACCGCCGTGTCGAGGATCTTCGCCGCGGGCACCATCACGCCGAGGTCGACGACCTCGTAGTTGTTGCAGCCCAGCACCACGCCGACGATGTTCTTGCCGATGTCGTGCACGTCGCCCTTGACCGTGGCGAGCACGACCTTGCCCTGCCCGCGCTGGGCCTCCGCCCTGCCCTCGCGGCGGGCCTGCTCCTTCTCGGCCTCCATGTACGGCTCCAGGTAGGCCACCGCGCGCTTCATCACCCGGGCGCTCTTGACCACCTGCGGCAGGAACATCTTGCCCGCGCCGAACAGGTCGCCGACGACCTTCATGCCGTCCATCAGCGGGCCCTCGATGACTTCGAGCGGGCGGTCCGCCTGCTGCCGGGCCTCCTCGGTGTCCTGCTCGATGTAGTCCACGATGCCGTGCACCAGCGCGTGCGACAGCCGCTGCGCGACCGGGGCCTCGCGCCACGACAGGTCGGCGACGCGCTTGGTCGCCTCGCCGCTGACGGTGCCCGCGTACGCGACGAGCCGGTCCGTGGCGTCGGGGCGGCGGTCGAAGAGCACGTCCTCGACGAGGTCGCGCAGCTCGACGGGGATGTCCTCGTACACGGCGAGCTGTCCGGCGTTGACGATGCCCATGTCGAGTCCGGCGCGCACCGCGTGCAGCAGGAACGCCGAGTGCATGGCCTCGCGGACGACGTCGTTGCCGCGGAACGAGAACGACAGGTTGGAGATGCCGCCGCTGGTGCGTGCCCCCGGGCAGCGCGCCTTGATCAGCGGCAGCGCGTCGATGAACGCCTTGGCGTAGCCGTTGTGCTCGGCGATGCCGGTGGCCACGGCCAGCACGTTCGGGTCGAAGACGATGTCCTCGGCGGCGAAGCCCGCCTTCTGCGTCAGCAGGTCGTACGCCCGCCCGCAGATCTCGACCTTGCGCTCGACGGTGTCGGCCTGGCCCTGCTCGTCGAAGGCCATGACGACCACGCCCGCGCCGTAGCCCTGGATGCGCCGGGCGTGGTCGAGGAAGACCTCCTCGCCCTCCTTGAGGCTGATCGAGTTGACCACGCCCTTGCCCTGCACGCACTTGAGGCCGGCTTCGAGCACGGACCACTTCGAGCTGTCCACCATGATCGGGATGCGGGCCACCTCGGGCTCGGTCGCGATCAGGTTGAGGAACGTGGTCATCGCCTGCTCGCTGTCGAGCAGGTCGGCGTCCATGTTCACGTCGAGCAGGTTGGCCCCGCCGCGCACCTGGTCCAGCGCCACGTCCACGGCGCCCTGGTGGTCGCCGGCCTCGATGAGGCGGCGGAACTTCGCCGAGCCGGTGACGTTGGTCCGCTCGCCGATCATCACGAAGCCGGTGTCGGGGCCGATCGCGAACGGCTCCAGGCCGCTGAACCGGGTCGCCTTGGGCACCTGCGGCACCTCGCGCGGCGGCAGGCCCTTGACGGCCGCGGCGACCTGCGCGATGTGCTCGGGCGTGGTGCCGCAGCAGCCACCCGCGATGTTGATCAGGCCGGACGTCGCGAACTCGCCCAGCAGCGCGCCGGTCTCCTCCGGCGTCTGGTCGTAGCCGCCGAACGCGTTGGGCAGGCCCGCGTTGGGGTGGCTGGCGACGTAGACCCCGGCAAGGCGGGACAGCTCCTGCACGTGCGGGCGCATCTCGGTCGCGCCCAGCGAGCAGTTCACGCCGACGGCCAGCGGGTTCGCCCGCTCGATCGAGCGCCAGAACGCCTCGACGGTCTGCCCGGACAGGGTGCGGCCGGACAGGTCGACGATGGTCACCGAGATCCACAGCGGCAGCTCGGGGGCGACCTCACGGGCGGCGGCGATGGCGGCCTTGGCGTTCAAGGTGTCGAAGATCGTCTCGATGAGCAGGATGTCGACGCCGCCCTCGGCCAGCCCGGAGATCTGCTCGGCGTACGTGTCGAAGACCTGGTCGTAGGAGACGGTCCGGTAGGACGGGTCGTCCACGCGCGGGGACAGCGACAGGGTCACGTTCAGCGGGCCGACCGAGCCGGCGACGAAGCGCCCGCCGAACTCGTCGGCGGCCTGCCGGGCCAGCTGCGCGCCGCGCACGTTCATCTCGCGCGCGTACGCCTGCAGGCCGTAGTCGGCCTGCGCGATGCCGGTCGCGGTGAAGGTGTTCGTGGAGGTGATGTCCGCGCCCGCGGCGAGGTAGCGCCGGTGCACGTCGAGGATCAGATCGGGCCGGGTCAGGATGAGCACGTCCGGGTTGCCGGTGACGTCGTGCGAGTGGTCGCCGAACCGGTCGCCGCGGTAGTCCTCGGGGGTCAGCCGGGCACCTTGCAGCATGGTGCCCCACGCGCCGTCGAGCACCACGATCCGCTCGTCGAGCAGCTTGCGCAGCTCCTGCACGCGGGTGGCGGGGGAAGAAGACCGGCTCAACGCGAACACCTCCGAAAGAACTCTCGGAGGCGCCCTTGCAACGGTGGATCCAGCCGAGCGTGGCGGGCTGTGCCCGTTGCAGCGCCTCTCGACCTGAACACGAAGTTTACCGTCCGGCCCCCGCACCCGCGATCACGGCACCACTGGCGTCCCGGTCTGCGGGACGCTGACGGCCGTTCCCCCTCGATCATCCGACTTGCCAGGCACCTGGGCGTATCTTGATCCGCCTTTCGCCCACCTGCCGGGCAAGTCCGACGATCTTCGGCTCCGTCCCACGATGCGGAAGAACGCCTCCGCCGAGCACAACGCCGGCGGAGGCGTTCTTCGTTCCTGCCAGGGCGAGCCGGTCAGGCGAGCGGGCGCAGGGCGTCCACCAGCGGGGTGGTCGGGCGGGCGGCCAGGCGGGAGAGGTCGCCGGTGGTCGTGGCGAGCGCGCCGTCGCGGATGTCGGCGTCCACGGCGACCAGGAAGCCGGCCGTGCCGGCGTCGAGGCCCGCGCCGGTGAGCAGGTTGAGGTGCTCCTCGGACGAGACGCGGCGGTAGACCACGTCGCGGCCGAGCACGGTCGCGAACGCGGCGGCCAGCTCGTCGAAGTCCCAGGCGTGGTCGCCGGACAGCTCGTAGACCGCGCCCTCGTGGCCGTCGCCGGTGAGCGCGGCGGCCGTGGCGGCGGCGTAGTCGGCGCGCGTCGCGCTGGCGACCCGGCCGTCGCCGGCGCTGGACAGCACCACGCCCGCGGCACGCGCCTGGACCAGCGCGGGCGCGTAGTTCTCGGTGTACCAGCCGTTGCGCAGCAGGGTGAAGGGCAGGCCCGAGGCGCGGATCGCCTGCTCGGTCGCGACGTGGTCGGGGGCGACCGGGAGCGGGGACTCGGCCGCGTTCAGCACGCTGGTGTACGCCAGCCGGGCCACCCCGGCGGCCTTCGCCGCGTCGATCACGGCCTGGTGCTGGGCGACCCGGCGGCCGACCTCGCTGCCGGAGACCAGCAGCAGGGTGTCCCCCTCGGTCAGCGCCGCGGTCAGGCTCGCCGGGTCGTCGTAGTCGAACCGGACGACCCGTACGCCGCGTGCGGCCAGGTCGGCGAGCCGGCTCTCGTCACGTGCCCCGGCCACGATCTGCCCGGCCGGCACACCCCGGTCCAGCAGCGCGGCGACCACGAGGCGCCCGAGCTGCCCGGTGGCCCCACTGATGACTATCGACATGTTCTCTCCCGGACGGCACGGCGGCGCCGGGCACGATCGCCCAGGCCGCGAAGGGTCTTCACAAAACGGGGACAACTCCCCGGTTGATCCCGACCGTAGCACAACCGGGGACCGATCCCCATTTCGCTATGCTGGTCTGCATGGCCACCCACGCCCCCCGCGCCGACGCCGAGCGCAACCGCCGCCGGCTGATCGAGGCGGCGCTGGCCGTGTTCAGCGAGCGCGGGCTGGACGCCCCGCTCGATGAGATCGCGCGCCGGGCCGCGCTGGGCAACGCCACGCTCTACCGGCACTTCCCCACCCGCCGGGATCTGATCTCCGCCGTGTACGCCGAGACGCTCGACGAGATCGTGCTGGCCGCCGAGCACGCCGCGCACCAGCCGGACGCCTGGACGGCGTTCCACGACCACCTGGTCTACCTGTGCGGGGTGCAGTCGCGGTGCCGGGCGACGTCCGACCTGCTGACCGCAGCCGTGTCCGGCGTGCCGGGGCTCGACGCGCTGCACGACCGGGCGTACCAGGGGCTGCAGCGGCTCATCGAGCGCGCGCAGGCGGCCGGCGAGCTGCGCCCGGAGTTCCGGCACGAGGACGTGGTGCTGATCCTGATGGCCAACGCCGGGCTGATCGAGCGCACCGCCGAGGCGGCGCCGGACGCGTGGCGGCGGCAGCTCGCGTACACCCTCGACGGGCTGCGCGCCCCGGGCCGCACGCCCGCCCCGCCGAGCCCCGGCGTGGACCGGGTGGTCGACGCCATGCGCGAGCGCGGGCGGCGCTTCAGCGGCGACCCGGCGCAGTGACATCACTCTCCGTGTTCACGTGAGACGGCTAGGACATCGACAGTCGCCGAAGCAGGCCGGAGCGGTCGGAGTGGATTGCATAAGCAACTTTTATAAGTGCGTGATATGTTGGCGAGGTGGCTACGACACCGGCTCCGTCGTCCGCGGACACCGCTCGGCATGACCTGGCCCTGACCGTCCAGCGCCTGTTCGCCGCCCTGCGGCGGCTCAGCCCGCCCGGCATCAGCCTCAGCGCAGCCGCGACCCTGGCCACCCTGGAGCGCGAGGGACCGCAGCGGCTCACCGAACTCGCGGTGCGCGAGGGCGTCACCCAGCCCGCGATGACCCAGATCGTCACCCGGCTGGAACGCGACGCGCTCGCCGCCCGCACCGCCGACCCGGCCGACCGCCGCGTCGTCCTCGTCGAGATCACCCAAGCGGGGCGCGACCTGCTCCGCCACCGCCGGGACGTCCGCGCCGAGCGCGTCGCCGCGCTGCTGTCCCAGCTCGACCCCGCCGACCGCGCCGCCATCGAGGCCGCGCTGCCCGCGCTCGGCCGCCTCGCCGACCACGCGGCCGACGCGTAGCAAGCACCACCCGCTCCGACAGCCGAAGGCGCGCCTCATGAACAGCCACGAATCCCGCTACAAGTGGGTCGCCCTGTCCAACACCACGCTCGGCATGCTGATCGCGACGATCAACTCGTCGATCGTGCTGATCTCGCTCCCGGCGATCTTCAACGGCGTGGGACTCAACCCGCTGCAACCGGGCAACGTCGGCTACCTGCTGTGGATGCTGATGGGCTACATGCTGGTGACGGCGGTACTCGTGGTCACCCTGGGCAGGCTCGGCGACATCTACGGCCGGGTACGCATCTACAACCTCGGCTTCGCGATCTTCGCGGTCACCTCGGTGGTGCTCGCCCTGGACCCGTTCACCGGCGGCGCCGGCGCGCTCTGGCTGATCGGCTGGCGGGTGGTGCAGGCCGTCGGCGGCGCGATGCTGATGGCGAACTCCGCCGCGATCATCACCGACGCGTTCCCGGCCCGCCAGCGCGGCACGGCGCTGGGCATCAACGTGGTGGCCGCCATCGCGGGCTCGTTCATCGGCCTGGTGCTGGGCGGCCTGCTGGCGGAGTGGAACTGGCGCTCGATCTTCTGGGTGAACGTGCCGATCGCGGCGGTCGGCACCGTGTGGGCGTACCGCTCGCTGCGCGACAACGGCGAGCGCCGCCCCGGCCGCATCGACTGGTGGGGCAACGTCACCTTCGCCGCGGGCCTGACCATGCTGCTGGCGGCGATCACGTACGGCATCCAGCCGTACGGCGGTCACCCCATGGGCTGGACCAACCCGTGGATCATCGCCGGGCTGACCGGCGGCGTGGTGCTGCTGGCGCTGTTCGGCCTCATCGAGACCCGGGTCGCCGAGCCGATGTTCCCGCTGCACCTGTTCCGGATCGCGGCGTTCACCGGCGGCAACGTGGCCAGCCTGCTGGGCTCGATCGCCCGCGGCGGCCTGCAGTTCATGCTGATCATCTGGCTGCAGGGCATCTGGCTGCCACTGCACGGCTACGACTACGAGGCCACGCCGCTGTGGGCGGGCATCTACCTGCTGCCGCTGACCATCGGATTCCTGGCCGCCGGGCCGCTGTCCGGGGCGCTGTCGGACCGTTTCGGGCCCCGGCGGTTCGCGGCGGGCGGCCTGCTGCTGATGTCGGCGTCGTTCGCCGCGCTGCTGCTCGTGCCGACCGACTTCCACTACGGCGTGTTCGCCGCGCTGGTGTTCCTCAACGGCTTCGGCGGCGGCCTGTTCTCCGCGCCGAACACCTCGCTGATCATGTCCAGCGTCCCGGCGCACCTGCGCGGCGTCGCCTCGGGCATGCGGGCCACCTTCCAGAATGCGGGCATGGTGCTGTCGATCGGCGTGTTCTTCTCGCTGATGGTGGCCGGGCTGGCCCGCTCGCTGCCGACGGCGCTGGACGCCGGGCTCACCGCCCAGGGGGTGCCGGCCGGGGCCGCGCACGGCGTGTCGCAGCTGCCGCCGGTCGGCACCCTGTTCGCCGCGTTCCTGGGCTACAACCCGATCCAGGAGCTGCTCGGCCCGCAGGTGCTCGGCGCGCTGCCCGCGGCGAACGCGGCCGCGCTGACCGACCGCCAGTTCTTCCCCGACCTGATCTCGGGACCGTTCCACGACGGCCTGGTCATCGTGTTCTGGCTGGCCATCGTGATGGGCGTGCTCGGAGCCGCGGCGTCGCTGGCCGGGCCGCGCCGCCGGGCCGCCACCGGGGAGCCCGACGCCGAAGAGGTCCTCGACGAGCTGTACGGCGCGCAGCCGCTGAACCCGGTGCCGGTCACCGAACCCGCGCACCGCTGACCCGGTCGGCCGCTTGCCCGCGCCCGACCGGCCCGGCGAGTCCGGGGCATGGGCGGTAGGTCCGTCCCGCACGGACGGTTGCCCGTGGTAGTCCGATCGGCGCTTATCCCGGGCCGCCGACGGGCCTACCGTGTGGGGCATGACGGCGTACCGCAACGTGCCCGGGGCGGCGCGGGCCGCGGCGCTCCTGCTTGCCCTCACGCTTCCCGCGGCGTGCGGGCTGCCGCTGGGCTCGCCCGGACCCGAGCCGAGCTGCGCCGCGCCCGTACGCTGCGTTGCCGTCGGCGGCCTGGCCACCACCGTCGCGTTCAGTCCGGACGGCGCCCGGTATGCCGTGGGCGGCTTCGGGGCGCTGCACGTGTTCGACACCGCCACCGGCGCGACCGTCGCCAGCATGCCGGTGCGCGACTTCGAGCCGATCTCCCATCTGGTGTTCAGCCCCGACGGCAAGCGGCTGGCGACGCCGGTCGAGGGCGGCGTGCGGCTGTGGGACACCGCCACCGGCACACCGGCCGGCACCCTGACCGGGCACGCGCGCATCCCCATGGACCTGGCCTTCAGCCCCGACGGCACGCTGCTCGCCGGGGCGGGCCACAACGGCGTGATCCGGCTGTGGAGCGTCGGCGGCAACCGCACCGTCGCCGTGCTGACCGGGCACAGCGAGTGGGTCGGCGCGGTCGCGTTCAGCCCGGACGGAGCGACCCTGGCCTCGGCGGGCAAGGACGGCGTGATCCGGCTGTGGCAGGTGTCCACCGGCAAGCTCACCGCGTCGCTGACCGGGCACGACGGCGCGGTGCAGGATCTGGCGTTCGCCCCGGGCGGGCGGCTGCTGGCCAGCGGCGGCGACGACGGCACGGTGCGGATCTGGGACGTCGCGGGCGGGGCGGCGCCGTACGTGCTGGCCGGGCACGACGGGGTGGTGCACGCGGTGGCGTACAGCGCCGACGGCGCGACCGTGGCCAGCGGCGGCTGGGACGGCACGGTGCGGTTGTGGCGGCTGTCCGACCACGCGCAGGCCGCGCTGCTGCCCGGCTGGATCCGCGACGCGGACGGCCGGATGGGCGCGGTCTCCGGCGTCGCCGTCAGCCCCGACGGGCACACCGTCGCGGTCGCCGACGGCGCGGACCGCGTCCGCCTCTGGCCGGTCTGACCGGTCTGGCACGCCGGGGAGCCCCGCTCGGCTCCCCGGCGTGAGTCATGGGGTGGGATAACCCGGGCGCGCCACCTTTCCACGTGCGACGCGCCCGGCCCCCACCGACATCAAACGAGCCCGTTGCGCCCGATGACGCCGGCAAACCAGCGGGCACTGTCCTTCGGGGTGCGCCGCTGGGTGTCGTAGTCGACATGCACGATGCCGAAACGTTTGTCGTAACCGTATGCCCACTCGTAATTGTCCAACAGCGACCACGCAAGATATCCACGCATGTCGGCTCCCTCGGACAGCGCCGCGTGCACGGCCCGCAGGTGGCCGTCGAGGAACGCGATGCGGTCGGTGTCGGCGACCCGGTCCCCGTCGAGCACGTCGTGGTAGGCCGCGCCGTTCTCGGTGATCATCATCGGGGTGCCGGGGTAGTCCGTGGCCAGCCGTTTCAGCAGCTCGTACAGCGCGGTCGCGTCGACCGGCCAGCCCATGGCGGTGACCGGCAGATCCTGCTGGACGTACTCGCAGCCCTCGCTGCCCGGGTTGGCCGGGCCGCAGTCGACGCCGACCCCGGCCCGTACCCGCGACGGCTGGTAGAAGTTGACCCCGAGCAGGTCGATCGGCGACGCGATCACATCTTCGTCACCGGCCTGGATCTGCCGGTCGACGCCGAAGCGGGCGAACAGCGCCCGCATGTCCTGCGGGTAGCCGCCGCGCAGGGTCGGGTCCAGGAAGATCCGGTTGTGCAGGCCGTCGATGTGCCGCACCGCGGCGAGGTCGTGCGGATCGTCCGGGTCGTCCGGGCGTACGCAGGCCAGGTTGAGCGTCAGCGACACCTCGCGGGCCCCGCCCGCCCGCAGCGCCTGTACCGACAGCCCGTGCCCGAGCAGCAGGTGGTGCACCGCGGACAGCGCGGCGGCCGGGTCCTGGCGGCCCGGGGCGTGGTCGCCGCTGCCGTAGCCGAGAAACGCCGAGCACCACGGCTCGTTGAGCGTGGTCCAGGTGCGCACCCGGTCGCCGA
>NZ_JBHTAC010000070.1:0-32987 GCF_042663325.1 Catellatospora aurea
TCGAAGACCAACTCGGCGCACCAGGCTTCGAAGGCGCCAAGTGGGTCTGCTCCACGCCGTTGCGTTCCCGGCAGGAGAGCCACCAGCGGGACCTGTGGCGCGGGCTGCGCAGCAACGACCTCGCCATCGTGTCGACGGACCACTGCCCGTTCTGCTTCAAGGACCAGAAGGAGCTGGGCCTGGGCGACTTCTCGAAGATCCCCAACGGTATCGGCGGCGTCGAGCACCGCGTGGACCTGCTCTACCAGGGCGTGGTCGACGGCAAGCTGTCGCTGGAACGCTGGGTGGAGACCATCGCGACCACCCCGGCGCGCATGTTCGGCCTGTACCCGCGCAAGGGCGCGATCGCGCCGGGCTCCGACGCCGACATCGTCGTCTACGACCCGAACGGCCGCACCCGCATCAGCGTCGAGACGCACCACATGAACCTGGACCACTCCGCCTACGAGGGCTACGAGATCGCCGGCAGGGTCGACACGGTCATCTCCCGGGGCAGCGTGCTGGTGTCCGGCGGGCAGTACCACGGCCGCAAGGGCCACGGCCGTTACCTGCCGCGCGGCCTGTCGAGCTACCTGGTCTAGGAGAGCGTCATGGACATCGGAGTCGTGTTCCAGCTCGACCCGCCGGCCCGGCGCGTCGTCGAGCTGGCCCAGCAGGCCGAGGCCGCCGGGTTCAGCCACGTGTGGTCGTTCGACTCGCACCTGCTCTGGCAGGAGCCCTACGTCGTCTACAGCGCCATCCTCGCCGCCACCGAGAAGGTCATCGTCGGCCCGATGGTCACCAACCCGGGCACCCGCGACGTCACCGTCACCGCCAGCACCTTCGCCACCCTCAACGAGATGTACGGCAACCGCACCGTCTGCGGCATCGGCCGCGGCGACTCCGCCCGGCGCACCCTCGGCCTGCCGCCGATGAACCTGGCCGAGCTGCGCGAGTCGGTGCACGTGATCCGCGAACTCGGCAACGGGCGCGAGATCACCCATCGGGGGTCGGCGCTGCGCTTCCCCTGGGTCACGGATTCGCGGCTGGAGGTGTGGGTCGCCGCGTACGGCCCGAAGGCGCTGAAGCTGACCGGCGAGGTCGCCGACGGCTACATCCTCCAGCTGGCCGACCTCGACATCGCCGCCTGGATGATCAAGGCGGTACGCGACGCGGCCGAGCGCGCCGGGCGGGACCCGATGGCGGTGAAGTTCTGCGTGGCCGCCCCGGCGTACGTCGGCGACGACCTGCCGTACCAGCGGGCGCAGACGCGCTGGTTCGGCGGCATGGTCGGCAACCACATCGCCGACATCGTGGCCCGCTACGGCGACACCGGCGCGGTGCCGCAGGCGCTGACCGACTACATCAAGGGCCGCAAGGGCTACGACTACGCCGAGCACGGGCGGGCCGGCAACAGCCACGCCGACTTCGTGCCCGACGAGATCGTGGACCGGTTCTGCGTGCTCGGCCCCGTGCAGGCGCACGTCGAGAAGCTCACCCGGCTCAAGGAGCTGGGCGTGGACCAGTTCGCGGTCTACCTGCAGCACGACGCCAAGGAGGAGACCCTGCGCGCGTACGGCGAACAGGTCATCCCGGCGCTGCGCGCCTGACGGCCACCCGGAGCGCGGGCGCGGCACCCTCTCCCCGGGGTCGCCGCGCCCGCGCGGCTGTGGAGTTGGTAACTCGGGGCGCGTATCGACGCTCGCCGTGCGGGGTGCCCGCCAAGTGTGGCTTCGATTACTCGGCGCGTTCATTGACGACCGCTGTGTCGTGGCCACACCATGCTTGTCAAGCTCGATTGATCTAGTCAGCGTCGACAGGAGTCGTGGTGGGACAGCAGCATGACCTGGGGGAGCCGGGCGGGCTCCCGGGTGCGGGGGATGGTCCGGCCACGACGCAGCGACTGGGTGTCGCCGCCGAGTCGGCCGCGGCGGAGACCCGGGTGGCGGTGACGCCGGCGGTGGTGCGGCAGCTCGTCGAACTCGGCTACGAGGTCGAGGTCGAGTCCGGGGCGGGCGTGCGGTCGAGCTTCTCCGACGACGCGTACGAGGCGGCGGGCGCGAAGATCTGCAGCCGCGACGACTGCTGGCAGGCCGACGTCGTGCTCAAGGTGAACGCGCCGTCCCCGGCCGAGGTCGAGGCGCTGCGTGCGGGCACGACGCTGATCAGCCTGATCGGACCGGCGACCAACCCCGAACTGGTCGCCGCGCTGGCCGGACGTGGCGTCAGCGTGCTGGCGATGGACGCCGTGCCGCGCATCTCCCGCGCCCAGTCGATGGACGTGCTCAGCTCGATGGCGAACATCGCCGGCTACCGGGCCGTGGTCGAGGCGGCGCACACCTTCGGGCGTTTCTTCGCCGGGCAGGTCACCGCCGCGGGCAAGGTCCCGCCGGCCAAGGTGCTGGTCGCCGGGGCGGGTGTCGCCGGGCTGGCCGCGATCGGCGCGGCGAAGAGCCTGGGCGCGATCGTGCGGGCCACCGACCCGCGGCCGGAGGTCGCCGAGCAGGTGCGCTCGATGGGCGGGGAGTTCCTCGCCGTCGCGGCCGAGCAGACCGGCGGCGGCGACGGGTACGCCAAGCAGACCTCGGCCGACTACGACCGCCGCGCCGCGGAACTGTACGCCGACCAGGCCGCCGAGGTCGACATCGTCATCACCACGGCGCTGATCCCGGGCCGCCCCGCGCCCCGGCTGCTGAGCGCCGAGCACGTGGCGAGCATGCGCCCCGGCAGCGTCATCGTCGACATGGGCGCGGCGCAGGGCGGCAACGTCGAGGGCACGGTCCCGGGCGAGCTGGTCGTGACCGACAACGGCGTGTCCATCATCGGGTACACCGACCTGCCCGCGCGGCTGCCCGCGCAGGCCTCGCAGCTGTACGCGACGAACCTGCTCAACCTGATGAAGCTGCTCACCCCGGGCCGCGACGGCCGGTTGGTCCTCGACTTCGACGACGTCGTGCAGCGTTCGATGACGGTGGCCCGCGACGGTGAGGTGACCTGGCCCCCGCCGCCGGTGCAGGTGTCGGCCGCCCCGCAGGCCGCCGCGCCCGCGCCTGTCGCCACCCGGGTGAAGAAGGCCTCGCCAGGGCGGATGTTCACCTACGTCGGCCTCGGCGCGGCCGCGCTGTTCGGGCTGACCGCGTTCGCGCCGAAGGAGTTCGTCGGCAACTTCACCGTGTTCGCGCTGGCCGTCGTCATCGGCTACTACGTCGTCGGCAAGGTGCACCACGCGCTGCACACGCCGCTGATGTCGGTCACCAACGCGATCTCCGGGATCATCGTGGTCGGCGCGCTGCTGCAGATCGGCCAGGGCACCAGCCTCGCCGTGACCGTGCTCGCCGCGGCGGCGATCCTGCTGGCCACCGTCAACATCATCGGCGGGTTCGCCGTCACCCGGCGCATGCTCGGCATGTTCTCGAAGGGCTGATCCCATGACCGCCATCACCGCAGTGCAGGCCGCGTACATCGTCGCGGCGCTGCTGTTCGTCCTGAGCCTGGCCGGGCTGTCCAAGCACGAGACGGCCCGCGCCGGTGTCGTGTACGGCATCGCCGGCATGACCGTCGCGCTCGGCGCGACCATCACCCTGGCCGTCCGCGACATCACCGCCGCGGCCGCCGCGCTGCTCGTGCTCGCCATGGGAGTCGGCGGCGGCATCGGGCTGTGGCGGGCCCGGGTCGTGCAGATGACCGGGATGCCCGAGCTGATCGCGGTGCTGCACAGCCTCGTCGGGCTGGCCGCGGTGCTCGTCGGCTGGAACGGCTACCTGGAGGTCGAACACGCCACCCCGGCCGGGCTGACCGGCGCGCTGCTGCACATCCACCACGCCGAGGTGTTCGTCGGCGTCTTCATCGGCGCGGTCACCTTCACCGGCTCGATCGTGGCGTACCTGAAGCTGTCGGCGCGGATCGCGTCCCGGCCGCTGATGCTGCCGGGACGGCACGTGCTGAACCTCGGCGCGCTGGTCGCGTTCGTGGCGCTGACCGTGTGGTTCGTCGTCACGCCGCAGCTCGGGCTGCTGGTCGCGGTGACCGTGATCGCGCTCGCGCTCGGCTGGCACCTGGTCGCCTCCATCGGCGGCGGCGACATGCCGGTGGTGGTGTCGATGCTGAACAGCTACTCCGGCTGGGCGGCCGCGGCGTCGGGCTTCCTGCTCGACAACGACCTGCTGATCGTCACCGGCGCGCTGGTCGGCTCGTCGGGCGCGTACCTGTCGTACATCATGTGCCAGGCGATGAACCGCTCGTTCGTGTCGGTCATCGCGGGCGGGTTCGGCACCGAGCAGGTCGCCGCGGCCGACGCCGACCTCGGCGAGCACCGGGAGACCTCGGCCGCCGACGTCGCCGCGCTGCTGCGCGACGCCACCTCGGTGATCATCACGCCGGGGTACGGCATGGCCGTGGCGCAGGCCCAGGGGCCGGTCGCGGAGCTGACGCGGCGGCTGCGGGCGCGGGGCGTGCAGGTGCGCTTCGGCATCCACCCGGTGGCCGGGCGGCTGCCGGGGCACATGAACGTGCTGCTCGCCGAGGCGGACGTGCCGTACGACATCGTGCTGGAGATGGACGAGATCAACGACGACTTCGCGGGCACGTCCGTGGTCCTGGTGATCGGGGCCAACGACACCGTCAACCCGGCCGCGGCCGACCCGGGCAGCCCGATCGCGGGCATGCCGGTGCTGCACGTGTGGGAGGCCGAGCACGTGATCGTGTTCAAGCGGTCCATGGCGGCGGGTTACGCCGGGGTGCAGAACCCGCTGTTCTTCCGCGACAACACCCGGATGCTGTTCGGCGACGCCAAGGCACGCGTCGAGGACATCGTCGGCGCGCTCGGCCCGGTGGTCGGCGCGCAGCGCGAGGCCGCCGACACCGGCCGGGTGCCGGTCGGGGCGGGCCGCTAGGACTTCCCGCTTCACGGTCTGCGTCCGCCGCCTTCGCGATACTGTGCGGAGGCGGCGGACGTTTTCGCAGGCCGCACTGGCGACAGGGAAGGGCTGACGCGGGTGAATGTGGACGGCCTGCTCGTCGAACTGTTCGACCGGATCCCCGAGATGGTCCACGAGGCGGTCGACGGCCTGACCGCCGAGCAGTTGCACTGGGCCCCCACGCCGGGCGCGAACAGCATCGGCTGGCTGGTCTGGCACCTCACCCGCATCCAGGACGACCACGTCGCGGACCTGCTCGGCGAGGACCAGCTCTGGGCGACCGGCCCGTGGGCCGCCCGGCTGGGCCTGCGCGCCAACCCCGGCGACACCGGCTACGGGCACACCGCCAAGCAGGTCGCCGCGGTGCGCCCGGACGGGCCGGAGGTGCTGGTCGAGTACTTCGACGCGGTCAGCGCCCGCACCCGCGACCTGCTGCGCGGGCTCAAGCCCAAGGACCTGGACCGGATCGTCGACGAGCGCTGGGACCCGCCGGTGTCCATGGGCGTGCGGCTGGTCAGCGTCGCCGTCGACGACGTCGCCCACGCGGGCCAGGCCGCCTACGTGCGCGGCCTGCTGCTGCGGATGGCCAAGCGCTGACCTACCCGGTCAGGCGGCGGCCAGGGCCTCGGCGAGCCGGTCCAGCGCGGTCCGGAAGTCCGGCGCGGACAGGTGGCCGAAGCCGAGCCGGAACACCCGGTCCGGCTCGCCGAACCAGCCGCCCAGGCCGACCCGGGTCTCCCGTTTCGCGAGCTCGTCGTAGAAGCGGTGTACGGCCTGGTCGTCGAAGCGGTCGGCGCGCAGCCGCAGGCAGCACAGCGCGCCGCCGTCGGGGCGGACGAACTCGACCGCGTCGCGGTGCTCGGCCGCCCACCGGTCGAGGGTGTCCAGCGCGGCGGCCAGCGCCGTGCGGCGTACGCCGAGGATCTGCTCCTGGCGGCGCAGCACCTCGGCGGCGAGCAGCTCGTCCACCCCGGAGCCGGTGATGAGCGTGTTGAACTTCGCCACCCGCAGCGACTCGTACAGCGCGGGGTCGGTGACGGTGAGCCAGCCGACCCTGACGCCGGGTGCGCCGTGCGCCTTGGACACCGACGAGCAGGTCACCACCCGCGGCGACAGGCCGGCGGTGGACCGGGGCACCGGCGTCGCGCCGTAGCCGGACTGCCGGTACGTCTCGTCCACCAGCAGCACCGCGTGCGGGGCCGCCGCTTCCATCCGGTTGAGCAGGTCGCGCAGCTCCCGCTCGGTGAACCGCACCCCGGACGGGTTCTGCGGCGAGGCCAGCGACACCAGCCGGGTCTGCGGCGTCAGCGCGGCGGCCACGGCGTCGACGTCGAGGCGGTACCCGTCGTCGAAGCTCAGGGCGACGGGGGTCACCCGGCAGCCGAGCGCGTCGAGGGCGGCGCGGGCGGGCGGGAAGCACGGCGTCACCACGACCGCGTCGTCCTCGGGCCGGCACAGGGTGAAGGCCAGCAGGAACATGCCCGAGCTGCCACCGGCGGTCACCAGGACCTCGGCCGGGGACACGCCCGCGCCCGCGGCGATCAGCGCGCGCAGCTCGGCGTCGCCCTGGCTGGTGCCGTACCCGATCTCCAGCGCGCCGAGCCGGGCGGCGGTGTCGCCGTCGAGCAGCTCGGACACGCGCAGCGGCGGGGAGGTGCTCTCGGCCAGGTCGTACCGGACGGGCCGGTCCACCAGGTCCGACATCGACGCCACCGGGAACCTCGCCGGACGGCCGGGGCCGTGGGAAACGGTCATACGCCCGATGATCCACGGCCGTGGGCGCGGCGGACAGGACCAATCCGCACCCGGTGGCTCGTCTTCCAGGGCCGACGGCCGGTTCCGGCAGGTGGACCCGCGCCGGTAGCCTCTGCCGGGTGAACCAGTCCTTCCAGGTCGACCTGCGCGGCATCGTCGACCTGCTCAGCCACCACCTCTACAGCAGCCCGCGGGTGTATGTGCGCGAGCTGATGCAGAACGCCGTGGACGCGATCACCGCCCGCCGGGCGCTGGCCCCGACCGCCCCCGCGTCGGTCTGGCTGGAGTCGCCGAAGACCACCGGCGACGGCACCCTGCGCGTGCACGACACCGGCCTCGGCCTGACCGAGCAGCAGGTCCACGAGCTGCTGGCCACCATCGGCCGCAGCGGCAAGCGCGACGAGCTGGGCTTCTCCCGGCACGAGTTCCTCGGCCAGTTCGGCATCGGCCTGCTGTCGTGCTTCCTGGTCGCCGACGAGATCCGGGTGCAGACCCGCCACGAGGGCCACCCCACCGTGTACTGGACCGGCTACGCCGACGGCCGCTACGAGACCAAGCCCGGCCCGGACCGGCAGGAGGTCGGCACCACCGTCACCCTGGTGCCGCGCCGCGACGCGACCGCGTGGCTCGACGCCGAGCGGGTGCGCGACCTGGCGCGGCTGTTCGGCGAGATGCTGCCCTACCCGGTACGCGTGGACGGCGACCTGGTCACCGCGGAGACGCTGCCCTGGCAGGCCGGGCGCGCCGAGCTGGTCCGCACCGCCGAGCAGGCGTTCGGCTTCACCCCGTTCGACACCATCGCGCTGAACGTGCCCGAGGCGGGCCTGACCGGCGTGGCCCTGGTGCTGCCGACCCCGGCGAACCCGGCCGCGAAGTCGGGGCACCGCGTCTACCTCAAGCGCATGCTGCTCGCCGAGGGCGCCGAGGACCTGCTGCCGGAGTGGGCGTTCTTCGCCCGCTGCATCGTCGACGCCTCCGAACTGCGCCCCACCGCGAGCCGCGAGGCGCTCTACGAGGACGGCCTGCTGGAGTCGGTGCGCGAGCAGCTCGGCGCGCAGCTGCGCGGCTGGCTGGTCAACCTGGCCGGGCAGGACCCCGACCGCATGCACCGCTTCCTCGCCGTGCACCACCTGGGGGTCAAGGCCCTGGCCATGCACGACGAGGAGATGCTGCGCCTGGTCGACCAGTGGTGGCCGATGGAGACCAACATGGGCCGGATGCCGCTGGAGGAGTTCCGCCGCCGCCACGGCACCGTGCGCTACAGCGCCAACAACGACGAGTTCCGGCAGCTCGCAGCCGTCGCCGCGGCGCAGGGCCTGGCCGTGGTCAACGGCGGCTACACCTTCGACGCGGAGCTCATCGAGCGCCTGCCCCTGCTCGACAGCACGATCATGGTGGACCGGCTCGACCCGAGCGACCTGTCCACCCGCTTCGACACCCTCGACCCGGCCACCGACCTGGCCCTGCGCCCGTTCACGGCCGCGGCGCAGCGGGCCATGGACCCGCTGGGCTGCGAGGTCGTCGTGCGCGCGTTCGACCCGCCGAGCATGCCCGCGCTGTACCTCACCGACCGGCACGCCACGTTCCAGCGGCGGCTGCGCGAGACCGCGCAGGTCTCCGACGACCTGTGGGCGGGCGTGCTGTCGTCGTTCGAGCAGGCCGAGGCGCAGGTGCGCCCGCAGCTGGTGCTCAACCACCGCAATGCGCTGGTACGCCGGATGAGCGCGCTGCCGACCCCGGAACTGGTCGCCGTCACCGTGTCCTCGCTCTACGGCCAGGCCCTGCTGTACGGCCACCACCCGCTGCGCCCCGCCGACATGGCGCTGCTGAACCGCTCGTTCCTCGACCTGATCGACCTGGCAATGCCCAACGCCGCCCCCGGGAGCACGCATGACGACGTATGACGAGGTCCACGACCTGATCCACCGCACCTGGGACACCCCCGACGGCCCGGCCCGCATCGTGGTCGTGGAGCAGGCGCTGGCCAAGGCCGAGGCGCTCGGCGACGCCGACCTGCTCTACGCGGCGCACGCGGCCGCGACCAGCGGCTACCAGGCCAGCGGCGAGCCGATGAAGGCGATGATGACGTTCGCCCGCTGCCTGGCCGACTACGACGCCGACCCGGGCCGGCGCAGCCAGCACGACGAGCACCTGCTGCTGTGGCACTTCAAGCACATGGTCTCGTCGATGACGCTGTTCCCGCAGCTGCCGCTGGAACGCACCATGGCGGTGCTCGACGACATGCAGCGCCGCTACTCCTCTGGCGGGCACAGCATGCAGGCGGTGTACGCGTACCGCCACGACGTCGCCGCGCACCTGGGCGACGAGGAGCAGGCCGACCACTGGTACCGGCTGTGGGACACCGCGCCCCGCGACGCGCTGTCGGACTGCGCGGGCTGCGACCCGTCGTCGAAGGCGCACCACCTGGCCTGGCGCGGGCGCGACGAGGACGCGATCGCGGTGGCGCAGGAGGCGCTCAGCGGTCGGCTGACCTGCTCGGAGCAGCCGCACGGCATCCTGACCACGCTGCTGTTCCCGTACCTGCGCACCGGCCGCCTCGACGAGGCCCGCGACGCGCACCGGCGCGCCTACCGGGCACTCGACGACAACAAGGCGGAGCTGGGCCGGGTCGCCCGGCACGTCGAGTTCTGCGGCGCGACCGGCAACTCCGCGCGCGGCCTGGAGCTGATCGAGCGGCACCTGCCGTGGCTGGAGCAGGCCCCGACGCCGAAGACGGAGATGGAGTTCGCGGCCGCCGCGGCGCTGGTGCTGCGCCGGCTCGCCGAGGCGGGCCAGGGCGACCTGCCGGTGCGCCGGGCGGCGGGCGAGATCTCCGTCGCCGAACTCGGGCGGCAGCTGGCCGAACGCGCGGTGGCCCTGTCGCGGCGCTTCGACGAGCGCAACGGCAACACCTACCAGAGCACCCGCATCGCCCAGCTCATCGACGCGAAGCCGCTGGTCGACCACCTGCCACTGTCGGTCACCGCGGCCCGTGCCGCGTCGTCCGCGCCCGCCGCGCCCGTCGAGGCGGGACCGTCCGGCGCGGACGTGCCCGAACTGCCCGCGGACCTGTCCCTCGACGGCTGCCTCGACCTCGTCGACGACCTCTTCCACGACGAGGAGCGGGACCGGGGCCGCGCCCTCACCGGGCTGCTGCTGATCTCCTACGAGGGCGGGCACCTGACCGAACTGCAGCGCGGCCGCGGTGCCCGGCTGCGTGCGGTGGCGCTGCCCGACGAGGACCTGCCGGGCACCGCCGACGCGTTCGCCGAGGCCGTGGCGGCCTTTGAGCGGGCCGGTGACCAGGCCCGGGAGTACGCGGCGCGGCTGCAGTGGCAGATCGCGATGCTGCAGCTGACCGGCGACGGCTCGCTCGTGCCGGCCGTGTACGAGGCCGCCGAACCGGCCGTGGCCGCCAACACCGACCCGAGGCAGCGCCGGGCCGCGCTGATGCGGGCGGCGTGGGTGGCCGCCGCGTCCGGCGAGCTCGACCTCGCGACGTCGCTGCTCGACCGGGCCGACGCCGAGCCCGGCCCGGTGCCGCCCGCCCGCCACGCGGCCATGCTGCACCTGCGCGCGGGCGTGCTGCAGGCGCAGGACCGCCTCGACGAGGCCGCGATGCAGATCCGCGCCGCCGCGACACTGCTGCGCGGCACCGCGCACCGCGACCAGCTCGCGAACCTGCTGCGGGCACTGGCCGACCTGCAGGGCCGCCTCAACGACCACACCGGGGCGATCGCCGCGTTCGAGGAGGCCGCGGCCGTCGCGCAGGACCCGGAGCTGCGCCGCAGCGCTCGCGCCAACGCGGGCTTCATGCTCGTCACGACCGACCGCGCGGGCGAGTTCGTCGACGACATCGTCGAGCACGTGTGCCTGATGGAGGCGCAGGGCGAGCCCGGCGCGGCCGCGTACACCCGGCACCGGCTGGCGCTGGCCCTGTGCACGCTCGGCCGGTTCACCGAGGCGGCCGAGGTGGGCGAGGAGGCGCTGTCGTGGTTCCTCGCACAGCGCGACCCCGAGCACCACGAGATCATCGTGGAACTGCGCGACATCCTGTCCCGGACGTACGCGCAGCTCGGCGAGGTGCACGTCGCCGTCGGGCAGCTCGACGCGCTGCTGGAGCTGGTCGGCGGGGTGGACCGGCTGCCCTACCGGGCCGACGTGCTGGAGCGGGCGGGGGAGCTGCTGTGGCAGGTCGACCGCGACGCCGAGGCCGCCGACCGGTTCGACGCGGCCGCGTCCGCGTACGGGCAGGCCGATCTCGCCCTGGCCACCGTGCACGCCCGCCGCCGCCAGGTGATGGCGCTGTTCCACGCCGGGCGGCGCGACGAGTCGATCGCCCTGGCCGGGCAGCTCGCGGAGCTGATCGAGGTCACCGAGGTGCCCGAGCAGCAGCAGCCGGGGTTCACCTGGGAGCGGGCCATGGCCGGTTACGAGGCCGCGCAGGTGCTGTCCAACAACGACCGGCCCGACCACGAGGCCGCGCTGGCCCGGGTCGCCCCGGCGGCCGAGCTGCTGCGCTCGATCGGCGCGTTCGAGGAGGCCGCGCTCGCCGAGCTGCGCCACGGGCAGGTGATGGTCGTGTCCGGCCGGACCGCGGCGGGCCAGGCGCAGCTGCGCCGGGCGTACGAGGCGCTGCCCGCCGGGCACGGCGCACGCCGTGACGCCGCCGCCTGGCTCGCCCGCGCGCTCGACGAGCAGGGCGAGACCGGCCAGGCCCGCAAGCTGCGTGAGGAGCACGGCCTGCCCGAACCGGAGTGATCCCGGCGTGACCGTCAGGAGGGCTGGTGCGAGACGTGCGCGTGCACGATGCGCCAGCCCTCCGGCAGCCGCACCCAGGTCTGCGACTGCCGCCCGGTGACCGCGCCGTCCGAGTACCCGAAGCAGGTGGTGACCACCGCCAAGCCGTCGCCGAACGTGCTGACCAGGGTGTCGTGCAGCAGCCTTCCCGGCGGCAGCGGCGGCTGGGCGGCGCGCCAGGCGTGCTGCTGCGCCCAGCCGGTCTGCCGGTCGGCGACGCCGAAGCGGACCGTGCCGGGGCTGTCGTGGAAGAACGACATGATCTCGTCCGGGTCGTTGACCGCCAGCGCCTTCTCGTAGGCGGCGAACACGGCGGCCACCTCGGCGACCACGTCGGGCCGGTCCAGCTCCATGGGTTCTCCCTGACTGATGGCGCCGCCTTCCGGCACGGACGCGTGCTCCCGTGCCGGAAGGCGGCTCGTGGACCGGATCAGGCCGCGGCCGCGGCCCGGTCCGGCTCCGCCGCAGCGGCCGGCGCCGGCGAGACCGGCGCGGCTGCGTCCGCGCCGCCGTGCAGCCGGTCGAGGGCGAGCTCCTCGGGGTCGGGTTCGCGCGGGGAGTGCCTGCCGAAGTAGAAGATCGCGCAGACCACCGCCACGAACAGGTAGCCCAGCGACACCGGCCCGTTGGCGTTCCACTCGACCTTCTCGCCGTGGATCAGCCCGACGAAGGTCAGCACCGCGCCGACCAGCGCGAAGATCCCGGCGTGCAGGAACCTCCGGTCGATGATGAACACCACGATCGCGCCGAACACCAGGCCCGCCAGGATCGCGCCCTGCCCGAGCACCAGCAGGCCGTGGTAGACCACGCCCGCGCCGGCCAGGGCCTGGTCGCCGACCGCGGCGGCCGAGGTGCCCGCCGCGGCGAGCGCGTTGTCGATCTGCCCGGTGGCCCAGGAGGCGAGGTTCGGGATGAGCGCGGCGACCACCGCGGCGGCGTGGGCGCGCGGGGTGGCCTGGAACGCCTGCGCGCCGATGAGCAGGCCGATGTAGAGCAGGATCGGCACGATCGCCGCGGTCGGGAAGATCGCCGCGAGCAGGCCGAACATGCCCAGGAAGCAGAGCAGGGCGATGACGATGCCGGTGGCCATGGAGTAGCCGGTGCGGCCGCCCGCGGCCTTCCAACCGGGGTGCCCGACGTACACGGCGGGCGGGAACGGGGAGCCGAGCATCGAGCCGATGACCGCGCCGGTGCCGTCGGCCAGCAGTACGCTGCGCAGGTTGTAGTTGTCGCCCGCGGTGGCGGCGCTCTCCACGTTGGTCATCGCCTCGGTGAAGTTGTAGACGCCCAGCGGGATCGCCGTGGCCAGCAGCGGGGCCATCTCCTTGAGCCCGGCGAGGAGCAGGTCGAACTTCAGGTCGGGCACGGCGAACGCGATGGTCTTCGCGGCGGCGGTGACGTCGGGCACCGACATGACCCCGCCGATCCAGCCGATCGCGGTGCCCAGCAGCAGCGCGGCCAGGCCGATGGGGAAGTTGAACGGCAGTCTGACGTTCGTCATCAGGCCGATCAGCAGCAGCGCGAACACCGGCAGCGCGACCCAGGCCAGGTCCCACATGCGCCCGGCAGGGTTCATCGAGATGAAGGTGATGGAGATGCCGGCCAGGGTGCCCAGCAGCGCGGCGCGTGGGGTGTACTTGCGGATGTAGGGGCCGACGAACGCGCCGATGAGCACGATGACGCCGATGATGAACGCCCAGGCGACCCCGGCCTGCCAGGCCAGCATCGGGTCCTTGGTCTTCAGGTAGATCGGCAGCATGATCACGAAGATGACGATGAACATGTGCGGCACGCTGGGCCCGTACGGCAGCGCGGTGACGTCGCCGCGGCCCTCCTTGGCGGCCAGACGGCGGGCCAGGATCGTGTAGTACACGTTGCCGAAGACCAGGGCGATGCCCAGCGCCGGCAGGATCGTGCCGAACACGGCTCCCTCGGACAGGTTGATCACGAACAGGCACAGCGTGGTCAGCGTCAGCACGTTGACGAGCACGTTCACGCCGAAGCCGAAGAAGGCGTTGGTGTCGCCGCGGACCCAGTGCGGCAGTTTCGCGGCGGGCGCGGGCGCGGGCGCGGGCGCGGGTGTGGTCATGGGCGTCCTGCTTTCGAGGCGGGGAGGGGTCAGGCGGCTTGCGGCAGTGCGGCGCTGCGCTGCAGCGCCCCGATGAAGGCCGGTGACTTGGCCACCCAGCCGAAGATCCCGCCCTGGGCGGCGATCATCTGGAGCCCGACCCGCTGGAACTCCGGGAAGTACGAGCCCACGCAGTCCGACAGGACCAGGCACTCGTAGCCGCGGTCGTTGGCCTCCCGCACGGTGGTGTGCACGCACACCTCGGTGGTGACCCCGGTGACGACGAGGCTGCGGATGCCCCGGCTCGCCAGCAGTTCACCCAGCTCGGTGGCGTAGAACGCGCCCTTGCCGGGCTTGTCGATCACCGGTTCGCCGGGCAGCGGGGCGAGTTCGTCGACGATGTCGTGGCCGTACTCGCCGCGGATCAGGATGCGGCCCTTGGGCCCCGGGTCGCCGATGCGCATGGACGGCGCGCCGCGGTGCAGCTTCGCGGGCGGGCAGTCCGACAGGTCGGGCAGGTGCCCCTCGCGGGTGTGGATGATCGTCAGGCCGACCGCGCGGCACGCGCCGAGCAGCGCTTCGGTCGGCGCGATCGCCGAGCGCAGCTGGTTCACGTCGTTGCCCAGCGTCTCCCCGAAGCCGCCGGGTTCCAGGAAGTCGCGCTGCATGTCGATGACCAGCAACGCGGTGGTCAAAGGATCGAAGGTGTACGGCGACGGCATGGCGTCGACCGTGGCGTGACTGCTCAACGGGCTGCTCGCCTTCTGTGAGGCGGAACGGTGCGTCAGGGGGTGGTGGCCGCGATGACGTCGTCGGACGTCGCGACGCAGCCGAAGACGCCGCCCTGCATGGTGACCATGTGCAGGGCCGCGGCGTGGTTGCCGGGGTCGGTGGCGCCGGTGCAGTCCGACAGGATCAGGCACTCGTAGCCGCGGTCGTTGGCCTCGCGCATGGTGGTGTGCACGCAGACGTCGGTGGTGATGCCGGTCAGGATCAGGTGCGTGATGCCGCGGGTACGCAGCACCAGGTCCAGGTTGGTGGCGTAGAACGCGCCCTTGCCGGGCTTGTCGACGATCACCTCGCCGCCGACCGGGGCGACCTCGGGCACGATCTCCCAGCCCGGCTCGCCCTTGATCAGGATGCGCCCGCACGGGCCGGGCCCGCCGATCTCCGCGCCGATCCGCGCCGAGCGCCAGCGCTTGTTGGCGGGCAGGTCGGACAGGTCCGGGTCGTGGCCCTCGCGGGTGTGCACGACCAGCATGCCCAGCGAGCGCACGTGGTCGAGCAGCTTGGCGGTGGCGGGCAGCCCGGCCCGGGTCAGCGCGATGTCGTAGCCCATCGCGTCGACGTAGCCGCCCGGCCCGCAGAAGTCGGTCTGCCAGTCGATGCACAGCAGCGCCGTCCGCGCGACGGGCACCGACCCGTCGTACGGCCACCGGTACGGCACGGCCTGCACCGGCCCGATGCGTACGCCGGTCGGCGGATCAGGTTGGGGCACCAGGGTTTGCATACTGTCGATTGTCGACCGAACTGTTTCGCGGTCTGGTCGCCTCGGTAACGTGTGCATTGCCCGGTGCCCTCGTGGGGCGCGGGACTAGAGATAAGACCTTGCGCCGTGCCCGGCCAGCGCCGTGAGCACCGCGGCCGTGTCGCCGGTCGCGACCGCCTCCAGCAGCCGCTCGTGCCGGTGCACCCCGTCGTCGGCGTGCGCCAGCTCGGCCTCGCGGCGCAGGTTGATCGCCATGTACAGCTGGAGTTTCACCAGGATCGACTCGTAGATCGCGGTGAGCTGCCCGTTGCCCGACAGCGCGACCACACTCACGTGGAAGGCCCGGTGCGCGTTCGCGACCGCCAGCTGGTCCCCGGTCCCGGCGGCCTGGCGCATCCGCTCCACGGCCGCCCGCAGCCCGTCGAGCTGCACCGGTCCGCGCAGCGCCTGCTCGACCGCGTGCCGCTCCAGCATGTCGCGGACCGCGTACAGCTCCTGCACGTCCCGGTCGGACAGCGTGGCCACCCGCGCCCCGCGCCGCGGCACGTGCTCGACGAGCCCCTGCTGCCCCAGCAGCCGCAACGCCTCGCGCAGCGGGGCCCGGCTGATGCCCAGCCGGCGGGTCAGCTGCTCCTCGACCAGGCGCTCGCCCGGCTCGCAGCGCCCGCTGAGGATCTCGCGGCGCAGCCTGGTCACCGCGAGCTCGACCAGGCTGTAGCTCTCGATCTCACCGTTCGCGGGGGCCGTGTCCGTCACGGCACCGAGTGTGCCAGCAACTCGCCGCCCGCGATCACGTGGCCGTTGCGGCCGGTGTCGGGATCGGACGGCGGAGTACGGTGTGGGAGGCCTGCCAGGGAGGGAGCACGGATGGACGTGCGCGACGCGCCCCGCCGCTACGCCGACGCGCTGCTGTTCGTCACGGAGGTCACCCGGGCCGCGACCCGCTCGCCCGGCGGCTGGCTGTACGAGGACGGCCTGACCGACCCGCTCTACACCAGCCTGCTCGACGGCCAGTCGAAGTGGGAGTGGTCCGACGACCGGCAGGACGTGGACCTGATCGCGGGCGGCCCGCTGCGGGCCGTGGTCGACTTCACGGCTCGCCGCCACGCGACGACGGTGCCGTGCACCGGCCCGCCCCCGCTGGAACTGTGGCCGGACTGCGCGGAGCGGCTGCGGCTGCTGCGCGAGGCCCTGACGTTCGCCACCGGCGCGGCCACCGACGCGTGGCGGTTCGTGCTGAACCGGGTGCTGACCGAATGGCTGTCGGGGCGGCTCGACGAGCTGCTCGCCGCGCCGCCGCCCGGCGAGACACTCGGGCAGCTGGAGCAGCGGCTGCGTGAGGCGGTGACGGTCAGCCACCGGTTCCGGCTGGCGGTGCACGGGCTGTTCGGCGACCACCACTGGATCGGCCGCGAACCGCAGCCGTGGTGGTGCATCGCCGACGACCTGGCCGCCCACGCCACCTACGCCGCCCCCGTGACCGCACCGGCCTACGTGTTCCGCCTGGACGAGGGCACGGCCTACGACGGCGTGGCGACCCTGTTCGTCGCCACCACCCCGCTCCAGCCGGTGCTCCGGCACGAGGTGGCCGTGACCGCAGGGCTGCCGAAACTGCCCGGCGAGGCCGGGCCCGAGACCGTCCAGGCGGCTCGCGGGGCGCTCGCCGTGCTCGCCAGGCACGGCACGACCTGACCGCCCAGCACGCCGCCTGATCGCCGATCGCGGCAGGTTCGCTGCCGGTGCCGCCCCGCCTTGGCCCGCCGGGCTTGCTTGGACGGTAGGCGCTGCGGCTGCCGGGCTCCGCCGCGGGCGGGCGGGGTGGCATGATCTGCGGACCGCCGCACCTCCGCCGGGCGCGGTGGCCAGCCGACGCACCTGCGAGGACCCTGATGAACGACTCCGGCCAGCCGCTGCCCGCCGACGACACCGACCCGGCCGTCCGCGCCGCGGGCGGCTGGGGCAGGCTCCGGCAGGGCGTGATCTACCGTGACGGCGTCAGCGGCGGCCGTCCCGCCGTGCCGACCGCGTACCCGGAGCTGGAGCGCCGGGCCGCGCGGGTGCTGTCCGCCAAGGCGTACGCGTACGTCGCCGGCAGCGCCGGTCTGGAGGGCACGGCCGACGCCAACCGCCGGGCCCTGGACCGCCGGCGCATCGTGCCCCGGATGCTGCGCGACGTGTCGGCGCGCGACCTGTCCGTCGAGCTGTTCGGCCGCCGGCTCGCGTCGCCGCTGCTGCTGGCCCCGATCGGCGTGCTCGAACTGGCCCACCCCGAGGCCGACGTAGCCGTGGCGCGGGCGGCGGCCGCCGAGGGCGTGCCCTACATCCTGTCCACCCAGGCGTCCCGGCCCATGGAGGAGTGCGCGGCCGCGATGGGCGACGCGCCGCGCTGGTTCCAGCTGTACTGGAGCAAGTCCGAGGAGCTGGTCGCGAGCTTCCTGCGGCGGGCGGAGGCGGCCGGCTGCGAGGCGCTGGTGGTCACCCTCGACACGACCGTGCTCGGCTGGCGGGCGCGCGACCTGGATCTCGGCTCGCTGCCGTTCAGCCAGGGCCAGGGCATCGCGCAGTACACCAGCGACCCGGTGTTCCTGCGGCTGGCGGCCGAACGGGCCGGGCAGCCGAAGACGGGGCCGAAGCCGAAGGTGACCGCCGCGGCGGTGCGCTCGCTGCTGTCGATCGCGCGTACCCATCCGGGGCCGACGGGACGCAACCTGCGCTCGCCGCTGCCGCGGGCCGCGGTGGAGACGTTCCTGGACATCTTCTCGCGGCAGGACCTGACCTGGGGCGACCTGGCCCGGCTGCGCACCATGACCCGGCTGCCGATCCTGCTCAAGGGCCTGCAGCACGCCGACGACGCGCGCCGGGCACTCGACGCGGGCGTGGACGGGGTCATCGTGTCGAATCACGGCGGCCGCCAGGTCGACGGGGCGATCGGCTCGCTGGACGCGCTGCCGGGCATCGTCGAGGCGGTCGGCGGCCGGGTGCCGGTGCTGTTCGACAGCGGGGTGCGCGGCGGCGTGGACGTCTTCAAGGCGCTGGCCCTGGGCGCCCGTGCGGTGTGCGTCGGGCGGCCCTACTTCTACGGACTCGCCCTGGCCGGCGCGGACGGCGTACGCCAGGTGCTGCAGAACCTGCGCGGCGAGCTGGACCTCACCATGGCCCTGACCGGCAGCGCGAGCCTCACCGAGATCACGCCGGACCTGCTCGCCGCGGCCTGAGAGACGGGGAAGGGCCCGGACCACACGGTCCGGGCCCTTCTTCGGCTCAGCTGAGCTTCGGCTTCTTCTTGCCGAACAGCCACGCGTCGAACAGGTCGTCCAGCTGCTTGCCGGAGACCTTCTCGCACAGCGCGATGAACTCCTCGGTGTTGCCGTTGCCGTCGGTCTTCTCCGCGACCCAGGTCTTCACGATCTCGAAGAAGGCCTTGTCGCCCACGGCCTTGCGCAGCACGTGCAGCGTCATCGCGCCGCGGTCGTAGACGCTGGAGTCGAAGATGTGCGCGGCGCCCGGCGCGCCCGGCGGCGTCGTCCACACCTCGGGCTTGGACTTGGCGTAGTACTGGTCGAAGGTCTTCTGCACCGTCTGCACCTTGGCGTTGGCGTTCCACAGCCACTCGGCGTAGGTCGCGAAGCCCTCGTTGAGCCAGATGTCGTCCCAGTTCTGCACGGCGACGCTGTCACCGAACCACTGGTGGCCCAGCTCGTGCGCGACGACCCAGTCGTTGACGCCGTTGCGGAAGAAGCCGGCCGAGTACACCGGCCGCGACTGCGTCTCCAGCGCGAAGTGGATCCGGTCGTCCTTGATGACCACGCCGCCGTACGCGTCGAACGGGTACGGCCCGAACTGGGTCTCCAGGAAGTCGGCGATCTTCAGGGTGTGCGCCATGGAGGTGTCCGCGCCGCCCTTGGCCACGGTCGTGGTGACCGCCGAGAACACCGGCTTGCCCTTGTGCGTGCCGGTGGTGACCCGGAACTTGCCGATCACCATGGTGCTCAGGTAGCTGGCCATCGGCTTGGTCTCGTTCCACGTCCAGGTGGTCCAGCCGCCGGTGCTGTTCTTCGGGCCGGGCACGCCGTTGCTGATCGCGGTCAGCCCGTCCGGGACCGTGATCTCGAAGGCGTACAGGGCCTTGTCGAGCGGGTGGTCGTTGACCGGGAACCAGCTCGCGGCCGAGTCGGGCTGGCCGAGCACGATCGCGCCGTCGGCGGTGGCGAAGAAGCCGCCCTCGCCCAGCGACTTCAGCTGGTTCTTGACCGGCTTGGGCTTGCCGTCGTACTGCACCCGCACCGCGAACTTCGCCTCGGCGTCGATGCCCTTCGCCGGGGTGATCACCAGCTCGTTGTCGACCCGGGTGTGCGTGGCCTCGGTCCCGTCGACGGTCACCGACTGCACGGTCAGCCCGGACAGGTCCAGGTTGAACTGCGACAGGTCCTGCTTGGCGGTGGCGTTCACGGTGACGTCACCGGTGAGCACGTCCGTCTTCGGGTCGTACTTGACCTTGATCGCGTAGTCGGCGACGTCGTAGCCGCCGTTGCCGTAGGTCGGGAAGTACGGGTCGCCGACCCCGTCCTTGCCGGGCTGGTAGTCCGGCACGCGCGAAGGCGAAGGCGCGGCCGAGGCCCCCGGCTTCGGCGACTCGGACGTGCACCCTGCCAGCAGCGTGGCGCCGGCGGTGATCGCGACGAGCGCAGCACGCATCGCCGTCCCCCGTGTGTACATGCTTCTCCCTCGTGACGGCGGGCCGGTCAGGCCCAGCCGCAGCGTAGAGATCCCAGGCAACACGGAGATCACGACGAGGCCGGCAGTGGCGACCGTCACGCCGGGGCGGTCAGCCGGGGGCGGCGGCGCGGACCTGGTTGCGGCCGTTGCGCTTGGCGCGGTACAGCTCGACGTCGGCGAGGCCGACCAGGTCGTCGGGGTCGCGGTCGGGGCGCGGCGTCATCGCGGCGACGCCGATGCTGACCGTGACGATGCCCTCGCGGGCGAGCACGTGCGGCTCGGCCAGGTCGGAGATCGCGATGCGCAGCCGCTCGGCGGTGCGGCGGGCCGCCTCGGTGTCCAGACCAGGCATGACCACGGCGAACTCTTCGCCGCCGTACCGGGCGACCAGGTCTGTGGGGCGCAGGTTGCGGGTCAGCTCGGCGGCGACGCGCTGCAGGCACTCGTCCCCGGCGGGGTGGCCGTAGTGGTCGTTGTAGAGCTTGAAGTGGTCGATGTCGACCATCGCCAGCGCCAGCTGCCGGCCGCCGTGCAGGGCGGTCTGCCACTCGGTGTGCAGGATGTCCTCCAGCCGCCGGCGGTTGGCCAGCGCGGTGAGCGCGTCGGTGGTGCTGAGCAGCTCCAGCCGCTGGTTGGCCGCGGTCAGCTCCTCGGTGCGCTGGGCCACCTTGCGCTCCAGCGACGCGTACACCGAGGCGTTGTCCAGCGACACCGCGAGCTGCCCCGCGATCAGCCGGACCGCGTCCAGCCGCTCGGCGGAGAACGCCTCCCGGATGAGGTGGTTCTCCAGCACCAGCAGCGCCTGCCGTTCGCCCCGGCTGGCGATCGGCACGACGAGCAGCGAGCAGCAGTCCAACTCGGCGAAGTAGGGGTCGCGGGAGAAGCGGTCGTCGCGGGTGGCGTCGCCGACGACCAGCGGTTCGCGGGTGCGCTCGACATAGCGGATCACCGAGGCGGGCACGGCGGGGGCGCCGCCGTGGGCCGGCGTCGCGGGCAGGGACCAGCGCTGCCGGTTGTCGTCCCAGAGCAGCAGGTGTACGGCGGTCGCGCCGGTCATCTCGCTGAGCACGTCGACGACTCGGGCGCGTACGCCCTCGAAGGTGGTCTGCGAGCTCAGCGCCTGGGAGGCGGCGAGGATGGCGAGCAGGTCGATGGTGCTCGACAGCAGCGGGGCCGGCGAGCTGGTGTCCGGCGGCTGCCCGTCCGTCGGCGGCCGCAGTCCCACCAGCCACGGTTCGGGCGGGTGGGTGCGGTCGAGCTGGGCGACCTTCGCGTCGGCGCCCCAGGTGCGGTAGGCGTGGCGGGCCGAGTTGAGGATGCTGGTCCCCGCGACCTGCATGTCGTGGGCGAGGTAGAACCGGGCGGCCCGCTCCAGGGCCAGCGCCCGGTGCCACGGCCGTCCCCGGCCGGCGACCTCGTGCTGGGCGGCGTCGTAGGACTGCGCGGCGGTCTGGAAGTCGCCGCGGGCCCAGGCGCGTTCGGCTTCCAGCAGCAGCAGGGTGTGGGAGAAGTTGACCGGGGCGTCCGCGGCGCGGGCGGCGAACCAGGCCACCGTCTCGTCGAGCTCGGACAGCCGGGTGGCGCGTTCCTCCGGCGGGCCGGCCCGGACCTGTTCGGCGAGGTCGAGGCCGCGCAGCAGGCGGGCCTGGGCGACGGGGTAGACCGACGGGTTCACCGGCAGCAGCGCGGTCGCGGCCTCGATGTGGCGGTGCAGGGCGGGCGGGTCGTCGAGCAGCGCGGCGGCCAGCGCCCTGGTGACGTGCACGTTCGACACGGCCACGGGATTGCCCGCGAGCGCCGCGGGCAGCGGGTCCGCGCTGTCGTCCGCCTCGGCGGGTTCGCCGCGCAGCATGCCGGCCAGCTGCCGGTACGGCAGGTACACGTCGGTGGACTGGTCGTTGCCGGTGCGGGTGGCGAACGCCAGTCCGGCGTCGACCTCGGTGAGGTAGCCGTCCAGGGTCGGGGCGCAGTCGAGCAGCTCGTACACGGTGACGTAGTAGGTGTGGCAGGCCTTCTGCAGATCGCCGCCGTGCAGCAGGCCTTCGCGGGCCAGCTGCGCCTGCTGCACGGTGTCCTCCAGCGACTCGTACCAGTGGCCGGTGCTCAGCGCGTACAGAAAGCGGGCCTGCGAGGTGTCGGGTTCGTAGCCGCGGGCCTCGCCGACGGCGATCACGCGCAGCAGCGCCCGGTGCCCGGTGCGGTAGTCGCCGCAGCGGCCGACGGTGACGAAGGTGAGGTGGGCCAGCGGCCCGACCAGGTTCGCCAGCGGGCCGTGCCGCACCCACAACCGCAGCGCCTGCAGGGTGAGCCAGGCCATGGTGTCCTGGTCGCTGAAGAAGGCCGGGGCCATCATGTGGTTGATCAGCGCGGCGGTGGCCAGCAGATCCGGGTCGGTCGCCTCGGGGCGGCGCAGGTCGTCGCCGAGATCGCCGTCGAGCCACCGGTGCAGCAGGTCGAGCCCGTCGTCGATCTCGGCCGCGACGTGGTCGGGCGGCGGCGCGGCGATACCCAGGTGGCCCAGCATCTGCAGGCCCAGCGCGACGGCCTCGGCGGCCCGGCCCTGGTTGGTCAGGCCGCACACCTGCACCAACGTGGCGTCGGCGTGCTGGGCGGGGCGGTCGCACAGCCGCTCGATGGCCGCGTACACGGCGTCGGCTTCGTCGAGGCGGCCCAGGCTGTAGAGCGAGGCGTGCCGGTGGGTCTGCAGCATGATCAGGTTGTGCACGTCGGCCGGGTCGGCGAAGTCGACGGCGACCGCCAGGTAGCGCTCGGTCATGCTGTGGTTGGTCACCACCATCGCCTGGCAGGCGCCGTAGGCGAGCAGGGCGGACACCTGGCGGCGCTCGGCGGGGTCGTGCACATGCTCGGCGACGGCGTAGTACTGGTGCGCGGCGACCTCGGCGTACTCGGGGTGCGGGGCCAGCCGCCGGGCCAGGCCCAGATGCAGGGCGCTCTTCGTCGACGGGGTGAGAGAGTCGAGGATCGCCTGGTGCACGCGGTCGTGGCGGAACCGGACCGCGTCGGCCGGCTCGGCGGGTTCCAGCACCAGCAGGCCCTCGTCGAGGGCGGGTGCCAGCAGCTCCTCGGTCTCGGCCGAGGGGTGCCCGTCGGCGACGGCCAGCAGGTCCAGGTCCGCCCGCCCGCCGAGGCAGGCCATGATCTCGACCAGCAGCCGGGTGCGGGTCGGCAGCCCGCGCAGCCGGGTCGTCCACGGGTCGGCGACGTTGGCCTGGCGCAGATGGCGGGACAGGTTGCCGGCGTCCCAGGTCCAGCCGTCGGCACCGAGGACCAGCACGCCGTCGCGGCGCAGCGAGTTGATCAGTTCGACCGTGTCGTACGGGTTGCCCCGGGTGCGCTGCGCGACGGGTTCGGCCAGCTCCTCCGCGTCGGTCGGATCGAGTTGCAGCATTTCGCCGACGAGCTCGGCGGTGCTCGCCGGGGGCAGGTTGCCCAGCGTGATCCGCTGCGGCTCGACGCCCTGCTGCCGCCAGCGGGCGATCATCGCGGCGAGCGGGTGGGTGGCGTCGACCTCGTCGTCGCGGTATGCCAGGACCAGCAGCAGCCCGTCCGGCGGGCCGTCGGAGACCAGCATGTCGAGGTAGCCCAGCGGGGTGCGGGCGGCCCACTGCAGGTCGTCGATGAACATGACGATGGGGCGTTTCGGCGAGGCGACCGTGGTCAGCACGTCGACGCCGATGCGCTGCATCCTGGCCTGGGCGTAGAGCGCGTCGCCGACGGTGGCGTCCGGCTCGACGCCCATCAGCAGCCCGAGCTCGGGCTGCACCGCGGCCAGCAGCCCCGCGTTGCGGCCGAGCACCTGGCGCAGCCGCTGCCGCAGGTCGGCGACCTCCTCCTCGGGCTCGGCCAGCAGCAGCCGGCCCAGCGCGCGCATCGCCTGCCGGGTGCCGTCGAACTCGAGGTCGCGCCGGTGCTGGTCGTACTTTCCGGACACGAACCAGCCGCTGCTGCCCGAGGCGATCGGGCGCAGCTCGTCGACCAGCGAGGTCTTGCCGACCCCGGCCGGTCCGCTGACCAGCAGCCCGTGGCTCAGCCCGGTCATCGCGTCGGCGAACGCCGCGCCCAGCGCCCGGATCTCCGGGTCGCGGCCGATGATGCGGGACTGGGGCAGCAGCCGCAACGGCACGTCGCCGGCGCCGATGCGCAGCGTCACCGGCTCGCCCGGCGGGGCGGCGCGCAGCTGGGCGAGGTCGTGGGCCAGCCCTTCGGCGGTCTGGTAGCGGTTGTCCGGTTCCTTCTCCAGCAGGTGCATGATCACGTCGGACAGGGCGGCGGGCACCTCCGGGTCGACCTCGGCCGGCGGCACGGGCACCCGCGCCAGGTGGGCGTGGCTGAGCCGGAGCGGGTCGCCGGTGCCGAACGGCGGCTCGCCGGTGACCATCTCGTACAGCGTCGCGCCGAGGGCGTAGAGGTCGGCGCGCTGATCGACGGGGCGGCCGGTGCGGCCGGTCTGCTCCGGGGCGAGGTAGGGCAGCGTGCCGACGATCTCGTTGTGGTGCGCGAACTCGGGCCTGATCTCGGCGAAGGTGGACGCCAGCTCGAAGTCGATCAGCAGCACGCCGCCGGCCGCGGTCAGTACGATCTTGCTGGGGCAGACGTCGCGGTGCAGCACGTGTCTGTGGTGGACCGCTGCCAGCGCGTCGGCCAGGCCCGAGGCGATGCCGAGCACCTCCGGCAGGGGGAGCGGCATCGGCCGGCGGTCCATCGTCGTGCCGCCCGCGTCCTGGAGCACCAGCGCGCCGTCCACCGGCGGGGCCGAGGCCAGTTGCACGACCCCGTGCGCCCCGCGCAGGCGGCGCAGGATCGCCGCCTCGTGCTTGAGCCGTTTGGGCCCGTCAGGCCCGAGCGGCTGCTTGACGACGACCGACCGGCCGCCGGGCAGGCGTTTCCGGTATGCCCGCGTCCGGTCGCTGTCGAGCAGCACCTCGACCCGGTCGACGTCGACCGGCGGGCCCCCTGTCGGACGCTCGCCGCTGATGCCCATCATCCGCCCCGGAATCCGTCAAACGCCCCAGCCTCGCCGAGAAGTAGCCGCTCAACCCGAATTGTCTTCGAGAACCAGAATAGTGCTTTTGTCACGATCGTGCGGCCGCGCGCTGGGCAGGGTCGTCCGCAGATGTGCCAGGACCTGGTCGGCGACGTCCTGATAAGGGCGCAGGTCGCGCTCGGCGCGGGCCAGCAGCAGCGCCCCCTCGGCGGACGCGATGACCAGGGCCGCGAGCGCCCGCGCGGTGGGCTGCGGGCAGCCTTCGGCGGCGAAGGCGCTCTCCAGCACCCCTCGCCAGTCCGCGAACGCCGCGGCGACCACGGCGTGCAGCGGGTCGTCCTGGCCGACGTCGAGGGCCACCCCGGCCACCGGGCAGCCCGCCTGGAACTCGTTCTTGCGCAGCCAGTTCGCGGTGGCGGTGAAGTAGCCGACGACGGCGTCGAGGGCGGGCGCGCCGCCGATGCCGGTGCGTGTGCGTCCGGCGTACCAGCGCAGCGCCTCGGCCGCGAGCTGCTCCTTGCCGCCGGGGAAGTGGTGGTAGATGGAGCCGCGGGGCGCACCCGACCGGGCGATCACGTCCTGAAAGGACGTCGCCGCGTATCCGCGCTCGGCCAGCGGCAGCGCGGCCGCCCGCACCATCTTCCGGCCGGAGGCCGGGCACACGCTGCTCGCCGTCGTGTCCGGCGGGGCCGACGACGGTGCGGCCGTAGCGGTCGGACACCTGCTGACCTGCTCGGACGCACCGGGCGCGGAGGTGGCGCCGCCCGCCGTGGCCGAGGCCGCCGTCCTCGTGGCGGACGGATGGCAGGGGCGGGGGATCGGCACGGTGCTGGCCCGGCGGCTCGGCGTGCTGGCGGCCGTCGCCGGGTACACCCACGTGCGGGCGCACGAGCTGGCCGGGAACCGGGCCGCGCTGCGTACCGTCCGCCGCCTGGTCGGCGACGGCGGCCTGGGCGGCGCGCCGGTGTGGGAGTACGACGGTCCGATGCTCACGATGACCGTCCCGGTGGCCGGGGGCGTGGCCTGAACCAGGCCACGCCCCCGGCGAGGGTCACTGCTTCTTGAGGTAGAGGGTGTACTTCACGGAAAAGTGACTTCTTCGTCACGCTGCCCGCTGGGGTGTCAGGAGCGGATGCCGTGCAGCAGCAGTTCGGCGAGCTGCTGGACCCGGGCCATGGTGATGCCGGTGCGCTGCTCGACGGCGAGCGGGTGGTCGGTGGGTTCGACCTCGACGTACGGCTTGCGGCCGACGGGCCGGGTGTGCACGTTCGTCTTGAGGTTCAGCGTGCTCACGGGGTATCCGGCCAGCTCGGTCGACAGCCAGCCGAAATACGGCCGCTCGGACTCGCGGCCCGGCTCGTCCCACAGGTCGGTGGTGCGGGCGAAGCTGTCCGGGCTCAGCGACACCCAGACACCCCAGGTGAACACCTCGTCGCCGCCGACGATCGGGATCTCCAGGTTGCCCTGGACGAAGAAGTGCCGGCCTGAGATGACGCACAGGTCGGCGGTGAGCTCGCTGTTCGGGTCGTCGGCCAGGTCGTCGGTCCAGTGCGCGGGTGCCGCGGTGCGGTACGACAGCGGCAGGTCCTCGTGCGGTCGGCCGCACGATCCGCAGGTGTGGCCCGTCATGTTCCGCATGCGCAGACTCTAGGCGGTCCACCGGCGCCACCCCCTCCACGGCACTCGCATTCCTTCCCCGGGGTTTCGAAAAAGTTGTCGCCGACGCCCATGTGCCGATCAAGGTCAACCGGTTCAGTGCAGCCCAATGCGCATGCCATTGATTGCGCTGTTGACCTGGGCAGAAATTACAAACGACCTTGGAGAGAGCGCTCCCTGGAATACCTGCTATAAATGACGTCATGACGATCAGCCGACCTGACGGCCAGCGGTCCCCGACGCTGGAAGAGGTCGCCGAATGGGCGGGGGTCTCGCGCTCCACGGTCTCGCGGGTGATCAATGGCGTGTCCACCGTCGACCCCGAATTGCGTGAACTGGTTCAGCGCGCCATCGACGCCACCGGCTACGTGCCCAACCTCGCCGCGCGCTCGCTGGTCACCAGGCGCACCGACTCGGTCGCCCTGGTGGTGTCCGAACCGGACGACCGCACCGAGCAGGCGGAGCCGTTCCTGAACCGGATATTCACCGACCCGTTCCTGGGCCGGATCACCGCCGGGGCGCTGGAGGTGCTGCGGCCCGAGGGCATCCACCTGGTGATCATGCCCGCGGAGTCGCCCGCCCACCACCACGTGCTGCGCTACCTGCGCCAGGGCCACGTCGACGGGGTGCTGCTCATCTCCAGCAGTGACGAGGACCCGCTCCCGCAGCAGCTCTGCGACCTGGGCATCCCGGCCGTGCTCTCGGCCCGGCCCGGCAAACCGCTGCCGATGAGCTACGTCGACGTCGAGCAGCAGGTCGGCGCGAAGCTCGCCGCCGAGCACCTGCTCGCCATCGGCCGCCACCACCTGGCGACCATCTCGGGCCCGCTGGACATGCCGTCGAGCCAGGACCGGCTGGCCGGGTTCCGGGCCGCGCTGGCGGTGCACGGGCACGCGTACGTGCCGTCGGCGGCCGGCAACTTCACCCGCGCCAGCGGCGAGCAGGCCGCGCGCGAACTGTTCGCGACGCACCCGGAGATCGACGGCCTGTTCGTGGCCAACGACCTGATGGCCGAGGGCGCCCTGCAGGCCCTGCGCGACCTGGGCCGCCGCGTGCCCGAGGACGTGGCCGTGGTCGGCTTCGACAACAGCATCGCCGCCCTGCAGTGCCGCCCCCAGCTGACCACCATCCACCAGCCCCTGGAGGAGATGGCGGCCGAGATGGCCCGGCTGCTGCTGGCCCGCATCGGCAAGGCGGACCCCAAGCCCCGCTCGGTGATCTTCCACCCCCGCCTGGTGAAGCGCGAATCCGCCTGACCCCAGCCTCCCGCCGCTCCCGGCCCGCGGGTCACCCATGATCGTTCGACTTGCCAGGCACCTGTGCGTATTCGGGTTCAAGATGCGCACAGGTGCCTGGCAAGTCTGATGACCTTGGCGGGTCGGGGCGGTGCGGGACGGGTCCGGGTGGCCGGGTCGCCCGGGGCCAGGGGCTATCGAGGGCCGGTCAGGGTGGCCAGGCGGTCGAGGTCGGTCTGGCGGGTGGTCTCGACGGACGCGGCGAGCGCCTTGACGGCGGGGTCGGCTCCGGCGGACTGCTCGGAGCCGGCCAGCATGCGGCACTGCTCGAAGTGCGCGCGCAGGCTGTCGGCGAGCATGGTGTCGAACTCGGCGCCGGACTTGCCGGCGAGCAGCGACAGGTTCTCCTTGGTGATCATGCCGGGCATGTCGTGGCCCTCGTGCGGATTGGTCTCCGGTGTGCCGGTCGCCTGCAACAGCTCCCGCAGCCGGGCCACCTCGGCCTCGTGACGACGGGCCACGTCGGCCGCGAACGCGGTCAGCGCCTTGTCCCCGGCGCGCTGCGGGGCCAGCTCCAGGGCCGCCAGCATGCGCTGATCGAGTGCGATCATCAACTGGGTCCAGGCGACGTCGGTGCTGATCGCCCCCGCCTCGGCGACGGCCGGCGGGCTGACTGCCGGCACGGTCGGCGGCACGGCGGCCGGGTCTGCGCCGCCGCACCCCGCGAGCAGCAGCGCCACCGCGCACGCGTACACCCGTGTCCTCATCGCGGCCTCCCGCTGCCTACGGCGATCTTGCGCGAACTGTTGGTGTTCTGCCTGTTCGGAGTGTGTCGTCCCCACTGTCCGTGCAAGATCGTCGCACGGAACGGGCGGGGGTGGCACCGGCCGGGGCGGGAGAGGGGGGCCGTCCCGGCCGGTGTCGTCAAGGAGGCGGGGTCAGGTCAGGGGCGACCGTTGGCGCCGCACTTGATGATGGGGCGGATGCAGTCGCGGACGCGGCGGTCCATCTCCGCGGCCGGCCAGGCGTTGAAGAAGTCGCCGTGCATGGTGTATCCGCGGCCGGAGGACAGGCGGATCCGGGCGGGATCGCCGGTCACGGGGTAGCGGAGCACCTGGCGGAGTTTCGGGACCGGGACGGGGTGCGAGGAGGGGCAGGCGTTCGCGACGGGGTACGCCATGTGGCTCTTGTGGTTGGCGGAGTCGAGGTTGACGCCGTCCCAGCACTGCGGGAAGTCGAGGTACGACTCCAGCATCGAGCCGGCCGGGCAGTTGACGAAGTCCTTGCCCGGTGGGATCTCGTTGTGGTGCAGGCAGGACCAGCGCGCGATGCTCTGGTCGCCGCTGGTGGCCTGGGCGTTGCCGGCCACGATGCGCAGGCCGACGGGCAGGGACTGGATCTGCGCGATGATGTCGTCGCGCACGCCCTCACCCAGGTAGTAGAAGGTCGTGCCGGTCGGGGCGACCGCCACGTTGTCGACGTACATGGTGGGCACCCAGTACGAGGACAGGTCCTCGATCGGGTTGCAGTTCGTGCCGGCCGCGGCGAGGCTCGTGTAGGTCGAGAACGCGTTGGTGGACGTGTTGCCCATGAAGTCGTGCATGTGCGACCCGCCGGGCAGGCCGGGGAAGACGATCGGGTCGTCCGGCAGGCGGTGCGTGAACGGGCAGTCGGCCAGGAACTCCGACACCCGGACGATGGGGCCGCCGCCACCGCCGCCGCTGGACTGCCCGAAGACCTGGAACTCCCACAGCGAGACACCCCACTGGGTGGCGCGCGCGGTCGCGTACAGGCGGACGTAGCGGGTGGTCACGTTGACGGTGATGGACTGGTCTGCCCCGGTGTGGTTGGTCGTGGTGTGGAAGGTGCTCCAGGTGTTGCCGTCGGCGGAGCTCTGCAGCTGGAAGTTGCGCGCGTACGCGCCCTCCCAGTCCAGGAAGATCCGGGTGACCGCCTGGCTGCTGCCGAGATCGATGCGGATCCATTGCGGGTCGGAGAATGCGCTGGACCAGCGCGTGCCGGCGTTGCCGTCGACCGCTGCCGAGCCGGGCGTGCCGCCGTTCTCGGTCGAGGAGACCGTGACCGGCTTGCCCTGGGAGAGCGAGATCTCGGCGGCGGCCGCGCCACCGGTGGTGGCGACCAGGTAAGTTGCGAGGACGGCCGTGACGGTGGCGATGAGCCCGGCGGCACGTAGCCGCCGGCGGCCAGGAATCGGTGCGAGACGATTCATGGTGAGCTCCCTACGGGAATGGGACGGACGGGTTTCCGTACGGGGCAGGGGGCCCTGCGGGGCTGCGGGGCCCCCTGCCGGCGGTCGCCTACTTGTAGACGCGCACGTAGTCGACCAGCATCTGCGCCGGGAACGGGGTGGAGGCGTCCGGCGGACCGGGCCAGTCACCGCCCACGGCGAGGTTGAGGATCATGTAGTGCGGGTGGTCGTAGACCCACGGGCCGCGGGTCGCCTCGACGGTCGCCTTGCTCGCGTAGAACACCTCCGTGCTGTCGACGAAGAACCGGATGCCGTTGCTGTCCCACTGCGCGGCGTAGACGTGGAAGTCGGCCGAGAGGTCGATGCCCCAGACCTTCTCCTGGCCGTAGCCGCCGCCACCGTTGTAGGCGGGGGCGTGCAGCGTGGTGTAGCTACGGGTGGTGTCCCGGCCGAGGATCTCCATGATGTCGATCTCGCCGTTGTAGGGCCACGGGCGGCTGGTGGGCGGCAGGAAGTCGGCGCCCATCATCCAGAACGCGGGCCAGAAGCCGTTGCCCTTGGGCACCTTCACCCGGGCCTCGACGCGGCCGTACTGGAAGTGGAACTTGTTGCCCGTGTTCATGCGGTGCGAGGTGTACTGCATCCCGCCCACCGCCTCGCGGCGGGCCTCCATCACCAGCGCGCCGGTGCCGTTCATGTTCGCGTTGGTGTTGTTGGTGTAGTACTGCAGCTCGTTGTTCTGGCCGGTGCCGGTGTCGATGGTCCACTTGGCCGCGTCCGGCTTGCTGCCGGCCGGGCCGTTGAACTCGTCCGAGAAGACGAGGTTCGTGGCCGGGAAGGTCGGGTTGGCGGGCTGCGCCGGAGGCGTGGTCGGGGCGCCGCCGGTGCCGTACACCTGGAACTCCCACAGCGAGTAGCCGTAGCCGTTGGACCGCGCCGTGCCGTACATGCGCACGTAGCGGCCGGTGCCGTTGACCACGATGTTCTGCTTGAACCCGGTGCTCGTGGTGGTGGTGTAGATGGGCGTCCAGTTCACCGCGTCAGCCGAGGTCTGCAGCTGGTAGGAGGTGGCGTACGCCGGGTCCCACTGCAGCACGACCCGCTTGATCTGCGCGGTCGCGCCCAGGTCGACGTAGATCCAGCCCGGGTCGGTCCAGGCCTGGGTGGCCCAGCGCGAGGCCGGGTCCAGGTCGAAGGCCCGCAGCGGGAAGCACTGCCAGCACGCGCCGTCGTCCTGCGAGGAGGAGGCGAAACCAGGCTTGTTGTACGACAGCAGCACCTCCCCGCCCGGGTTGGGCGACGGCGAGGTGGACGGGCTCGCCGACGGCGACGCCGGCGGGGGCGAGGACGGCGGGTTGCTCGGCGGCGTGCCGCCGGTGCGCACCGCGAACTCCCAGAGCGAGTAGCCCCACACGGTGGCCCGCGCGGTGCCGTTCATCCGCACGTAGCGGCCGGTGCCGTTGACGGTCAGCGTCTGCGTGCCGCCGGTGCCGGTGGTGGTGCTGTAGATGTTCGTCCACGGGCCGGTGGCCGCGTTCGAGACCTGGATCTGGAATGCCGTCGCGTACGCGCCCTCCCAGTTCAGGGTCACGCCGCAGACGTTCTGGCTGCTGCCCAGGTCGACCTGGACCCACTGCGGGTCGCTGAACGCGCTCGACCAGCGGGTGCCGGTGCTGCCGTCGAAGGCGTTGGCCGCGGCGAACGCGCCCTCCTGCGACGACGAGCTGGCCGGGCGGCCCAGCGCGGCGTTGGCCGTGCCGCAGCCCGTACCGCCGCCGATGACGCCGTACACCTGGAACTCCCAGAGCGAGTAGCCGTGGATGGTGGCGCGGGCGGTGCCGTTCATGCGGACGTAGCGGCCCGAGCCGCTGACCGCCAGCGTCTGCACGCCGCCGGCGCCGGTGGTGGTGCTGTAGATGTTGGTCCAGCCGCCCGTGCCGGTGGCCGAGACCTGGATCTGGAACCCGGTGGCGTAGGCCGCCTCCCAGCGCAGGACGACCTGGCTGATGGTGGCCGTCGCGCCCAGGTCCACCTGGATCCACTGCGGGTCGGACGACGCGCTGGACCAGCGCGTGCCGTTGTCGCCGTCGACCGCCGCGGCGGCCGGGAAGACAGCGTTCTCGACCGACGACGCGGTGACCGGCTTGCCCTGGGAGATCAGCGGATCGGCCGCGCTGGCCGAGCCGGCGACCACGGCCAGGTAGGACGAGGCGAGCACCGCGCCGACGGTGGCGAGTACGGCGTACCAGCGCCTGCGAGTGGGGTTGGAGCGCGGCGGGGCTGCCGCGTTCGGGACGGATCTCATGTCATCTCCTGTGGGATGGCTCGAGACCGCGAGGGCCGTGCTCCTCGCGGAAGGCCCGGAGGCGCTCCCGCCGATCGCGGATCGCCGTGACCCGCGGCAGCGCTTCCGGTACGCACGCGACGGCCGCCTGCCGCCGGGACCGGTGCGTCGGGGCTGACGCCCGGTCCTGCGGCATGGCGACGCCGGGTTGAGCGGCTGGTCGCCGCGTGCAACGACCTGCTGCCCGAATGGGCGTCAAGTCGGACAAACAATGTGGGGGAGCGCTCTCTGAGAGAATCGTCCTTGACCGCCCGGATGTCAATGGCGGTCACTGGACGGGCCGCCGCGGCGAATGCCGTTAACGTTCCCGAAATCCGGCGGTGACGTCAGGACGGGCAGCTGGGAGACCGTGTCGCGGTCGCCGAAGCCGCGCAGAAATCGGCACGATCGATGGCCCGCAACGGATTGGCGCTCACGACTGCCTGCTCAAGGCGTATGCGAGCGAACCGGGTCGCGGCGCACGGCCGCAGGCCGGGCGGGCTGTCCGGATCGGAGCGGCGATGGCTCTTTGTAACGAGACGGCAACGGCATCTTGACAGCCGCCCGGCGGGAGACGAAATTCAGAGGCCAAACCAGGGAGCGCTCTCTGGATGATCAACATTGCGTGACCAGCGAATCTGTTTGTGCTCGTGCCCCGAATACCTGTCCTGGAGGAGCTCCGATGCGTTCAGCACTATCCGGCGCCGGCCCACGGCGCCGTCTCGCGGCCGTGGCCGCTCCGCTGCTCGCCGCCGCGCTGGTGCTGGGCACCGCCGCGTGTGGTGGCAGTGACGATCCGGCGAAGCCGGGTGGCAAGGTCAAGCTGACGATCGCGA
>NZ_JBHTAC010000071.1:0-32170 GCF_042663325.1 Catellatospora aurea
GGCGCGAATCAGGGCCTGACGTGCCGCTCGTCACGGACCGACACAGCCCGGATGACGGGACGGCGGCCCTGGTAGATCAACGCTTTGAGTAACCTGTGCGTATGAGAATCGGCATTGTCGGAGCCACGGGCCAGGTCGGCGGCGTCATGCGCCGGGTGCTCGCGGAGCGCAAGTTCCCCGTCGACGAGCTGCGGCTGTTCGCCTCGTCCCGGTCCGCCGGGCGCACCCTGCCCTGGGGTGACGGGGAGGTCACCGTCGAGGACGCGGCCACGGCCGACTACACGGGGCTCGACATCGTGCTGTTCTCCGCCGGCAAGACGACCTCGCTGGCGCTCGCGCCGAAGGTCGCCGCGGCCGGCGCCGTCGTCATCGACAACTCGTCCGGCTGGCGGCTGGACCCGGACGTGCCGCTGGTCGTCGCCGAGGTCAACCCGCAGGCGGCGAAGCTGCGCCCCAAGGGCATCATCGCCAACCCGAACTGCACCACCATGGCCGCGATGCCCGTGCTGCGCCCGCTGCACGACGAGGCGACGCTGACCGGGCTGATCGCCAGCACCTACCAGGCCGTCTCCGGCACCGGCCTGACCGGCGTCGACGAGCTGCACGAGCAGGCCACTGCCGTGGTCGCCGACGCCCGCGCGCTCGCCCACGACGGCCGCGGCGTCGACTACCCGGAGCCGAAGGTGTACGCGCACCCGATCGCGTTCAACGTGCTCCCGCTCGCCGGCTCGGTCGTCGCCGACGGCTCGAACGAGACCGACGAGGAGCAGAAGCTCCGCAACGAGACCCGCAAGATCCTCGACATCCCGGGCCTGCCGGTCTCCGGCACCTGCGTCCGGGTGCCGGTCTTCACCGGGCACTCGCTGCAGCTCAACGCGCGCTTCGCCAACCCGATCAGCCCCGAGCGCGCCCGCGAGCTGCTCGCGCACGCCCCCGGCGTGATCCTGGCCGAGGTGCCCACCCCGCTGCAGGCCGCCGGCCAGGACCCGACGTACGTCGGGCGCATCCGCCGTGACGAGACGGCCCCGAACGGCCTGGCCCTGTTCTGCTCCAGCGACAACCTGCGCAAGGGCGCCGCCCTCAACGCCGTCCAGATCGCCGAACTGGTACTCGCCGAACTCGCCTGACCGCCACCGCCCAGAATTAAGGAAGGGCACCTTCTTAACGCTCCGCGTTGCAGAAGGTGCCCTTCTTAACGCGCGCCGCGCGATCGGGCAGGTCGTGTGGATGCTGTGAAGACGTCGTGTGAGAAAGGGCCGCACGGCCGTCGGGTTGGTGCAATGAAGAGGTGACCCCCAACCCCTACCGGGCTCCGCTGCTCGCCGCCCGGCCGCCCGCCGCCCCGGCCGTCGAGAACCGCGCCGACGCCTTCGAGCCGCCCACCGCCGAGCGCGGCCCGCACCGCGTACGGCGGGTGCGCTCCGGTATAGGGACCGCGCTGGCCGGTCACGGCCTGGCCGTGATCCTGCCGATGCTCCCGGCGATGCTGACCGACGACCCGGGCCCGGTCTTCGCCGTCTGCGGCGTAGTCGCCCAGCTGCTGCTCGCCGCCTTCGTCGTCGTTCTTGGCATCGCCCGGACCGTACGCCGCGACGGGGCAGGCGCCGTCGGACTCGTCATCGGCTGGATGGCCGGAGTCCCGTTCGCCGCGCTCGCCGGGCTCTTCATCCTCGCCGAACTCGCCACCTGACCGGGCCGGCGGCTCAGCCCGCGGCCCGGCTCAGGCCTGTCGCGGCCTGCCTGGCCATGAGCCACTGGCGACGTCGGCGCGTCACGGCCGCAGCGCCTGGTCGATGTGCTCGTCGGTCAGACCCGCGACGGGATCGACGTGGATCAGGCGGGTCGGCGCGTCCCTGCGCTCGGCCCACTCGTGGGCGGCCGCGCTGTGCAGGTCGTCGAACCACACCACGGGCCGGTCGGCGACCCAGGGCGCTATCCCGAGCAGCTTGTCCTGCCCGCTGCCGGGCGGACCCGCGCACGGGATCACCGGCAGCCGCGGCAGCCCCAGCAGCGGCGCGAGCAGCCGGTTCGCCTCGTCCTCCCAGTACGTGGCCCAGACCAGGGTGTACCGCCCCGCCAGCCGCAGCAGCATCGCCCCGTGCTCGGCCCGGACCCGGACCAGCTCCCCGGGAAACAGCTCGTGCTCGGTGTACCCGGCCGGGCAGGCGGCCGAACCGTGCGGGTTGAGCACCCCGTCGACGTCGATCAGCGCCAGCGCCTCCCGGCTCACAGCGCCCTGCTCATCACCAGCCGCGGCCCCAGCGCGTCCAGGCCCAGCTCGGCCTCGTGCAGGCGCAGCTCACGCATCTGCGGGCCGGGCTCGGCGACCGGGCGGAAGCCGCGACCGGCGTAGAACGGGCCGTTCCAGGGGATCTCCGCGTACGTGGTCAGGGTCAGCTCGCGATGGCCCCCGGCCACCGCCCACGCGCACGCCGCCGCCAGCAGCGCGGTGCCGACACCCTGCCCGCTGTGGTCCGGATGCACGGACAACTGCTCCAGGTATGCCGTCCCGTCGACCAGCCCGAGCCGGGCGAAGCCCACCGGCGGATCGCCCACTACCAGCACGCGGTCCGCGTCGGCGTAGGACGCGGCGGGCGCGGCCGGCGGCAGCGGGCCGAACCCGATCGGCTCGAACACGCGGTCGGCCGCCGACTCCAGCGCCTCCAGCAGCGGCCAGTCACCCTCGGTCGCGACCCGCACCCGATACCCGCCCACTGGCCCCTCCGACGTCACCGAAAGGCCGACGATAAGCCGCCGGCAGCGGCCACGTCCCGCGATTTCCGACCACGAGGGACCGAGCGCTGCCGGATCTAGATGATTTGTTGCTGCCCCAGCAGCAACAAATCATCTAGATCCGGGTCTGCTCGATCACCGCGTCAGGCGGAGTGGAGGCCGGTCGGGGAGCCGCCGGCGGCGCCGGCGATGCCGTCGCCGATGTGGCCGGACAGCAGGCAGGCGGCGGCGTGCGGGCCGTGCAGCGGCAGCACCGGCAGCGCGTCGCCGACGCAGCGGTCGGCGATGCCCGCCCGCTGCGCGAGGCCGCTCGCCAGCGCCGGGCAGCGTGGGTGGAAGCGGCAACCGTCCGGGATCCGCGACGGGTCCGGCGACTCGCCGGACAGGATCACGGGGGTACGCCCCGAAGCCTCCGGCAGCACCGACAGCAGCGCCGCCGTGTACGGGTGCTTCGGCGCGGCCAGCACCTGCTCGGTCCGCCCCACCTCGACGATGCGCCCGAGGTACATCACCGCGAGCCGGTCGGCGATGTTCCAGGCCAGGCCGAGGTCGTGCGTGACGACCAGCACCGACAGGCCGAGCTCGGCACGCAGCGACAGCAGCAGCGCGAGGATCTCGCCGCGCACCGACGCGTCCAGGGACGCCACCGGCTCGTCGGCGATGATCAGCTCGGGTTCCAGCACCAGCGCACCCGCGATGACGACGCGCTGGCGCTGCCCGCCGGACAGCTCGTGCGGATACCGCCCGAAGAAGCGCTCCGCGGGCCGCAGCCCGGCCTGCGCCAGCGCCTTGGCGACCAGCGCGCGCTCGTCGCCGGGCACCTTGTGGATGCGCAGACCCTCGGCGACGGCCTCGTACACGGTGCGGCGCGGGTTGAGCGCGCCCGTCGGATCCTGCAGCACCAGCTGCACCCTGCGCCGCAGCGCCTTGAGCCCCTTGCCGCTGTAGTCCAGCGGCCTGCCGTGGTGCAGCACCTCACCCAGGTACGGCCGCTGCAGGCCCAGCAGGGTCCGGGCCAGCGTCGTCTTGCCGCTGCCCGACTCCCCGGCCAGCGCGACGATCTGTCCCTTGTCGACGGACAGCTCGACCCCGTCCACGGCCCGCACCGGCGGGATCCCCTTGCCCCGCCCCCCGAACCCGACATGCAGGTTCCGCGCCTCCAGCACCGGATGCACCGAGATACCGCTCATGCCCATTCCCCGCTTCGCTCGATCATGCCGCTGCCCCCACGTGTACACAGGCGGCGCTGCGCTCGGCGTCGACCGTGCGCAGCGCGATGTCGTGCCGGACGCATTCGGGCAGCGCGACCGGGCAGCGGGGCGCGAAGGCGCAGCCCTCGCCCAGCTCGCGCGGGTCCGGCGGGTCGCCGGGCAGGCCCCGGGGCGCCCGGCGCGAGGCCATGTCCCCGATCACCGGGAACGCCGCGGCCAGCGCCTGGGCGTACGGGTGGGCGGCGTCGGCGAACAACCGGTGCCCCGGCCCCTGCTCGACGATCCGGCCCGCGTACATCACGGCGACGCGGTCGCAGGTGGACGCGAGCACCGACAGGTCGTGGCTGATCAGGATCAGGCCGACGCCCCGCTCCTGGACCAGTTGCCGGAGCAGGGTCAGCACCTGGGCCTGCACCATCACGTCGAGCGCGGTGGTCGGCTCGTCGGCGATGATGAGCTGGGGTGAGCAGGCCAGCGCCATGGCGATCATGACGCGCTGCTTCTGCCCGCCGGACAGCTCGTGCGGGAACGACTCGGCCCGCCACGCGGGCACGCCAACCTGCTCCAGCAGCTCGCCGACCTGCTTACGGGCCGTGGCCGCCGACGACTTCGGGGCGTGCAGCAGGATCGCCTCGGCGATCTGCCGGCCGATGGCGCGCACCGGGTTGAGCGCGTGCATCGCGCCCTGGAACACGATCGACGCCTCGTTCCAGCGCACCGCGCGCAGCTGCCCCCAGCTCATCTTCAGCACATCGCTGCCGTTGAGCAGGATCTCGCCGGACACCTCGGCGTTGGCGGGCAGCAGGCGCAGCAGCGCGCTCGCCAGCGTCGACTTGCCGCAGCCCGACTCCCCCGCCAGCCCCAGCGTCTGCCCCGCCCCGAGGGTGAGGTCCACGCCCCGCACCGCGGGCAGCGGCACGCCCCGGTCGCGGTAAGACACCCGCAGGTCCCTGATCTCGAGCAGGCTTGCCGGTCCATCGCCCGTACGCGCCTGCGGGATCCGGGCTGCCGCGTCCACCCGCGACTGCGGGGCTCGCTCCTCGCCGCTCATCGTGCCTCCAGCCTCGGGTCGAGGATGCGCTCCAGCGCCCGTCCGCACATGTTGAAGGCCCGCACCACCAGCACCACCGCGACGCCGGGGCCGAGCACCCACCACCACGCCCCCTGGCTGATCACACCGCCGCTGTACGCCATGTCGAGGACGCGGCCCCAGGAGATGCGCAGCGGATCGCCGAGCCCGAGGAAGGACAGCGACGTCTCCGCGATGATCGCGATCGACACGGTCAGCGTGGTGTTGGCCAGCACCAGCGGCATGACGTTGGGCAGCACGTGCCGGGTCATCTGGTGCCAGTGCCCGGCGCCGAGCGCCCGCGCCCGCTCCAGGTAGGGTCGCGCCGCCACGGCCATGGTCTGCGCCCGCACCAGCCGGGCGGTGCTCGACCAGGACGTCACGCCGATCACGATGATCACCGCGAGCAGCTTGGGCACCTGCGGCGGGAACACCGTGGCCAGCACGATCGCCAGCGGCAGGTACGGGATCACCAGGAACCACTCGGTGAACCTGTTGAGCAGGCCGCCGCCGACGCCGGTGAAGTGCCCGGACATGACGCCGATGACGGTGCCGAGCACCATCGAGATCAGCGTGGCGGCCAGGCCGACCAGCAGGGTGATCTGGGTGCCGTGCACGACCAGGGTGAGCACGGAGCGCCCGTCGGCGTCGGTGCCCAGCAGGTACTGCCAGGACGGCGGTTCCAGGGCCCCGCCGGTCGCCTTGACCACGCTGAGCCCGTCCGGGTCGGCCAGCAGGTCCGCGAAGATCGCGACCAGGCCGAACAGGACCAGCACGATCGCGCCGGACCGGAACTCGCCGTCGCGCAGCAGCCTGCGCCACCCGCTCCGGCCGGATCGGCGTTGCACGGAACCCGCGCTCACGGCCGCCTCACTCTCGGGTCGAGCACCGGCATCAGCAGGTCGGCCAGCAGGTTCATGAAGATCACCGCAGCACTGAAGAACAGGAACAGCCCCTGCAGCAGCGGGACGTCGGGGCCGCGGGTCGCCTCGTAGGTGAGCCGACCCAGGCCGGGCCAGGAGAACACCATCTCCACCGTGATCGCGCCCGCGACGACGAAGCCGAGGCTCAGGAACAGCAGCGACACGGTCGGCAGCAGCGCGTTGGGCATCGCGTGCCGGCGCAGCACCAGGTCGTCCCGCAGGCCCTTGGCCCGCGCGGTGGTCAGGTAGTCCGCCCGGCGCTCGTCCAGGATCGAGGACCGCATGATCAGCGAGTACTCGGCGACGTAGACGACGGCGAGCACCAGGACCGGCACCACCATGTGCCGCAGCACGTCCAGCCATACCGGCAGCTCGGAGCGCGGATCGGTCATGCCGCCCGCGCCGAGCCCGAAGCGGCTGAGCACCACCAGCACGACCAGGCCGAGCAGCCACTCCGGGGTGCTGTAGAAGGTGACCGCGAGGTTGGACGACCAGCGGTCGAAGCGGCTGCCGTAGCGCCAGCCCGCCCGGGAACCCAGCCAGACGCCGATGCCGCTGGCCAGCACCAGCGCGGTGCCCGACAGCAGCACGGTCGGCCACAGCCCGCGGAGGATCAGGTCGAGCACCGGCTCCTTCTTGCTCCAGGACCAGCCGAGATCGAGGTGCGCGAGCTGCTGCAGGTACTTGCCGAACTGCACGTTCAGCGGATCGTTGATACCCAGCGTCTCGCGCAGTTGCCGGAGCGTCTCGGGGTCGGCGTTGCGCCCGCGCGGGGCGAAGGTCTTCTCGGGGTTGCCGGGCAGGATCCGGAACAGGAAGAAGTTGGCCAGCACCACGAAGACGAGCGTGGCCAGCGCCGCGGCGCAGCGCCGCAGCACCAGCGCGAGGGAGAGGGGACGGGGGCGGCGCGGCGCGCCGCCCCCGTTGGCGTTGCCCATCAGCGGCTCACTCCCGGTCGTCCGCGGTCGACCGGCGGCGCAGCACGACCACGATGACCGCGACGGCGATCAGCACGACGACGCCGACCACGATCGACACGAGCACGGCGGTCGGCAGCCCGCCGTCGTCGGTCGCGGCCTTCTCGGCCACCGGCTCGATGTTGCGGTACGAGTAGGTGCCGTACTGCAGCGCCAGGATGCCGCCGTCGCTGGGCTGGGCGACGAACCCGGTGAACCGGTCGTTGCGGTACACGTCGGCCTGGTTGTAGTAGTAGAGCATCGAGTAGGCGACGTCGTCGTACAGCTTGGCCTGCGCCTGCTTGACGACCTCGGCCCGCGCGGCCCGGTCGATGATGGTCTGCTGCTTGGCGTAGAGCGCGTCGTAGTCGGCGTCGCAGTAGTAGCTGTCCGACCAGCCGGCCGAGATCTCGCCGTCCTCCTCGGTCGAGCGCTGCCCGCAGGTCATCACCGACAGCTGGAAGTCGGGGTCCGGCTCGACGACCCAGCCCCAGTGGAACAGGTCGAACTCGCCCTTGCCGAGCACGGTGGTCAGGTTGTCCTCGCTCATCACCGAGACGGTGACGGCGATGCCGATCTCCTTCAGCCAGTCGCGGATGTACTCGGCGTCCTTCTGCGACGACTCCGACTCGCTGCGGGCGAACATCCGGAACTTCAGCGCCTTGCCGTCCTTGGCCCGGATGCCGTCGGCGCCCTTGGCGTAGCCGGCCGCGTCGAGGATCGCGTTGGCCTTGGCCAGGTCGAACGCCCGCTCGTTGGCGCCGGGGTTCCAGTGCAGGTCGGCGTAGATCGGCGGGATGACGCCGGTGGCGGCGGTGCCGTGGTTGCGGATCACCTTGTCGACCAGCGTCTTGCGGTCGATGGCGTGGTCGATGGCGAGCCGGACCTGCTTGTCCTTCAGCGCCGGGTGGCCGTCGCCGATCGGCTTGTCGTCGGTGGTGGCCGCGCCGATGTTGTAGGCCAGCTCGCTGAAGCCGTAGTACTTGGCGTCGTTGACGGTGATGCCGTCCTTGCCGATCAGCGGTTCGAAGACGGCGGCGGGCAGGTCCTGCGCCATGTCGATCTCACCGTTCTGCACGGCCTGCGACAGCGCCTCGTCGTCGGTGAAGATGCGCAGCACCAGCTCGTCGATCTTCGCCGCGCCCAGGTAGTAGTCCTTGTTCGCGGTGAACCGGTAGAACTGCCCCTTCTTCGCCTCGACCAGGCGGAACGGCCCGGACCCGACCGGGTTGCTGTCGTTGGCGTAGTTGGCCACCGCGGTCGCGTCGATCTTCGACCAGACGTGCTCCGGCAGGATCGGCACCGCCAGGCTCAGCATGATCGGTGACGGCTGCGCCGTCTCCATGACCACGGTGTACGCGTCCGGCGCGGTGATCTTCGAGATGTTGTCGACGTAGCTGCCGTACTGGCTGTTGGCGGTCTCGTCGTCCTTGGCCCGCTGGAAGCTGTACGCCACGTCCTTGGAGGTCAGCTCGACGCCGTCGGAGAACGTGACGCCCTTGCGCAGGTGGTAGGTCCAGGTCTTGCCGTCGGCGGAGGTCTCCCAGCGCTCGGCCAGCTCCGGCGTCGGGGAGAAGTCCTTGGCGCTGTTGCCGATCAGGTAGTCGTACATCAGCCGGTACGACTCGTACGCCGCCGACACGACGCCCACGTAGGGGTTGAGCGAGTCGATGTCCTGCTTCATGCCGATGACGAAGCTGGTCTTGCTGCGTTCGGCGGCCCCGGGCGACGGCGTCCCGTCGGCCGCGGCGGGCGTGGCGAGCGCGCCGAGCGCGGCCACGGCGGCGGCCACCGCCATCGCCACCCGCGCCCGCGCACGCCGCGCTGACTGATTGGTCAACCAGGATCTGGGAGCAGGAGAGGTGCTGCTCATCGGTTTACTCCTTGGTGCCCGGGGGCGTGGCGGGTAGGGTGCCCGTTCATGCCGCACGATCTCGACAACATCGACGTCCCGCCGGTCGCCCCGAGCGAGCCGTGCGAGCGCGAGCTGCACGGCCACCGGTGGACCGACGATTACGGGTGGATGCGCGACCACTCCGACCCGCGGTTTCTCGCCTACCTGCGCGCCGAGCGCGGGTACTACGATGCCGCCGCCAGCCGGTTGGAGGGCCTCCAGACCGAGGTCTTTCACGAGGTGGAGCGACGCCTTCTTCCGACTGATAGCTCAGTCAGTTGGAGACGTGGTTCACGTTTCTACTACACCCGGACCGTCGCGGGAAGTGAGTACGAGCAGTTCTTACAAGCCGGACATGACGGGGAACCGGACCGGGTGCTGCTCGACGGAGCCCGGCTGGCCGGTCCCGACGGGTTCGCCGAGATCGGGTTGCGGGAGCCGAGCCCCGACAACACGCTCCTGGCGTACTCAGTGGATACCACCGGCGACGAGGTCTATCGATTGAAGTTCCGCCATACGGCGACGTTGACTGACCTTTCGGAGGAGCTCCCGCGTACGTACTACACGGGCGCGTGGAGCGCCGACTCGGGCACGTTCTTCTACACCGTGCACGACGAGCTGTTCCGCCCCCACCAGGTCTGGCGGCACGCCATCGGCACCCCGGCCGAGGACGACGTGCTGGTCCTGCAGGAGGACGACGCCCGCTTCGAACTCACCGTGCACGCCACCCGCGACCTGTGCTGGATCATGATCGAGGCGCGCAGCCGGGACACCGCCGAGTGGCGGCTGATCCCCGCCGACGCCCCGGTCACGGCACCCGTGCTCGTCGCGCCGCGGCGCAAGGGCGTCGACTACACCGTCGACCACGCCGACGGGCGGCTGGTCATCGTCACCGACGACGGCGCACCCGAGTTCCGGGTGATGTCCGCGCCGGTGGCGACCCCCGGCCCGGAGCACTGGACCGAGCTGCTCGCGCCACGGCCGGGCGAGCGCGTCACCGCCTGCCACGCGCTGCGCGGGCACTGGCTGGTCGAGCTGCGCCGCGACGGCTTCCCGCTGCTGCGTGCCGTGGACCGGGCGACCGGCGCGGAGATCGAGATCGGCGCGGGCATCGACGCGGGTCACGTCCGCCTGGCGACCCCGGTGGAGTACGGCGACACCGCTGTCACGGTCGTCGTCGAATCTCTGATCGAACCGCCGTCCTGGTTTACCGCCGACCTCCGCACCGGCGAGCGCGAACTGCGCAAACGCCGCGACGTGCCGGGGTACGACGCGGCGGCGTACCGCAGCGAGCGGCGGCACGCGACCGCCCCGGACGGCACCGCCGTGCCGGTGACGCTGGCCTGGCGCGCGGACACCCCGCTCGACGGCACCGCCCCCGCCCTGCTCTACGGGTACGGCGCGTACGAGTCCGTGCTGGACCCGGAGTTCGATCCGGTGCTGCCCAGCCTGCTCGACCGCGGCGTGGTCTTCGCGCTGACCCACCCGCGCGGCGGCGGTGAGAACGGCCGCGGCTGGTGGCACGACGGCCGGCTCGCCGCGAAGGCCAACACCTTCACCGACCACCTCGCCGTGGCCGACTGGCTGGCCGACGGCATCGCCGACGGGTCCCGGCTGGCCACCCGCGGGCTGTCGGCAGGCGGCCTGCTCCAGGGCGCGGTCTACACGTCTCGCCCCGGGCGCTGGGCCGCCGTCGTCGCGGAGGTGCCGTTCGTGGACGTCGTCACGACCATGCTCGACCCCGACATCCCGCTGACCGTCAACGAGTGGGACGAGTGGGGCGACCCCCGCAAGCCCGACGAGTTCGCCTGGATGTGGGCGTACTCCCCGTACAACCACCTGCCGTCCGGCCCCCGCCCGGCACTGCTGGCCACCGGCGCCCTGCACGACCCCCGGGTCATGGTCCACGAGCCCGCGAAGTGGATCGCCCGCCTACGCGCCACCGCCACCCCCGCCGACGGCCCCCTCTACCTGCGCACCGAACTCGGCTCCGGCGCCCACACCGGCCCCGCCGGCCGCTACGCCCACGCCCACTACGAGGCCGAGATAACCGCCTTCCTCCTCTCCCACCTCTAGCAAGGAAGGCCCGCCCGCCCACGCCCGCCCGCCCACCTGCCGCAACTCTTAAGGACTTGCGGCCTCTCGCCGCCCCTGAGGCCGCAAGTCTTTAAGAGTTGCGGCAGGTGGGCGGGCGGGGCGAGGCGGGGTGGGGTGGGGCGGGGGGTCAGGCCAGGACGGCGAGCTGGTCGGCGCGGACCTGGCCGGACATGGGGCGGCCGGCGACCAGGTGCTCGACTTCGGTGACGGCGTACGCGCCCAGGCGGCGGGCCTCGGTGCCCTGGACGCCCGCGAGGTGCGGGGTGATCCAGACGTTGGGCATGGCGAACAGCGGGTGCCCGGCGGGCAGCGGCTCGGGGCTGGTGACGTCGAGCAGCGCGTCGATGCGGCCCTCGGCGCAGGCGCGGGTGAGCGCCTCGGTGTCGATGAGCGCCCCGCGCGCGGTGTTGATCACGATGGCTCCGTCGGGCAGCATGGCCAGCCGCCGGTCGTCGATCATGTGGACCGTCTCCGGCAGCTCCGGCGCGTGCAGGGTGAGCACGTCGCTGCGCCGGCACAACTCGTCGAGCCCGACCGGCTCGGCGCCCAGCGCGGCGGCGTCCAGCGGGTCCAGGTACGGATCGCTGACCAGCACCCGGAACCCGGCCGCGCGCAGCCGCACGATGACGCGGCGACCGATGCGCGACGCGCCGACGACTCCGACGACCCGGCCGTCGTTGCCCGCGCGCTCGTTGACGGCGAACGTCGGCTGGCGGCCCTCGGCGTAGCGGCGGGCGAAGGCGAAGGCGCGCTTGCCCGCCAGCAGCAGCACGGCCAGCGTGAAGTCCACGACCGGCTCGGCGTTGGCGTCGGCGGCCGAGGACACCGTGATGCCGCGGGCGAAGACCTCCGGGCCGACGTGCAGCTTCACCGAACCCGCGGCGTGCACGACCGCGCGCAGCCGGGGCATAGCGTCGAGCACTGGCGCGTCGAGCGGCGGGCAGCCCCACCCGGTCAGCAGGACCTCCACCTCGGACAGCGCCTCGGCGGCGGCCGCGAAGTCATCGACCGCACCGGACCTGAGCAGGCGTAACGATCCGCCGAGCCGGGTCAGCAGATCCTCGGGGAACACCGCGCCCGCCGCCGACGGCGACATCACGAGGAGCCCGGCAGGGCGGTCCGGCTGGCTCACGGCATCTCCCATGGCGGTCTCTAGTAAACGTTTGCTGTACGGAATCAGGACCGTAGCCCGATCCGTTTGCGTGGTCAACACTGGGATTTAACGCCGTTTGCAACGAGATGGAATCGGTGACTTGACGCCGTTATAGAAAACGGTTTAGTTTCTGTCTCCGCCGGGCACGGTGATCTGAGCCACTCCCCCGGCATCCCGTCCGGGCCCCAGGGCCGGGGCTCTGAACTGCGAAAACTTTCCGCTACGATCCGATTCCCCCCGCAAAGGAGCGGTCATGAAGACCCGATCGATGAAGGCAGCCGCGGCGCTCGCCGGCGCCATGGTTTCCATGGCTCTGGTGACGACCGGATGCGGCAGCGCCGACACCCCCGCCGACAAGCCCGCCGTCACGGAGATCACCTTCTGGTCCTGGCTGCGCGCCTCGCAGGAGGTCACGGACGCGTTCAACAAGGCCCACACCGACGTGCAGGTCAAGTTCGAGCAGATCCCGGGCGGTGCCGAGGGTTACGGCAAGTTCACCAACGCGGTCAAGGCGGGCAACGCGCCGGACGTGGCCACGGTCGAGTACGCGATGCTCCCGGACATGCTGGCGCAGGGCAACCTGGCCGACATCTCGGGTGACGTCGCCGACCTGGTGAAGTCGAAGTACCCGGCCCCGATCCAGGAGCTGGTGACGCTGGGGGGCAAGACCTGGACCGTGCCGCTGGACGCGGGCGCGATGGTCATGTTCTACCGCAAGGACCTGTTCGAGCAGCACAAGATCGCCGTGCCGAAGACCTGGGACGAGTTCAAGGCCGCGGCCGAGGCCGTGAAGAAGGCCGACCCGAAGGCGCGCATCACCGACTGGAACCAGACCGACTCGGCCAACTTCGTGTCGCTGAACTGGCAGGCCGGCGCGAAGTGGTTCGGCATCGAGGGCGACTCCTGGAAGGTCACGCTGGACTCCCCCGAGTCGCAGAAGGTCGCCGGCTACTGGCAGGACCTGATCACCAAGGACCTGGTGACCAACGTCCCGGCCGAGGAAGTGCAGAAGCGCAAGGCCGCCGACCAGGTCTGGACTCAGCTCGGCGGCGCGTGGGCCGCGGGCGGCCTCAAGGCGGGCCTGCCCGACCAGGCCGGCAAGTGGGCCTCGGCCCCGCTGCCCTCGTGGGACGCGAACCCGGCCTCGGCCATGGTCGGCGGCTCCTCGTTCGGCGTGAGCAAGACCAGCAAGAAGAAGGAAGCCGCGCTCAAGTTCATCACCTGGATGACCACCACCCCGGAGGGTATCCAGGCCCGCCTGGCCAGCGGCGCCAGCTCGACGCTGCCGGCCATTCCGGAGCTGGCCGACGTGGCGGCGAAGAACTTCGACACCAAGTTCTTCGGCGGCCAGGACATCTACGCCGTGGCCAAGGCGGCCCTGCCGACCATCAAGACCGGCTGGGTGTGGGGTCCGGGCATGCGCGGCGTGTTCGACGGCATCGGCGAGCAGTTCAAGCTGGTGCAGACGGGCAAGCAGCAGCTGCCGGCGGTGTACGCGCCGGTGCAGACCAAGACGATCGAGGACCTGAAGGGCCGCGGCATCAACGCGTCCTGACGACCCACGGGGCGGGCGACGCTGTTCTTCGCGACAGCGGCGCCCGCCCCGCTCTCGCTGCTGAAAGGAGGTGCGCTCATGCCCCCCACCCGCTCCGGCCTGGCCCGCCGCCAGTACGGCGTCGCCGCCCTCTTCACCGCCCCGTTCTTCCTGCTGTTCTTCGCCTTCACGCTCGCGCCCGTCGGATACGGCGCCTGGCTGAGCCTGCACCGCGAGCAGACCTCCGGCCTCGGCCTGGGCGGCGAGCCCGAGCAGGTCTTCGTCGGCCTGGACAACTTCACCCGGGCGCTGACCGACGCCCAGTTCCTCGGCAGTTTCGTGACCGTGGGCGTCTACTGCCTGGTCTACATCCCCGTCATGATCGGCATCGCGCTGCTGCTGGCCCTGCTGCTCGACTCGGCGTACGCCCGCGCGAAGCGCCTCTTCCAGCTCGCGCTGTACCTGCCGAACATCGTGCCCGGCCTGATCGCCGCGATGATCTGGACGTACCTGTACACCCCCGGCCTGTCCCCGATCATCGACGCGCTGGAGAAGGCCGGTATCCCGTTCAACCTCGGCTCGGACGCCGGGGCCGTCGGCGCGGTGGCGAACCTGACCACCTGGATGCACACCGGCTACAACGTCATCATCTTCTTCGCCGCGCTGCAGGCCGTGCCGCGGGAGGTCATCGAGGCCTCCACCGTCGACGGGGCCGGGCAGATCCGCATCGCGTGGTCGGTGAAGGCGCCGATGATCCGCGGCGCGGTCGTGCTGGCCGTGCTGTTCACCGTCATCGGCGCGATGCAGCTGTTCACCGAGCCGTTCATCGTGCGCGACGCGGCCACCACGATCGACCAGGCGTGGACCCCGAGCCTGTACATCTACCAGCTGACCAAGGCGTACGACATGGGTGGCGCGGCCGCGGCCTCGCTGATCCTGACCGTGGTGCTGGCCGTCGCGTCGTTCCTGGTCACCCGATTCTCCAAGAAGGGGGCGGCGCTGTGAGCACCTCGCAGACCCTGACCCGGCCCGAGCCGGCGCTCTCCCCCGCCCCGGCGGCCGCGCCGCGACGCACCCGATCCGCCTCGCCGCTGCTGTCCAAGGGCGTCGTCAACGGTGTGCTGGTCGCCGCCATGCTGTGGACTGTGCTCCCGCTGACCTGGCTGGTCATCGCGGCGACGAAGGGCTACGCCGACCTCTACTCCACCGGCGGGTTCGAGTTCGCCCGCATGCGGCTGTGGGAGAACCTGGTCGAGCTGTTCACCTTCAGCGACGGGCTGTTCCTGCGCTGGCTGCTCAACAGCTTCCTGTACGCCGGGGTCGGCGCGCTGGCCAGCTCGATGATCTCGATCCTGGCCGGGTACGCCTTCGACAAGTTCCGGTTCCCGGGCAAGGAGCGCTGGTTCGGGCTGGTGCTGCTGGGCGTGCTGGTGCCCGCGGCGGTGACCACGGTGCCGCTGTACCTGATGGCCTCTGACCTGGGCCTGACCAACAGCTTCTGGGGCGTGTTCCTGCCCGGCCTGGCCAGCCCGTTCGGGGTCTACCTGGGGCGGGTGTTCAGCTCGGCGTACGTGCCGGACGAGCTGCTGGAGGCCACCCGGGTCGACGGCGCGGGCGAGCTGCGCACCTTCTGGCAGATCGCGTTCCCGCTGCTGCGCCCGGCGTTCGCGACGCTGTTCCTGTTCGGCTTCACCGGCGGCTGGAACGCGTTCTTCATGCCGCTGCTGATGTTGTCCGACCATCACCTCTACCCGGTGGGCCTGGGCCTGTTCATGTGGCGTCAGCAGATTGCCGCCGACCAGGACCTGTTCTACCCGCTGCTGATGACGGGCTCGCTGGTGGCGATCCTGCCGCTGATCGTGGCGTTCTTCAGCCTCCAGCGCTACTGGAAGGCCGGCCTGACTGCCGGGGCGGTGAAGTAGGAGCTCACGCCCCTGAAGAGTTAGGAAGGGCACCTTCTACAACGCGGAGCGTTGTGAAGGTGCCCTTCCTTTCAGATCAGGGGGCGGACGGAGTCGCGCATGGCGATGTGGGTGCCGAGCATGACGTGCTGGCGGGCGGAGCCTTCGCCGCGTTGCAGGGCTAGTTTGACGGCGGTGCGGCCGAGTTCCTCGTGTGGGAGGTGGACGCTGGTCAGGGCCGGGGTGAGTTCGGGGGCGAAGGGCGTGTCGTCGTAGCCGATGACGGAGACGTCGTCGGGCACACGCTTGCCTGCCGCGCGCAGCGCGCGCATCGCCCCCGCGGCGACGAAGTCGTTGGCGGCGAAGATCGCGGTGAACTCGACTCCGTCGGCGAGCAGGCGCTGGATCTGGCGGAAGCCGGTCTCCTGGCTCATGTCGCCGTGGGAGATCAGCGCGGGGTCGACGGGGACCCGGAACGCCTCCAGGGCGCGGCGGTAGCCGTCGAGGCGCGCGTCGAAGGTGGTGTTGCCGATCGGGCCGCCCAGCATCGCGATCCGGCGGTGGCCGGAGGAGAGCAGGTGGCTGGTGGCCGAGAAGGCCCCGCCGGCGTTGTCGTACTCGACGGTGATGGCCGGGAAGTCCGGGCCGAGCGAGGGACGGCCGCAGAGCACCAGGCGGCTGCCCGCGTCCTCCAGGCCCTTGGCGTAGCGGTACATGCGCTCGCGGTAGTCGTCGGTCATGTTCACGCCGCCGACCAGGATGACCGCGTCGGCGTGCTGCTCGCGCATCAGCTTGACGATCTCCAGCTCGCGGTCCGGGTCGCCGTGCGTGGTGCAGACCAGGCAGAGCCGGTCGGACTCGGTGGCCTGGTATTCCACGCCCGAGGCGATGAACGCGAAGAACGGGGTGACCACGTCGTACATGACCAGGGCGACGACGTTGGAGGTGGAGCCGGACAGGGCCCGCGCGTGGGCGTTGACGACGTAGTCCAGCTCCCGTACGGCGCGCTGGACCTTGGTGCGGGTGGCGTTGGCGACGGGGTAGTCGCCGGAGAGCACCCGGGACACGGTCGCCACCGACACCCCGGCCATCGCCGCGACGTCGCGAATGGTGGGCCGCTTGTTCATGGGAACCCCAGAAGGATGAGGACGAGCAGGGGAAACGATTCTAGAAAGCGTTTACCCTACGCGTCCTCATCCCGTCTGTCCACGTCGGCCGTCAGCCGGTGACCACCTGCAGGAAGGCGGGCCGGACGGCGTTGCCGCGGCTGTTGAGCACGGTCGCCCGACCGGTGGCCGCCTGCCACAGCCCGATGGTCGCGGTCCTGTCACCCGCGTACTCGGCCTGCACGAACGAGGTGACGTCGAGCGGAATCCAGTCGGCGACCTGGCACAGCGGGGACGTAGACAGCTGTGCGCCCAGCGCGGGGGCGGTGTTCCAGGTGACGCCGCTCTCCGTCCAGCCGTCGGCGGCGACGGCGTACGCGCTGATGCTGGTGTGCGTGCCGACGGAGTCGGCGGTGTAGCCGCTGACCCAGAGCACGGCCCGCTTCGGCGCGGCGGGCAGCGCGGTGAGGTCGAACTTGAGGAAGGCCTTGCGGGCATACCCGGTGCCGTCGTTCTTCACTTCGAGCGTGGTGCCGTTGTAGTTGGTGGTGGCGTAGCTCCCGTCGCGGGTGTGCGCGTCGGCGGTCGGCGACAGGGTCAGGTGCTGGCCGCCGGTGACGGCGCTGCCGGTGCCGAGGGTGATGGTCCGGGAGCCGCCGAGTGCGCCGCCGACCTCGACGACCAGCTTGATCGGGTTGAGGCCGGTGACGGTGATGCGCCCGTCGCCGGAGGCGGTGCTGTAGCCGCTGCGGGCGATGGTGACGGTGATCGTGGTGGCGGCCCGGGTCGGGTCGGCGACGCTGACCTTGAGCTGGCCGCCGGACTCGCGCATCAGCACCGAGCAGGGTGCGCTGACCGTGATCGGCCCGGCCGTGCCCGCGGCGAAGAAGTTCGCGGCCGTCACGCCGGTGGCGGTGTCGCTGATCGCCTGCACGGCGGCCGTGTTGGCGAGCACGGTCACGGTCGGCGCGGCGGCGCGGTTCGCGGTCGTCGTGGTGTCCGCGCCCGGCAGCAGGTGGTAGGCGTACGAGGCGGCCGTGGGGTTGACGCCGTGGTCGACGTACAGGGTGAGGTATTTGCGGGTCAGCACCTCGGTGGTGCCGCCGGTGTTGATCTGCGACCAGCTGCCCGAGCGCGACTCCCGCAGCGCCTTGACCGTCGCGCCGCCGGGGAACACGATCCCGGCGAAGGAGTTGTGCGCCCAGTTCACGCCGGTGAAGGTGGCCGAACCGGGCGAGCCGAGCTGCGCGGTCCCGTTGATGTGCAGCTGCTGGCTGCCGGTGCCGCCGCCGAGGTTGCGGTTGTCCACGATCGTCTCGACCGCGACGCCGTCGGTGCTGCCGATGCCCGCGCCGAGGCAGACGATGCCGTCGTCGAGGCAGAACCAGGACTTCTTGGCCTGCAGTGTGGACTCCAGGCCGCGGGTGTCCTGACCGAGCGCGGCGAAGGTGCCGTCGGTGGCGCCGCCGACCCAGCTCGTGCCGGGATCGGGCGCACCCCACGTGCCGCCCGCGCCGTCGGCGAGGGCCTTCTTCGACACCGTCGTGCCGGGCATCCGGTACGGGTCCACGGTCGGCCAGAACGCGTCCGAGTACTGCCCGTTGCCCCAGGTCGAGCCCCAGTACGACAGCATGCCGTTGTTGGTGTGCCAGCCCTTGAGGTGCTCGCCGTTGCCGGTCTCGTAGTAGGTGGTGCGCTGGGAGCACATGGCGATGGACGCGGCCCAGCCCGCGCGGCGGTGCACGGCCTGGTCCTGGGCGGCGAGCAGGCGGTGGTTCACCGGCTCGGCCACCGCGGTGACCGACGCGCTGTCGCGGATCGCCAGGCACGCGGCCAGCGTGGGCACGCCCAGGTTCTGGTCGTCGGCGAGGTTGCCCCAGTACTCGCGCTGGATCCAGCCCTTCACCATGCCCCGCCACAGCGCGGCCTCGGCCGGGGACGCGGCGTCGGCCATGCGCACGAAGCTCGCGACTAGGCCGTGGCCGCGTACGTGGTCGTCGCCCTGGATGCCGAGCGGATCCTGCACGGACAGGCCGCGGCTGACACCTCGCCCGCTGACGCAGTCCATGACCAGCCCGTTGTAGATGAACGGGGCCCACGAGCGGGTCATCGCGTCGAAGGCGATCTGCCGGTTCGGGTCGCTCACCGCCCAGGTCGAGCCGGCCAGCAGCCCGAACAGTCCGGCCAGCCCGGACAGCAGCGCCGCGCCGTAGGTGCCCTGGTACGGCACCACGCCGTGCTGGATGAAGGAGCCGTCCTCGTAGTAGCCGTCGCCGGTGCGCGCGTACGTGAAGATCGGGGACAGGCCGTCCCGGCCGGCGATGATCTTCGTGGCGTTCTTGCCGACGATGCCGCGCCGCACGATCACGACGCACACGTCGGAGCGGTTCGCGCCGGTGCTCGCCCCGCCGTTGAGCAGCGGCGCGACCGAGGGAGTGAAGGTGTCTACGGCGGCCAGCCAGTCGGCGATCCGGGTGGCGGTCAGGTGGTCGTAGACCAGCGCCATGATGTCGAGCAGCGTCTGCGGGGTGCCGATGTTCCAGTCCCACCAGTTGCCGAACCAGCTGGTCGAGGGCTTGTAGACCTTGGTGTGCAGGTAGTCGAGCCCGGTGATGATCTCGCCGAGCAGGGCGGCGTCGCCGGTGAGCCCGGTGCCGGGCTGGGCCCAGGCCAGCGCCATGGCACGCAGGCGCGAGTAGCTGTTGGTGACCGACGACGAGACGTCGAGCGGCAGGTCCGGCCACAGTGCCGCGCCGCCCGGGGTCATCGCGGCCCGGCGCTGCGCGGCGACCTCGCCGATCGTGGCCAGGCGCGAGGCGTAGGGCTCGACGGCCGGGTTGAACCCCGTGCCGGTGATGCTGTCGCGATACCGCAGCCGCAGGATGTCGAACTCGTCGGCGGCGTACGCCGGGCCGGCCGGGAGCAGGGGCAGGGTCAGCGCGCCGAGTGCGGAGGCGCTGCCGGCCTGGAGCAGGTGACGGCGGGACAGAAGCATGGGCCATCCTCTTTACGTCAGTACTACAGCGGACTTACGTAACCGTTTCCCCGATTGATGACGCAGAAGATAGGGCATGCACTCTCAGCCACACAAGAGAAGCGGGAAAACGTTATCCATCACTGCCCGGCAGACCGGCGCTGACCGTTGCCCGACAGCGACGACCTGTCCGTTGTGGATCTTGACTACTGTTAAGAAGCTGTACTACGGTCATAAGGTTGTTCCAGAAAGCGTTTTCTAAGCTGAGACCGCGCCGCCGTCCGGAGGAGCCGCCGTGCTGATCCCGCAACCCGTCTCGTACGCACCGGCCGAGGGACGGCTGACGCTCACCCCGCGGACCGCGGTCAGCGCCCCGGCCGAGATCGCCGCCCTGCTCCGGGAACTGATCGGCCCGGCCACCGGACTGCCGCTGGCCGACGGCGGCGCTGACGCCGAGCTGGTCTTCGCCCTCGACGACACGTCCGGGCTCGGTGCGGAGGGCTACCGGCTCACCGTCGACGGCGCGGGCGCGCGGGCCGTCGCGGGCACGCTCACCGGGCTGCGCTGGGCCGTGCAGGCGCTGCGCCAGCTGCTGCCCCCGCAGGCGTACGCCGCCACACCCGTCACCGGGACCGACTGGACCCTGCCGTGCGTCGCGATCGAGGACCGGCCCCGGTACCCGTGGCGCGGCATCATGGTCGACGTCGGCCGGTGGTACCAGCCGGTGTCGTGGCTGCGCACCGTGGTCGACCTGCTCGCCCTGCACCGCATGAACACGCTGCACCTGCACCTCACCGAGGACCAGGGCTGGCGGTTCGAGGTGAAGAGCCACCCGCGGCTGACCGAGGTCGGCGCGTGGCGGCGGGAGTCGCCGATCGGCCACGAGAACATCAAGCAGGCCGACCGCACCCCGCACGGCGGCTTCTACACCCAGGACGAGCTGCGCGAGCTGGTCGCGTACGCGGCCCGGCGCGGGGTCACCGTCGTGCCCGAGATCGACCTGCCCGGACACACCACCGCGGCCATCGCCGCCTACCCGCAACTGGGCAACAACCCTGGGACGCAGCTGGCCACGGGCACCCGCTGGGGCATCTACGACACCGTGCTCAACTGCGACGACGCCACCGTGCGCGTGATGAAGGACGTGCTGGACGAGCTGGTCGACGTCTTCCCGTCCCCGCTGATCCACCTGGGCGGCGACGAGGTGCCGCCCACGGAGTGGTCGGCGAACCCGGGCGCGCAGGCGCGGATGAAGGAACTCGGGCTGACCGACCCGGAGGACCTGCTCGGCTGGTGGATCTCCGAACTGTCCGCGCACCTGCGCGAGCACGGCCGCCGGGTGGTCGTCTGGGACGAGCTGGTCGGCCGGGGCGCGCCCGCCGAGGCCGTGGTCATGGCCTGGCGGCACCAGGAGAAGGTCGACGAGGCGATCCGGGCCGGGCACGACGTCGTCGCCACCCCGTGCGAGCACGTCTACCTCGACTACTACGAGTCCGACGCGCCCGGCGAGCCGGTGGGCATCGGCGGGCTGCTGCCGCTGGAGAAGGTGTACGCCTACCAGCCCGAACCCGGCGAACCGCCGGCCGGCGACAACCGGGTGCTCGGCGTGCAGGGCAACCTGTGGGGCGAGTACCTGCCGACGGTCGGGCGGGCCGCGTACAACCTGCTGCCGCGGATGTCCGCGGTCGCCGAGACGGGCTGGGGCACCCGCACCGAGCTGGGCGACTTCCGGCAGCGGCTGGACGTGATGCTGGCCCGCTTCGACGCGCTCGGTGTCGCGTACCGCCGCCCGGAGCCCTACCCGGCTGCCGAGTAGCGGCGGCCGGACGCGCGCCATGATCCGTGTGCGTTCCGGACCTACCCGCGCCCCGGGCCGCGACGTAGTGTGCTGGTGATCGTGGCCGGAGCTCCGGTCGCGGCCCGGTGGGAGGGGAACACGTGCGCGCGGTCGCCTACGACGGTTTCGGACAGCGGCCTGACGTGCGTGAGCTGCCCGAACCGGTCGCGCCGCCGCACGGCTGCGTGATCAAGGTCGAGGCGACCGGTCTGTGCCGCAGCGACTGGCACGGCTGGATGGGCCACGACCCCGACATCGCCGCGTTCCCGCACGTGCCGGGCCACGAGCTGGCCGGGACCGTGCACGCGGTCGGCGCGGACGTCACCGGCTGGCAGGTCGGCGACCGGGTGACCGTGCCGTTCGTCTGCGGCTGCGGCGGTTGCGAGCCGTGCCGGCGCGGCGCGCCGCAGGTCTGCGAGTTTCAGACCCAGCCCGGGTTCACCCACCGCGGCTCGTTCGCCGAGTACGTCGCGATCGACCACGCCGACCTCAACCTCGTCGGCCTGCCCGAGCAGCTGTCGTACGCCGCCGCGGCCGCGCTGGGCTGCCGGTTCGCCACCGCGTACCGGGCGGTGGTCGCGCAGGGGCGGGTCGCCTCCGGTGAGTGGGTCGCCGTGTACGGCTGCGGCGGCGTCGGGCTGTCGGCCGTGATGATCGCCGCCGCGTACGGCGCGCGGGTCGTCGCCGTCGACGTCTCCGGCGGCGCGCTCGACCTCGCCCGCGAGCACGGAGCCGTGGCCTGCGTGAACAGCCGGGAGACCGATCCGGTCGCGGCGGTGCGCGAGCTGACCGGCGGCGGGGCGCACCTCACCCTCGACGCGCTGGGCAGCCCGGCGACCTGCGCCGCGGCCGTCCTGAGCCTGCGCCGCAGCGGCCGCCACGTGCAGGTCGGGCTGCTCCCGCACGGCGCGCCCGAGCTGCCGATGGGCCGGGTCATCGGCTGGGAGCTGGAGATCCTGGGCAGCCACGGCATGGCCGCCGCCGACTACCCGCCGATGCTCGACCTCGTGGTGTCCGGGCGGCTGCGCCCCGACGCGCTGGTCACCCGCACCATCGGGCTCGACGCGGTGCCCGCCGCGCTGACCGCGATGGGCGACGCGCCCCCGACGGGTATCACCGTCATCACCCCGCAAGCCCTTGGCTGAACGCTGCCTCACTTCGCCTTGTACGGTGTCCGAGTGCTGTTCCGTACCTGGGACCAGCCTTTCGACAACGACGGGCGGGCCGAAGCGACCGTCGAGGTGACCGACCACGTCGGCGTCCCCCACGTCGTCGTCAGCGAACACCGGCTCGTCCGGCGGGTGCTGGCCGACCCGGACACCTTCCGGCCGGACAACGCCCTCGACGCGGTCAGCCCGATGCCGGTCAGCGCCCTGCGCGTGCTCGCCTCGTACGGCTTCAAGCTGCCCGCCACGCTGGCCAACAACGGCGGCGTCTCCCACCCCGCGATCCGCGAGATCACCGCGCAGGCCCTGCACCCGGCCCGGGTCGAGGCGCTGCGGCCCTGGCTGACCGGCCTGGTGCGCCGCCGCGTCGCCGGGCTGGCCGCGCGGCTGCGCGCCGGAGAGCCCGTCGACCTGTACGCCGATCTCGCCGCCGACCTGCCCCTGCTGGTGCTGGCGAAACTCGTCGAGCTGCCCGCGGCTGACGCAGCCGTGGTCAAGGAGTTCTCCCGGGCCGCGCTGGAACTGTTCTGGGCACCGCTCGACTCGCCCCGGCAGCTCGCGCTGGCCGAGACCGTCGGCCGGTTCCACACGGTGCTGCGCGACTTCGCGGCGACCGCCGGCGGCATGGTCGGTGAGCTGCGCGCCCATACCGCTGCGGCGGGCCTGCCGAAGGACACCCCGGTCGGGGCGCTGTTCTTCCTGCTCGTGGCCGGTCAGGAGACCACGTCGCAGTTCCTCACCCTGCTGCTGCACCGGCTGACCGGCGAACCCGCGGTGCTGGACGGGCTGGCCCGGGGCACCGTCGGCGTGGACGACGTGGTCGAGGAGGGCCTGCGGCTGGTCCCGCCGATCCCCACCTGGCGACGGGTGGCGGCCCGGGACACCGACCTCGACGGCTTCCCGGTGCGGCGGGGCGCGAGCATCGTGCTGTGGCTCGCCCGCGCCGGGCTCACGGCCGCCGAGAACCCGCACGACTTCGTACCCGGCCAGCGCGGCTCCCGCCGCCACCTGGCCTTCGGCGCGGGAGCACACCGCTGCGTCGGGGCGCAACTGTCCCGCATGGAAGCCGCCGTCGTCGTCGCCGAAACCGCCCCCCTGCTCCGCGACGCCGAGATCCTCCGCGGCCCCTGGTGCCCCGACAACCTCAGCTTCCGCATACCCGACACCTTCACCATCCGCCACCCCTGACCCCCCACCTGCCGCAACTCTTAAAGAGACGCGGCTTCGGACCCGCTGCCAGGCCGCGACTCTTTAAGAGTTGCGGCGGGGGTCAGTCCTCGTCCGGCTCGGCGAGGGTGCGGGGGTCGTCGCAGTCGCCGTACAGGGCGGGGCTGAGCCAGCCGGGGGCGCTGCGGCGGAAGACGCCGGGTTCGATGTCGCCCGCGCCCTCGGGGATCAGCCCGTCGAGGTCTTCGGGCAGGTCGGACAGATTGGCGTAGTGGACCAGTTCGGGGCGGCCGGGCCAGGAGCCGAGCACGACGCGGCCGGCGATGTCGCGGCGGGCCATCGCCTCCAGGGTCAGCGCGGTGTGGTTGAGGGTGCCGAGACCGGCGCGCGCGACCACGACCGCGGGCGCGGACAGCGCCACCGCGAGGTCGGCCAGCGACCAGGCCGCGCCGCCGGGGTGCAGGCCCATCGGCACCAGCAGCCCGCCCGCGCCCTCGACCAGGGTCAGCTCGTGCTCGGCCGCGATGGCCTTGACCTGGTCGATGATCGCGAACATGTCCAGCGGCGGCAGGCCGGCGACCCGGGCGGCGGCGGTCGGCGCGAGCGGGTCCGGGTATTCGGCGAGGGTGACCGTGGTGGCGGGGGCGGCCAGCCGGGCCACGACCGCCATGTCGGGCACCTCGCCGTAGGAGGGGTCGATGCCGGTCTGGGCGGGTTTGACCACCGCGGTGCGTACCCCCGAAGCGGTTGCCGCGGCCGCGATCGCGGCCGTCGTGATGGTCTTGCCCACCCCGGTGTCCGTGCCTGTGATCAGCACGATCCCCGTCAGCGCCGTCACGGCCGCACCTCCACGATGATCTCCAAAGCCCGCGCGAAGTCGTCGGCGGGAACGCCTGCGTTGACCGTCAGCCGCAGCCGGGACCGGCTGTCCGGGGTGGACGGTGGGCGGAAGCACCCTACCGCCACGCCCTTGTCGCGGCACGCCCCGGCCCAGGCCCAGGCCTGCTCGGCCGACGGCGCCTCGACCGACACCACGCCGCCCGCCGGGTCGGTGACCGCCAGCCCCGCTGCCCGGAACGTGTCACGGATCGCGGCCGCGCGTTCGCGCAGCACCGCGCGCAGCGGCTCGCCGTCGCGGGCGAGGTCGAGCGCCGCGGTGACCCCGGCGGCGATCGCGGGCGGCAGCGCGGTGTCGAAGATGAAGGTGCGGCCGGTGTCGACCAGGTGCCGGACCAGCGCGGCGGGCCCGGCGACCACGCCGCCCGCCCCACCGAGCGCCTTGGACAGGGTCGCGGTGACGATCACGTCGGGCTGCCCGGCGATCCCGGCCGCGACCACGCCGCCGGAGCCGGCGGGCCCGACCACGCCGAGCCCGTGCGCGTCGTCGACCAGCAGCAACGCCCCGTGCGCACGGGCGGCGGCGTGCAGCTCGGCCAGCCGAGCGAGGTCGCCGTCGACGGAGAACACCGACTCGGTGAGCACCACCGCCGGCCGGCCGGGGTGGGCGGCGAGCAGCCGGGCCGCGTCGGCCGGGTCGCCGTGGGCGAATGTCACCGTCTCCGCCCCGGCCAGCCGGCAGCCGTCGATCAGCGAGGCGTGGTTGTGGGCGTCGGACACCAGCAGCGTGTTCGGGCCGCACAGGGCCCGGATCGCACCCAGGTTGGCGAGGTAGCCGCTGGAGTAGACCAGCGCCTGCTCGGTGCCCAGCCACGAGGCGAGCGCCGCCTCCAGCGCGCTGTGCACGTCGGTGCTGCCGCGCACCAGGCGGGAGCCGGTCGCGCCGAGGCCGTACTCGTCCAGCGCGGCCACCGCCGCGGCCCGCACCCGCGGGTGGCGGGCCAGGCCGAGGTAGTCGTTGCCGGCGAGGTCGACGAGCGCGTCGTCACCGGCGCGCGGACGCAGTTCCCGGCGCAGCCCGGCGCGTTCGCGCAGGTCGGCCTTGCGCCGTAGCGTCGCCAGCCAGTCGCCCATGATTCAACCCATCCATGTCTGAAGTCACTCGGCCTTTGGCCGACCCGAACAGGCCGCGTTGTAGGGTACGCCCATGTCGACCAGCTCAGTATCGGTACTCGACCGCGCCCGCACCCGTGTCCTCGCCGAGGGACTCGGCCTCGAGGAGGCCGACATCCTCGAGGTGCTCCGGCTGCCCGACGAGGACATCCCCGCCGCGCTCCAGCTGGCCCACGAGGTGCGCATGCGCTGGTGCGGCCCCGAGGTCGAGGTCGAGGGCATCGTGTCGCTCAAGACCGGCGGCTGCCCCGAGGACTGCCACTTCTGCTCCCAGTCCGGGCTGTTCTCCTCCCCGGTGCGCTCGGTGTGGCTGGACATCCCGTCGCTGGTCAAGGCCGCCGAGCAGACCGCGGCCACCGGCGCGAGCGAGTTCTGCATCGTCGCGGCCGTCCGCGGCCCGGACGCCAAGCTCATGCAGCAGATGCGCGACGGCGTGAAGGCGATCAAGGAGGCCGTCGACATCAACGTCGCGGCGAGCCTGGGCATGCTGAGCCAGGAGCAGGTCGACGACCTGGTGGACATGGGTGTGCACCGCTACAACCACAACCTGGAGACCTGCCGGTCGTACTTCCCGAACGTGGTCACCACGCACTCGTGGGAGGAGCGCTGGAGCACCCTGAAGATGGTGCGCGACTCCGGCATGGAGGTCTGCTGCGGCGGCATCATCGGCCTCGGTGAGACCCTGGAGCAGCGCGCCGAGTTCGCGGCGCAGCTCGCCGAGCTGGAGCCGGACGAGGTCCCGCTGAACTTCCTCAACCCGCGGCCGGGCACGCCGCTGGGCGACCAGCCGGTGATGGACCCCAAGGACGCGCTGCGGGCCATCGCCGCGTTCCGGCTCGCGCTGCCGCGCACCATCCTGCGGTACGCGGGCGGGCGCGAGATCACCCTGGGCGACCTGGGCACCCGCGAGGGCCTGCTGGGCGGCATCAACGCGGTGATCGTCGGCAACTACCTGACCACCCTGGGCCGTCCCGCGACCTCGGACCTTGAGCTGCTGGCCGAGCTCAAGATGCCGGTCAAGGCGCTGTCCGCGACGCTGTGAGGCCGGCCGTGGAGACGACGTACTGCGACCGCTGCGGCGAACCGGCCGCCGGCGTGTCGCACGAGGGCTGCCTGGCGGCCCGTGAGCTGGAGCCGCCGCGCTTCTGCGGACACTGCCGCCGCCGGATGAAGGTGCAGGTCGTGCCCGCCGGCTGGACCGCCACCTGCGTCGAGCACGGCACGCTGACCGGCCACTGAGCACCTGACACGACGAACGGCGTCCCGCCGGGGACGCCGTTCGTCGTGTGAGCGCGGTGCGCGCCGGGGCTCGTCAGGGCAGCGGGGTCGCCGGAGCCGGGGACGGCGGCGGGTCCGGTGCGTCCGGCAGCGCGATCAGTGTGAAGCGGGCCTTCAGCCAGGGCAGCAGCGTCCGGTACGCCACGATGGTGTCGGGTTTGCCGTTGTCGTGCGACAGCACGATCGAGCCGGGCCGCACGTCGCGCTCCACCGCCGCGATGATGTGGTTCACCATCGCCGTGCCCTTGCCGAACTTGGCGCTCTCCCAGTCCCGGGGGTCCACGTGCCAGTAGATCGACTTCATGCCCAGGTCGGAGGCGATCTTCACCAGCTTGGTGGTGAAGTTGCCGCCGGGGGCGCGGAAGTAGGCGACCCGGGCGCCGGGCGGGGCCGCCCGCAGGATCATCTTGTTGGTGTTCTCCAGGTCCTTGCGGATGTACGCGTCATCCCGCTTGGCCAGGTCGAACAGGTGCTGCCAGGAGTGATTGCACAGGGTGTGGCCCTCCGCCGCGATCCGGGCGATCAGCCCCGGGTTGTCCCGGGCCCGGAATCCGACGACGCAGAAGGTCGCCTTCACCCCGCACTGCTGCAGCGCGTCGAGGATCTTCGGCGTGTTGACCGGGTCCGGCCCGTCGTCGAAGGTCAGCGCCACCGCGGGCGAGCCGGTCTTCACCAGCGAGCCGCCGGGTCCGGCGCCGCTCGCGGCGGGCTTGGTCTGCGCGATCTTGCCCGTGCAGCTGATCGGCTTGCCCACCGTCGGCTTCGGCTTGGCCGGGCTCGCGGAAGGCTGGACCGGCGTCGGCGTCGGTGAGCTGCTCGGCTCCACGAAGGTCGGCGTCGGGGCCGCCGTCGGCGTCACCGCGGGGGCGGGCGTCGGGATCGGCAGAGTGCCACCGGCCGATGGTTCCGAGGGGGAGCCGCAGGCGGCTAGCGCGACCATGACGAGCGCAGCCGTGACCGCGATGCGTCGTTGCATGCGAACTCCTGAGGGGGCGGGGGTTCAGCGTGCCCCGACCATAGTCCAATCTCTGCCCCGAATGCAGCCTTCCTCAAGATCGATATCCGGACGTTGCTCGCCCGGGGTCCGCCGGCCGGCGCCCTAGCCGATCCGAGCCTGCCCCGCCAGCGAGGTTCATCACGCCTGTCGACAGAAACCGCAGGTCAGCAGTTGGTTCAGCCGAGTAGGCGGCGGAGTCCCCGCTTGCGGGCGGGCACCGGCTCGGCGGTGATCGGCGCGGACGCGGGTCCGGCCGGGATCGGGATGGTCGACTCCGCGTCGGCGTACGCCGCGAGCGGGTCGGTGTCCGGGGCAAACTCCTGGTCGGCGGGCAGCGGCTCCGGCTCCGCGCTCGGCCTCGGGCCGGTCCGGCCGGTGATCGGGCAGACCGCGGCCGCCGGGTCGACGGCGGTACGCGGTTCCGGTGAGGTGCGCTGCGCCGGCACGGACACCTGCGGCAGCCCGGTCAGCGACAGCTGCTGCGCGGAGCGGTCGAGGTAGAAGTTCGGCCGCTGGTCGGCCTCGGTGTAGTAGCGGTGGAACACCGGGGTCAGCCCGCCGGAGATCGGCGGCACGATCCAGGTCCAGTCCGCGGGGGTGGCCCGGCCCGCCCGGCGCTCGCGCTCGACGTGGGTCAGAAACAGGCGCGACTCGCTGTGGTGGTCGGTGACGCGGACCCCGGCGCGCTCGAAGGACCACAGCACGGCGCGGTTCAGCTCCACCAGTGCACGGTCCCGCCACAGCGTGGACTCGCTGCTGGTGTCCAGGCCCAGCCGCGCCGCGACCACCGGGATCTGGTTGTAGCGGTGCGCGTCGGCGAGGTTGCGGGCCCCGATCTCGGTGCCCATGTACCAGCCGGAGAACGGCGCGAGCGGGTAGTCCACCCCGCCGATCGACAGCCGCATGTTGGCGATCGCGGGCACCGCGTGCCAGCGCAGGCCGAGCTCGGCGAACCAGCCGTACTCCGGGTGGGCCAGCGGCACCTCCATGACCGCCGACTCGGGCAGCTCGTAGAGCCGGGGCTCGCCGTCGCCCGTCTGCAGCACCAGCGGCAGCAGGTCGAACGCGCTGCCCTTGCCGGTCCAGCCGAGCCGGGTGACGGCCGAGGTGAACTGCTCGTACTGCGGATCGCCGGTCATGCCGTCGCCACTGCGGTATCCGGCGTACCGGATGAGCTGGTCGTTCCACAGCCGGGTGACCGGGCGGCCCGGCACCGCCTGCCCGAAGATCGAGATGACCCCGCGCAGCTTGCCGCGGTTGTGCCCCTCCCCGGTCGCCGTGTGCAGGTGGCTGACCAGGTCGTCGAAGATCTGGTCGGGCGCGCGGTGCTGCCGCCGGTCGAGCACGGTCAGGCTGCGCCAGTACACCCGGCCGATGCACCGGCTGGCGTTGCGCCACGCCATGCGGGCCCCGTGCACCAGCTCGGCGTGGGTGTGGGTGTACGTCCCCAGCGCGGCGATCTGCTCACGCACCACGGCCAGCCGCGGCTCCACCGGGCCGAGCTTGGGCAGCTCGGTGTAGCAGGCACGCAGGAACTCCTCGGCCTCGGCGAAGTCGACCGGCCGATCCGGGTCCCACTCGGTCAATGGAGCGTCACGGTATCCCGCCGGAGGTATGTGAGAGGACGTCATGAGTGAAATGGTTGACCGACCGCCAACATAGCCATCGCACAATGTGTGCGACCGCCTACCAACGGTGGAGCCGGATCACTCCCCTGGTCACACGGGTGCGCGCAGCTCCGACACCGCGATGGTGGCGCTGATGAGGGTGCCGTCGCGGTCCGTGCGGGCCGGCAGCGGCAGCCGCTTCATAGTGCGCAGCATCGCGTCGTTGTCGCAGTGCGTGTGCAGCGTGACCGAGCGGAAGCCGGCCGGGCCCGCCAGCGTCAGCAGCCGCCGCAGCAGCGCCGTGCCGATGCCCCGCCGCTGCCAGCCGTCCTCGACCAGCAGCGCCACCTCGGCGGTCTCCCCCTCGCCGATCAGGTTGGCCACGGCCACGATGCGGCTGCCCGCGGTGCCCGCAACCGTAGTCTCCGCGACCAGCGTGCAGCCGCGGGCCGGGGTCAGCAGCCGCGACAGCCTGCCTCGGCTCGGGCCGCGGGTCCCGGCGAGGTAGCGCATGAACAGGCTGCGGTCGCCGCACCGCGTGTGCATGTCGTCGACGGCCGACACGTCCGCCGAACCGGCCGGGCGGAACGCGACCTCGGTGCCGTCGGGCAGCAGCGCGACCGCGCTGGCCAGCCGCCGGGTCAGCGCCGCGCGGGCGACCTCGACCAGCGCCTGCGCGCGGGCGAACTCGGCCGGGGTGAAGGCCGGGGCGAGCCGGGTCACCACCAGCACACCGTTGTCGGTGAACGGATCCGCCAGCCGCATCGTGGTGTCGGCGTGGCCGGTGACGGTCGCGCCGCCCTGCTCCCGCCGCACCAGGCTGCCGCCGAGCAGACTGGACAGCGCGCCGTGCAGGCCGTCGGGGTCGGCCGCGAGCCGAGCGGCCAGGGTCAGCGCCTGCGTGGGCGGGTCGATCAGGCCGTACACGTCGGTGCGGCTGACCCAGGCGTCGCGCCCCCGGCCGCGTTCGATGGCGGCGACCAGCTCGTCCTCGGAGAGCGCGTCGGGCGCGTCGACCAGGAAGTCGTCGACGGCTCCTTCCTCGGTCGTGTGCACCTGCACCGCGAGGATGTTGACCGATCGCAGGGCGAGACTCGCCGTCAGCACCGCCAGGAACCCAGGACGATCGTCGACGGTCGCCCTCACTCGCCACAACGCCATGACCTGCTCCGTTTCCTGCCAGTGGACGCTCCTCCATGATGAGGGCGGTCACCGACAGGACTCAGCGTGCGCCTGCCGTGTTTCGCAGCGGTTACACGGCCTTGTCAAGATCTTGCTATGCCCGAGGTCACACGGCAGGCGAAAACGCTGAGGTCAGACCGCTGAAGCAGGCTCCTCCGAGGAGCGCTGCCCCGCCCGCGGGGCGGGGGTCTTCACCGCGTCGAGCCGGTCGCCGACGATCGCCGCAGCGGCGCGCACCAGCTGCGCCACCCGGTCGACCTCGGTCGCGTGGAACGCCGCCACCGGCAGCTCCGCATCCGCCGACCGTGCCACCACCAGCACCAGTCCCGCGCGCCCGAACGGCGCGAGCGCGTACCGCGTGCCGTCGGCGCCGGTGACCGAGCGTGCCCGCAGCGGCGTCACCTCGGGCAGCAGGAGCTGCTCCGGCGCACGCCAGCTCGCGTACACGACCGGCGGCTCGGGACGCTTGCGCATCGCGCCCAGCACGGCCATGTCGTCGGCCCCGTGGCGCACGTCGATGCCCACCGACCCGCGCGCAGCCCAGTCGGCGGGCACCCGCAGCGCCAGCGCCCAGTCCGCCGCCAGCAGCGCCGGCACCGTGTCCACCAGCGTGGCCAGGCCCTCGTTCGGGTTCGACGCGACCTGCGTGAGCAGCTCCGCGTCGAAGGCCCCGGCGACGGGCGCGCCGATCGCCCGCCAGATCCCGTCGACCCGCACGCCCGGCATCGCACTCAGCCCCGCGCGCAGCCGCTCCACCCCGGCCCCACCGGGCCACACCACGGTGAAGTCGTCGATCGCCCGGCCGCCGAGCCGTTCCAGCACCACGACCTGGACGATGTCCGCGCCGGCCACGCCCAGAGTCCGGGCCACCTGCCCCAGCGATCCGGGACGATCGGGCAGGGCGACTCTGACCCTCAGCAGCATGGCGGCTCCTCTCCACGACGGCACGCGGGCTGGTGCCGGATCTCTGTCCGACCTTGCCCTATTACCGTTTCGTACGCATTGCGGCGCCGTATCCGCGGGAGACAATCTCCACCGCACACCCGCAGGTCAGCGCCCGTCTACACCGGTTCAGCGCCGCCATTGCCGCCACCGGGACCCACCCATGATCGCTGATCACGGGCAAATAGTGCGGTAACACCACACCCATGGCCACGCAAACAACGATCAAACTGAATGCAACCTACGGCCCGACATGGGCCGGACCCATATCCTCCACGCCCGCCCGGACCCCCGTCAACGCGTGTCCACCACGCGGACGACGAATGAATTCGCACCGCGCCCGCCGAGGTGCTGTACCACCGAGGGCCGCGCCCACCACGCGTTCGGCCGCCGGCGTCACGCGCCACCAAGGAGGTAAGCGAAGCGAAGCCGA